>NZ_JBGLYM010000011.1:0-156868 GCF_047303955.1 Pseudomonas sp. Pseusp88 | reverse complement strand
GTGTGGGGGGCGGGCCTTCGAGTAGCTAAGGGATTCAGCATTTTTGTTATCTCTGCATTGGTTAGCCTTCGTAGGGCTAAGGCGTCGGGAGTTAAGAAACCCCAAAAGCAGAGAAAGAGGCCGGACGTATTTCCCTTGCGGGTCTTGTATTGGTCCACTCCCGACATAACAGAGATTTTAAGACGCGCAGCCGAAGGCCGCAGGTACAAAAAAGCCGCATTTTATCGGGAGCGGTCAGGCCGCTGCTTTTGAGTTTTTGGTGCGTTTCTTAGGCGCGGTGCAAGGGTAGGGAGCGTTGCCTGAGCAGGCAAGCCTCAATGTTGTAGGGCATTTCTGAAAATTTTTCGGCCTCAATGTGCTGGCACTTTACCTGTAGTGGCCATCTGGCTACTGTGTGGGAGTATTCCTACACGAATGCGCGACGAATACTTCGTTGGTTCGACTCGGGTAGGTCTGACGACAGCTTCTCTGTCCGAACGGCATAAAGGAATAAGGCTGAGCGATGAAGTACTGGTGGGTTAATCACAAGCAAACGTCAAAGCACGAAATTGCAGGTGGCTTTCTTTGGTCTCCGATGCGTAAGGCAAACGGTAAGAATAATAAGTTTTATGAAAATATGCGTTTGGCTTCACCTGGTGATGCCGTAATGTCTTTTTCTCATGCGAAAATTCAGCATGTCGGAAGGGTAACTGAGTTTGCGTTCCCCTCACCTAAGCCTCCTTCATTTGGAAATGCCGGGGAGTATTGGAGTCAGCAAGGGTGGCTACTCCCTGTGAAATGGGAGCGATTGATTGAGCCAGTAAGACCTAAGTCACGGATTACTGAATTGCGAAGCATATTACCTTTAAAGTATTCTCCAATCCATCCTGCAACCGGCAATGGAGGGCAAAATGCTTATCTCGCAGAGGTAAGTAAATCCGTTTTTGATTTGCTTATGGGTACAGCCAAGCTCGAGTATGAAAAATCCTCATTTATTTTTCCTGCGCTAAAATTTTCATCAGATATAGACGACTATATACAATTCGAGATAATCAAAGATCAAAACCTTGATTCTACCACGAAAAAACAATTGATAGATGCTCGTAGGGGGCAAGGTATATTTAAAAAAAATATTTTGCAATTTGAAAAAGCTTGTCGGCTTACACATGTAACAAACTCTGGTTTGCTTATAGCTAGCCATATTAAACCGTGGCGACTTTGTGATAACGCAAGCGAAAGGCTTGATGGCGCGAATGGTTTACTTTTAACGCCATCTGCAGATTTTCTTTTTGATAGAGGGCTTATTAGTTTTTGCGATGATGGAAGTGTTTTAGTATCTTCACGGCTGTGTGCAACGGATTTAAAGCTTTTAGGATTTGATAGTGCTCGCGATAGATCTCATAGAGAATTTGATTTTCGGCAGAGAGTATATTTAAAGTTTCATCGCGATAATGTATTTATGCCCTGAGATGTAAGACGTTTTTGAATGTGATGATATTTAGTGTTTGTCTTTGCTGAAGTGGAGGGCTCATGTCCCTCCGTCAGTTGCGTCGAATCTGTTTATTCAGGTTTTTGTAATGATATAAGTTCGCTAATTTTATTCGTAGTAGATGTGATTTTCTGCAATGTGCTGGAGTCCAAGTGTTCAGTGCTTATTTTTCCTTCTTTGACATTCATGTAAAATTTATAAGCTAAAATGGGTTTTGAGTACTTTGGAAGCTTAACGATTTCAGAAGGAAGTTCTAATTCACCAGTATATGCGTCCTCTAAAACGTTTTCTTTGAACGAGTCCAAAGAAAAGATGTCTTCTATTCCGTTGCACTCCTTTATTTTATAAGCCATTTTTATAGCTATAGAATCTTCGTCACCCCAAAGCTCTTTCTTTAACTGGTTATAAACGGATCTGCCTTGTTTGTCATCATCTATGATTATTGAGTATTTTATTCCCCATCCGGTAAACATGTATGCTAGTGGAACTATTTTGTTTACTCCTGTGGCGGATATAAAATTGACGCTATCTTGCTTGTTAAGTAGATGCCAGAATGCCTGAAAGTAATAGTAACCGCTGGGTTCTTCTAGTATTATATTGTTGTATTTTTGTATGACATTTTGATGTGAAAAATCAGTACCAATAGCGGTCAGAATTGGAGAAAGAGTATCGCTTGAGGCGGCCCCCAAATGAAGAGCCTCAATCATCTCTGTCGGTGTTTCCAATTCGTCATTGCCTCTTTGTACGGCGTAGACCCGGTAAAGCTTCTCGTACTCTATAAGGGTAGGGCTATGGGTGCTATATGTAATTGATATTTCTTTGCTTAGGGTGTTTATTAGTTTTAGTACATCTTTCTGAGCGTTTGCATGTAAGTTTGCACCGGGTTCGTCAAGCAAGAAATATAATTTGTTATTGCTTTTTTGTGATGCTTTCAACTGTAGGTAAAATGATATAAACCAACGGACTCCAGCACTCCGTTGTTTTGGGTGCAGCTTATGTAATCCATCGGTTACCCAGAATATTAAGTATGGGGCTCCTGGCTTTTCAGAGGAGTTGTCATGGTGTTTAAGATTGAACTCAATTTTTATCTTGTTGTTGGTTCCTATAGTTTGATTCCAAAAATCTTTGAGGTCGTGATTTATTTCGCTAATAGCACGGGCTATCTTTGATTCTTGTGTTCGGCTGTCTTGCTTTAAAAGTGACTTGAGGTTGATGTTTGCAATCGTTAGCAAGTTTTCTGCTGCTGTTTTTCCTTCGCCAGTCAGGTTAAAATCCGTGTCAATATCTATTGTATTTGGCAATAATCCAGAGTTTGATTGGAATAAGGTGAAAGTCGGCGCGATATTGAAAATTGCGTCAGCGGCAATGTGAGATAATGTTATTCCCTCTGTAACATTGACGTCGTTCGCATCTATTAAGTCTGTGGCTGGGATGAATAGCTCAGGCTCTTCAATATCGATATCACAAGAAAAAGTTCTTTTTGTTGTTGAATCATTTAGTTCCCATCGAAAAACGGTCCTAGTGAAATGTCCGACTCTACCAAAGTGATTTGAAATTCTCTCTAGATCATCCGGATGAGCACGATGTTTTAGGCTTTCTGAAAACTCTTCTTTGCTAAATTCCACTTCCAACCATATTTCAGGCAAGTCACATCCATATCGTAGATCATCATCCGTTATGTGTTTTTGACTAAATGTCAGGCTTAAAGCTTCAAGAATCGCGCTTTTCCCAGACTCGTTTTGCCCTACCAAAACGGTTACCCCATCTGTAGAAAAACTACGCCAGTCAGTATCTATAATGGAACAAAAATTTTTTATACGGAATTTAACTATTTTCACTTTTCAGAAAGTCCTTTCTATTTTATCCCTAAGTTTAGGGGTGTCATTTTGATATTATCATGTTGGCCTACGTGATTTAAATAATTATTTCAGTACGCCTCGTTGGTTATTTACGAGTACATACATCTATTTTTCAGTTGCAGAAAAAAGCCAGGAAGCATGTGCCCCTGGCTTTTTACTACTACCGAGTCAACCTAAGCCATCAATCCCAGCTCAAAGCCCCCCCAGTCTGATACTCAATAACCCGCGTCTCAAAGAAATTCTTCTCTTTCTTCAAGTCCATGATCTCGCTCATCCATGGGAACGGGTTAGTCGTGCCTGGGTACTCTTCCTTCAATCCAATCTGCGACAGACGACGGTTGGCGATGAATTTGAGGTAGTCCTCCATCATCGCGGCGTTCATGCCCAGTACGCCGCGTGGCATGGTGTCGCGGGCGTATTCGATCTCCAGCTGGGTGCCTTGCAGAATCATCTGGCTGGCTTCTTCCTTCATTTCGGCGTCCCACAGGTGTGGGTTTTCGATTTTGATCTGGTTGATCACGTCGATGCCGAAGTTCAGGTGCATGGATTCGTCGCGCAGGATGTATTGGAACTGCTCGGCGACGCCGGTCATCTTGTTGCGGCGGCCCATGGAGAGGATCTGGGTGAAGCCGCAGTAGAAGAAGATGCCTTCCAGTACGCAGTAGTAGGCGATCAGGTTGCGCAGCAGTTCTTTGTCGGTTTCGACGGTGCCGGTTTCGAACTTCGGATCGGAGATGGAACGGGTGTATTTCAGGCCCCAGGCTGCCTTTTTCGCGACCGATGGGATCTCGTGGTACATGTTGAAGATTTCGCCTTCATCCATGGCCAGCGATTCAATGCAGTACTGGTAGGCGTGGGTGTGGATCGCTTCTTCGAAGGCCTGGCGCAGGATGTACTGGCGGCACTCCGGGTTGGTGATCAGGCGGTACACGGCCAAGACCAGGTTGTTGGCCACCAGGGAGTCGGCGGTGGAGAAGAAGCCCAGGTTGCGCATGACGATGCGGCGTTCGTCGTCGGTCAGGCCTTCGGGGTCTTTCCACAGGGCGATGTCGGCGGTCATGTTGACCTCTTGCGGCATCCAGTGGTTGGCGCAGCCGTCGAGGTATTTCTGCCAGGCCCAGTCGTATTTGAAAGGTACGAGCTGGTTGAGGTCGGCGCGGCAGTTGATCATGCGCTTTTCATCGACCGCGACACGGGCGCTGGCGCCTTCGAGTTCGGCCAGGCCTTCGGCGACGTCCAGGGCGTCCAGCGCTTTTTTCGCGCGGATCAGGGCGGCGGAGTCGTTGGCGGTGATGTTGCGAGCTTCCAGGGCCGCGGCGCCACCGGCGCTGTCGAGGCGGTCCATGTTGGCTTCGTTGGCATGACCGGCGTTGGTTGCCTTGGCGACTACTTCGCCGTCTTCTTTATCGAATTCGTCCCAGCTCAGCATGGTGGAAGCTCCTGAATTTCAAAGGATGTAGTGCCCGCGTCGTATCGCTAACGTTGGCAACGGATTTCGAGATTTACTCGGGATCGACTGGCTTGTGGGGCTGCAGTTCGATCAACGGATTTGCCGCCGCGGCGCAGGGCCACACAGGCGAACAAAACGGGTAGTAGAGGTTGCTTTCAGGTAAGACAGCATTGCGTGTGCAAATGGTCATTTGAGTACCCTGGAGCGAGCGCGGGATTATACAGATTTTGCCCGGCACTTGTTCATCCGTGACGACGTTTGAGGTGTGATTTTCGCTTTTTTCTCGGGCGTTTCGGGTGGTCATTCATGGTGCAGGGCGAATGGGCCAAAACGGAGCGGAAATCCCTTATCTGGTGTTTTTTTACATTTCGAAACGCAGGATATAGTGTGTGGCGGTTGTCGGCAATCGTTGTTGAGAAGGTTTTTGGATAAGGATTATTGGCTTGATTCGGGTCAATTTTTGTCGGGGCAGCGGTTGTTGGGGGTTGTGGGGTTTAGGGTGTTTTATTTGGACCGGATTTTGGGGGGAATTGGTTTTGGGAGGCGACGAGTGGTTGTGGGTGGCAGAAGATTTCGTCTCGTCTTTGATAGCCTGGCCGCGGCCCGGAAAACAGACCGTGGGACCGGCTTTAGCCGGGAAGACTGTGGGACAGGCGATAGAAATGTATCGATCTCGCCTGCGCTTTCCCGGCTAAAGCCGGTCCCACGGTTCTGTGTTTGCTGCGCGACAGCGCAGTGTCAGGGGCACTGCGAAACCTCCCACAAAAAAACCATTTTCTGTCGCTCAATCGATCGCCAGCAAGCCGGCTTGTACACAAGTGGTGCGCATCAGGTAGGGGTATTACGGTAGGTGTTAAGCAGTTGTTCGCGGGATGGCAAAGGGCGTTCGGCGTCTAGTGGTGTGCAGGGAAAACCGGAAAGGCGCAGGCTGGCTGCGTAGTTGGATCTGCGTGTTTTGGCGCAGTAGGCTTTTTTGCTTGCGAGGGTAGGGTTTGGCATAGCAGGTAGGTCAGATCGGGCTGCGGTTAAAGGCCCTTGCGGGCCTTTTCGCGGGCAAGCCTTGCTCCCACTGGAGCGAGGTTGCCGGGGTGTTGCTTACTGGCAGGCTTCGCAGTCCGGCTCGTCGATGGCGCAGGCTTTAGGCACTGGCGCCGGACCGGCCGGGGCGGCTTCGGTTGGGCGAGGGGCGGCGATTGCCGAGTCGTCCGGGCCGTGGCCACCGCTGGAAACGGCGTTGAGCTTGCCGGTGTTGATGGTCGATTTCTCGGTGCTGGTCGCGGCCAGGGCACGGAGGTAGTAGGTGGTTTTCAGACCACGGTACCAGGCCATGCGGTAGGTCACGTCCAGTTTCTTGCCCGAGGCGCCGGCGATGTACAGGTTCAGCGACTGAGCCTGGTCGATCCACTTCTGACGGCGGCTGGCGGCGTCGACGATCCACTTGGTGTCCACTTCGAAGGCGGTCGCGTAGAGCTCTTTGAGTTCCTGCGGGATGCGCTCGATCTGTTGTACCGAACCGTCGTAGTACTTGAGGTCGTTGATCATGACCGAGTCCCACAGGCCGCGGGCCTTGAGGTCGCGGACCAAGTACGGGTTGATCACGGTGAATTCGCCCGAGAGGTTCGATTTCACGTACAGGTTCTGGTAGGTCGGTTCGATCGACTGCGATACGCCGGTGATGTTGGCGATGGTCGCGGTCGGTGCGATGGCCATGATGTTGGAGTTACGAATGCCTTTCTGTACGCGGGCACGAACCGGTGCCCAGTCCAGGGATTCGTTCAGGTCAACATCGATGTACTTCTGGCCGCGCTGTTCGATCAGGATCTGTTGCGAGTCCAGTGGCAGGATGCCTTTGGACCACAGCGAACCCTGGAACGTCTCGTAGGCGCCGCGCTCGTCGGCCAGGTCGCAGGAAGCCTGGATCGCGTAGTAGCTGACCGCTTCCATGGACTTGTCGGCGAAGTCGACGGCAGCGTCGGAACCGTACGGGATGTGTTGCAGGTACAGCGCATCCTGGAAGCCCATGATGCCCAGGCCGACCGGACGGTGACGGAAGTTGGAGTTCTTCGCCTGCGGCACGGAGTAGTAGTTGATGTCGATAACGTTATCGAGCATGCGTACGGCTACGTCCACGGTGCGCTTGAGCTTGGCGGTGTCCAGCTTGCCGTTGACGATGTGGTTCGGCAGGTTGATCGAGCCCAGGTTGCAGACCGCGATCTCGTCCTTGTTGGTGTTCAGGGTGATCTCGGTGCACAGGTTCGAGCTGTGGACCACGCCCACGTGCTGCTGCGGGCTGCGCAGGTTGCACGGGTCCTTGAAGGTCAGCCATGGGTGGCCGGTTTCAAAGAGCATGGAGAGCATTTTGCGCCACAGGTCTTTGGCCTGGATGGTCTTGAACAGTTTGACCTTGCCTGGGTATTCGGTCAGCGCTTCGTAGTACTCGTAGCGCTCTTCGAAGGCCTTGCCGGTCAGGTCGTGCAGGTCCGGAACTTCCGATGGCGAGAACAGGGTCCACTTGCCGTCATCGAAGACGCGCTTCATGAACAGGTCAGGGATCCAGTTGGCGGTGTTCATGTCGTGGGTACGACGACGGTCATCACCGGTGTTCTTGCGCAGCTCGATGAACTCTTCGATGTCCATGTGCCAGGTTTCCAGGTAGGCACAGACAGCGCCCTTGCGCTTGCCGCCCTGGTTGACCGCTACGGCGGTGTCGTTGACCACTTTCAGGAAAGGCACGACGCCCTGGGACTTGCCGTTGGTGCCCTTGATGTAGGAGCCCAGCGCACGGACCGGGGTCCAGTCGTTGCCCAGGCCGCCAGCGAATTTGGACAGCATGGCGTTGTCGTGGATCGCGTGGTAGATGCCCGACAGGTCATCCGGCACGGTGGTCAGGTAGCAGCTGGACAGCTGAGGACGCAGGGTACCGGCGTTGAACAGGGTCGGGGTCGACGACATGTAGTCGAAGGACGACAGCAGGTTGTAGAACTCGATGGCGCGGTCTTCACGCTGTTTCTCTTCGATCGCCAGGCCCATGGCCACGCGCATGAAGAAGATCTGCGGCAGTTCGAAACGGATACCATCCTTGTGGATGAAGTAGCGGTCGTACAGCGTCTGCAGGCCCAGGTAGGTGAATTGCTGGTCGCGCTCGTGGTTGATTGCCTTGCCCAGTTTTTCCAGGTCGAAGGCCGCCAGCTCAGGGTTCAGCAGTTCGTACTCGATACCCTTGGCGATGTAGGCAGGCAGGGCCTTGGCGTACAGGTCGGCCATTTCGTGGTGGGTGGCGCTTTCGGTGACGGACAGGAAGCTCAGGGCTTCGGCACGCAGGGTGTCCATCAGCAGGCGGGCGGTGACGAACGAGTAGTTCGGCTCGCGCTCGACCAGGGTACGGGCGGTCATCACCAGGGCGGTGTTGACGTCTTTCATCGCCACGCCGTCGTACAGGTTCTTCAGGGTTTCGTTCTGGATCAGGTTGGCATCGACTTCAGCCAGGCCTTCGCAGGCTTCGGTGACGATGGTGTTCAGGCGACCCATGTCCAGTGGCGCGGTGCTGCCGTCGGCACGGGTGATGCGGATCGACGGGTGCGCCTGGACCGGAGTATCGGAACCACGCACGGCACGCTCCTTGGAGCGCTCGTTGCGGTAGATCACGTAGTCGCGAGCCACTTTTTGCTCGCCGGCGCGCATCAGCGCCAGTTCTACCTGATCCTGGATTTCTTCGATGTGGATGGTGCCGCCCGAGGGCATGCGACGCTTGAAGGTCGCGGTGACCTGTTCGGTCAGGCGGGCAACGGTATCGTGGATGCGCGACGAAGCGGCAGCGGTGCCGCCCTCAACTGCAAGAAACGCTTTGGTAATGGCGACGGTAATCTTGTCATCGGTGTAGGAAACAACAGTGCCGTTACGCTTGATCACGCGCAGCTGGCCAGGCGCGGTTGCGGACAGGTCCTGCAGGGAGTCGCCTGTCTGCGGCGCGATGGCCTGCGGATTCTCGCGAGTTGTGTCTGTTTGCATGGGTGTCTCCACGTTCTCTATGTTTATTTGGGCACTGTCAGGGTGCCCACCGTTCCGTCTTGAGGCAGTTGGCCGACAAACGTCGGCCAATAAGGACTTCAAAACGGACTCGAGGAAGGCTTTGAAGTCGAAGGAGACCGGGTCAACGCCCGGTGCTCGGAAATCTGTTACAGAATGCGTTATTTATGTTGCAACACATGTACCGTTCCACCCGATGGTGTGGGGTGGCAACGTCAACCATTCGCGCGAGCGGTTTGGCCATGAAACAGGGGTTTGGTTCAACCCCAAAGACGCAAGAAAAACCCTTGAGTTTTCCATTTGAAATGTGTTTGGCTTTTTGATCAAAACCCTACATGTAGGGTTTTTTCTGCGGCGGGCTACAAGATAATGCGTTTTGGACACCAATTGCAACGCATGACCTGTGGATAAAACTGTGTGTAATTTGTGTGTGAAACCTCCCGGTCGCGTGTAGGCCGCGAAACTACTGGCGTCGACCGTTGGTCATGGATTTTTACAGTCTTGTGTCGGGCCAGGGCGGGGTTTTTGGAGCGGGATGCGGATCACAAAAAAACGGTTTGGGATAGGGGAAAGTAGATCCAACGATATCGGTGTGATGCGCATGTTGTATTCATTCATATAAGAACAACTAAAGGATGGCTCCGTGGCAAACGAAACCTGGCAGGTACTTATTGTCGAGGATGATCAGCGTCTGGCCGAGCTGACCCGCGACTACCTGGAGAACAACGGCCTCAAGGTGGCCATCGAGGGCAATGGCACCCTGGCCGCCCAGCGCATCATTGATGAGCAGCCGGACCTGGTGATCCTCGATCTGATGCTGCCCGGCGAAGACGGCCTGAGCATCTGTCGCTCGGTGCGCTCGCGCTATGACGGGCCGATCCTGATGCTTACCGCGCGTACTGACGACAGCGATCAGATCCAGGGCCTGGATATCGGTGCCGATGATTTTGTCTGCAAACCAGTGCATCCGCGGGTGCTGTTGGCACGGATCCATGCCTTGCTGCGCCGCAGCGAACCGCCCCAGTCACCGGCCGCCGAGGCGCGGCGCCTGGTCTTTGGCCCGTTGGTCGTCGATAACGCCCTGCGCGAAGCCTGGCTCAGCGAGCAGAGCATCGAGCTGACCAGTGCCGAATTCGATCTGCTCTGGCTATTGGTCAGTAATGCCGGGCGGATTCTTTCTCGCGAAGAGATCTTCACCGCTCTGCGCGGCATCGGCTATGACGGCCAGGATCGTTCCATTGATGTAAGAATCTCGCGCATTCGCCCCCGGATCGGCGACGATCCCGAACATCCACGCCTGATCAAAACGGTGCGCGGCAAGGGCTATCTGTTTGTCCCGGAAGCGGCCCAGGACATGTCCGGTCCGAACCGGAGCCTCTGAGCCATGAATTCGATCTTCCTGCGCATCTACGGCGGCATGCTTGGCGTTCTGGTACTGGTGGCGCTGCTCGGCGTGCTGACCCTGCATCTGCTCAATCAGGTGCGCAGCGACCAATACCGCGAGCAACTGGCCCACGGCACCTTCACCCTGATGGCCGATAACCTGCAACCCATGGATGCCATCGAGCGGCGACGGTCCATGGCTGTCTGGGAGCGGCTGCTGGGCATTCCCCTGGAGCTGCAGACCCCCGATCAGGCGCAACTGAGCAGCAGCACCCGCAGCCGCCTGAGCCGCGGCCAGGTGGTCGTAGAGCAACTGGGGCCCCATGCGGCGAAGGTCTATCGCCAGCTCAGTGTGCAGGAGCCGCTGCTGTTGACCGGCGAGGTACGCCAGATCAGCGAGCAACTGGCCCGGGCGACGATTTATCTGCTGATCGATGAACTGGTGCGCTTTCCGGTACAGGAGCAGCCGCAGCGCCTGGAAATGCTGCGCATCAGCAAGGGGTTTGGTTTCGATCTGCGGCTGGTGGCGCTGAAAAAGGCCGATATCGACGACGATCAGCGCCGCCGCATTGCCGAGGGCGACACGGTGATGGCCCTGGCCAGGGGCGGTGATGCGATCCGGGTCTTCGCCGGCATCGCCAACACCCCGTGGATGCTGGAAATCGGCCCGCTGTACCCGCTCAACCCGTATCCGCCGGAGTTGCTGATTCTCATCGCCCTGGTCGGCCTGTGCTTTATCGGTCTGGTGGTCTATTTGCTTGTAAGGCGGCTGGAGCGGCGAGTGCAGACCCTGGAAGCCGCTGCCACCCAGATTGCCCAGGGCAGCCTGCAAACCCGTGTGCCGGAGACTGGCGCCGACTCGGTGGGGCGACTGGCGGCGGCGTTCAATGGCATGGCCGAGCACTTGCAGCGCTCGCTGATGATCCAGCGCGAACTGGTGCGGGCGGTGTCCCACGAGCTGCGCACGCCGGTGGCGCGGCTGCGCTTTGGCCTGGAAATGGTCAACGACGCGACCACCCCGCAAATGCGCCAGAAATACCTGCTGGGCATGGACCACGATATTCAGGACCTCGATAAGTTGGTCGACGAGATGTTGATTTACGCGCGTCTTGAGCAGGGCGCGCCGACCCTGAATTTCCAACGGGTGAATCTGGAGCAGATGATCGATCAGGTGATTGCCGAACTGGCAGCGCTGCGGGCGGTGGTGCAGATCAGCCGTGGCCTGTGCCGGGTCGCCGCAGACTGTGACGGCGCCTGGGTCGAGGCCGAGCCGCGCTACCTGCACCGGGCCTTGCAGAACCTGATCAGCAACGCCATGCGCCACGCCGAATCACGGGTGCTGGTCAGCTTCGCGGTGGATGCCCAGCGGTGTCGCATCGATATCGAAGACGACGGCCCCGGTATCCCTGAAAGTGCCTGGGAGCGGCTGTTTACCCCGTTCATGCGCCTGGACGACAGCCGTACCCGGGCGTCGGGCGGGCATGGGCTGGGGTTGTCGATTGTGCGGCGGATTATCAACTGGCATGGCGGCCGGGCGTTGATTGCCGACAGCGAAGCATTGGGCGGGGCGTGTTTCAGTCTGGCGTGGCCGAGTCGGCAGGGGAGAAACGATGATGGCTGACAGGACTATTTGGAATGAGATGATGGTTGTGGGAGCGACGGTAGTTGTTGCAGCCAGCGATGTATCGAGCGGATTCAGCCAGTAACATCGCCATCGCGTTCAAGTCAGGCTCAGGCGGTGTGGGAGCGGATTTATCCGCGAATAGGCCGGTACATCCGAGGCATATTTCTTGTCCGCAATACCGCTTTCGCGAATGAATTCGCTCCCACAAATCGCTTCTACCGCTTAGTGCGGCGCGACCGCGATGAGACTGAGCAACTGCCCATCCCGCACACTGAACTGCCCCTCCAGCTCCTTGCCCTGATGCCATTCGCTGGACAAGTCGATCAGCAAACGCAGGCGCGCATGGCCGTCGGCGGACCATTCCACCAATTGTGCGTCTTCAAAATAGAAGCGCGTGTGCACCAACGGGTAGAGCGCCTTGAACAGTGCTTCCTTGATCGAGAAGGTCAGGGTCACGCGCAGCGCGTGCTGGTCGGCGGGTTCGTTCGCCATATGGGCCAATTCATCGGCGGTGAGGATTTCCCCGGCCAGCCGTGTGGCGCGTTCATGGCTCAATAGATGCTCGGCATCCAGCCCCAGCCCCCGCCATTGCTGGCGGGACGCGACGATGGCTGCGGCCCAGCCCTGGCTGTGGGTAATGGAGCCGCACAGGTCGCCCGGCCAGATCGGCGCGCGGTCTTCGCCCAATTCCGGCACGCACAGGCGTCCATCCAGTTGACGCATGGCTTCCCGGGCACAGAGCCGTCCGGCAAGGAACTCGGTCTGGCGCTTGGCCACCGAGCGCTGAATGCTTGCCGGGGGCGCAATGGCGCAGTGCTGGAAGTCGCCGGGCTGCAGTTGCTGCGGGTCAAAGGGGCTACTGACCAGTACCACGTCTGCCAAAGGTTGCGGCAAGGGCCAGTGGCGGCTGAGGGTCGGGCAGCAGGCGGGGAGGGGCATCGATGGGTTCATGGACGGCATTTTGCCGGGGGATGGGGGCTGAGGGAAGCTCGCGCTCATCAACTGAATGAGCAGGCTGTCCTGTAGGAGCTGCCGAAGGCTGCGAATGGATCTATCTGATACAGCGCTTTCGCAGCCTTCGGCAGCTCCTACAGAAATTTCATTCCAGCCCACTCGCAGCCGTGTTGTGTTTGATGAGGCCCGAAATTCGACCTATTGGTCGGCAAATACCTGAGCAAGAAACGTTTTCATATTCGCCCACGACATCTCATCAGCCTGTTTGCTGTAGCCAATATCCGGGCCGCCATGTTCGCCGTGGCTCAGGCGGTCGGCGTCGGGGTTGGTGAAGCCGTGCTTGGCGCCCTTGAAGGTGTCGATGGTGTAGCTGGCCTCAGCCATTTTCATCTCAGCCTTGAACTCATCTACTTTAGCCTCGGGGACCATGCTGTCCTTGCCACCATGCTCAACCAGAATCGGCGCTTTGATACTGCCAGGAACTGCAGTTGGCCTTGGATTCAGCGCACCATGGAAACTCACCACGCCAGCGAGGGGATCGCCACGGCGCGCCGCATCCAGAACCACGCCGCCGCCGAAGCAATAGCCGATGGCAGCGATTTTATAGGGGTTGGTCTGGGGCTGTTGCTTGAGCAGAGTCACGCCCGCCTCGAAGCGCTGAGCCGAGGCCACGCTATTGGCGGTGGCGGCTTTCATGAAGGACATGGCGTCGGCGGGGTGCTCGGTGTTTTTGCCGTTGCCATACATATCGATGGCCAGGGCGCTGTAGCCCAGAGCGGCGAGGTCGCGGGCGCGTTTCTTGGCGTAGTCGTTCAGGCCCCACCATTCATGGACCACGATTACACCGGGGCGGATGCCGATAATGGCGTCATCGTAGGCGTAGTAGCCCACCAGTGGCGTGCCGTCGGCGCTTTGATAATTGAATACCTGGGTTCTGATTTCGGCCTGGGCCATACCTGCCAGGCTCATCATCATGACTGCGATCCAGAAACGCATGGTCAGCTCCTTCTTAATATCGAATGCAGCATCGGGGGTAGATGACGAAGAGTAGTTCAGCGATGGTGTCATTGTGACTGCTTTGCTGAGTTATTCGTTCAGTACAGGTTCAGTGGGTGTTCAGGGTGGGTTCAGGGCGTCGCGAATAGTCTTTGCAGCGTACTCACAACGCGCCTGGCGCATAAGGACATCACCATGCACGCATTCAACAAGACTCTTCTGACACTGGCTTTCCTGGGCAGCAGCACCGCGCTGCAAGCCAATGAAAGTGTTCGTAATTTCGCTAGCGTCACCCTGGGCAACACCAGCGACAAGATCCAGCACTCTCGCGCCCTCAACGACAATCTGAATCGCCCCAATACCGATGGCGTCATCGGCAAGGACACCACCTGGGGCGTGCGCGCCGGCCAACAGACCGCCGATAACCGTTACTACGTCACCTACGACAACGTCTCCGGTGCCCACAACGGTATCAAGCTGCGCCATGAAAACCTGTTGGGCAGCTACGACGTCTTCGTGCCGGTCGGTCGTAGCGGCAATACTCAGCTGTTTGGCGGCGGCACCCTGGGCATGACCAAGCTGAGCCTCGAAGCCCCCGGCATGAGCCGCGGCACTGACTTGGGCTATGCCTTCGGCGCGCAAGCAGGCGTCATGCATAACCTTTCGCAAAATACCTCGCTGGAACTTGGCTACCGTTATCTGCGGGGTAATGCCGGTCATGAAGTTTCCAGCCACGGCGGTCCCAAACTGGGTTCGTTGAGCCTCAACAGCAGTGCGCAGACGTACCTGGCTGCCAACTTCCTGTTCTGATCATTTTCAAGTACTTGTGGCCGGGCCTGAGCTTCAGGCCCGGCTTTATTGTTAATCTGTTGCAGCGGGGCGCTGGTTTGCCTGGGAGAGCGACATGAAATTGTTGGTGGTTGAAGATGAGGCGCTGTTGCGTCATCACTTACAAACCCGACTGCGGGAAAGCGGCCATGTGGTCGAGGCTGTTGGCAATGCCGACGAGGCCTTGTATCAGGTCGGGCAGTTCAATCACGATCTGGCGGTGATCGACCTTGGCTTGCCGGGCATGGGTGGCCTGGATCTGATCCGTCGCCTGCGTGCCGAAGGCAAGACCTTCCCCATCCTGATTCTTACCGCACGGGGCAATTGGCAGGATAAGGTCGAAGGCCTGGCTGCCGGGGCTGACGACTATGTGGTCAAGCCATTCCAGTTCGAAGAGCTGGAAGCACGGCTCAACGCCTTGTTGCGCCGTTCCAGTGGTTTTACCCAGTCGACGATTGTCGCCGGGCCATTGCTGCTGGACCTGAATCGCAAGCAGGCCGCTCTCGACGAGCAGCCTCTGGCGCTGACGGCCTACGAATACCGGATTCTCGAATACCTTATGCGCCATCATCAGCAGGTGGTGCCCAAGGAGCGTCTGATGGAACAGCTCTACCCCGACGATGACGAGCGCGATCCGAATGTGATCGAAGTGCTGGTCGGGCGGCTGCGACGCAAACTCGAAGGTCAGTCGGGCTTCAAGCCCATCGATACCGTACGCGGCCTGGGCTATCTGTTTACCGAGCGCTGTACATGATTCGTTCGCTGCGCCTGCGTCTGATGCTGGCTGCCGCTATTCTGGCAGTGATCTTCATGCTGATGCTGCTCCCGGCCCTGCAGGGAACCTTCAGCCTGGCGCTGCGCAGCTCCATCGAACAACGCCTGGCCTCGGATGTCACCACGCTGATCTCGGCGGCGCGCATCGAGGATGATCACCTGTTGATGCCCACGGTGTTGCCCGGCGAGCAGTTCAACCTGCCCGGCAGCCGCCTGATCGGCTACATCTATGATCGCCAGGGGCACCTGGTCTGGCGTTCACGGGCTGCCGAGGCCGAAGACATCAACTATGTGCCGCGCTATGACGGCAAGGGCGATCAGTTCAGCAAGCTGCGGGATATCAATGGCGAAGAGTTTTTCGTCAACGACGTCGAGATCCAGTTGCTCGGCGGGCGCAATGCCGCATTCAGCATCGTCTCGCTGCTGCCGGTACGCGAGTATCAGGAAACCATTTCCGATCTGCGGCGCAAGCTCTACCTGGGCTTCGGTGGCGCCTTGCTGGCCCTGATGGCGCTGCTCTGGCTCGGTATGACCTGGGGCCTGCGGGCCCTGCGCGGCCTGAGTCAGGAACTTGACGAAGTGGAGGCGGGCAATCGTGATGGTCTTAGCGAGCAGCATCCCAGCGAATTGCTGCGCCTGACCGGCTCGCTGAACCGCCTGCTGTCCAGTGAGCGTGAGCAGCGTATCCGTTATCGCGACTCCCTGGGCGACCTTGCCCACAGCCTGAAGACGCCACTGGCGGTATTGCAGGGTGTCAGCGAGACCATCGCCAAGCGCCCCGAGGATCTGGAACAGGCGCGGGTCCTGCAGACCCAGATAGAACGCATGAGCCAGCAGATCGGCTATCAGTTGCAGCGCGCCAGCCTGCGCAAGAGTGGTCTGGTCCGCCATCACGTGGCCCTGCGCCCGGTGGTGGAAAGCCTGTGTAACACCCTCGACAAGGTCTACCGCGACAAGCAGGTCAAGGTCAGCCTGGATCTGCCCGAGCAGAGCATGGTGGCCATGGAGGAGGGTGCCTTGCTGGAGATGCTCGGCAATCTGCTGGAAAACGCTTATCGCCTGTGCCTGAGCGAAGTTCGCGTCACCCAGCGTTCTTCCCTCCAGGGCGACGAGCTGTGTATAGAAGACGACGGTCCCGGGGTACCCCAGAGCCAGCGCGCCCGCATTCTCGAGCGTGGTGAACGACTGGATCGCCAGCACCCTGGCCAGGGCATCGGGCTGGCGGTGGTCAAGGACATCATCGAAAGCTACGGCGCGCGCCTGACATTGGGCGACTCGGAGCTGGGTGGCGCAGCGTTCCGCATTCATTTCCTCGCGGCCTGACCTGCGGGCCATCATTTTCCACCCATTGTGCTATCACTTAATGAGCCCCATTCGCCGGGATGACGGCGGATACCCGCCAATGCCCGGGCGTTTTTTTCGGGATCAGGCGGAAAACCGCCACATACCCAAGCGGCCTCTTCAAGTCTTTTCACCGCGCAGGTCCGGATTCAGGGGGGTACAGGGTTTTTTCGAGAACTGGCACGCGCCTTGCGATGCACAGAGCCAGGACTGCCCACCGCAGCTCGACAAAACAAATCCCTCCAACGCAGGAGGGTTAGCGCCACAGGTATCGCGAGCGTCAGATGGATGATGCGCGACGATGCCCTTGAGGATCATTGCCATGACGACTCGTCAGCCCTTGTACAAATCCCTGTATTTCCAGGTCATCGTTGCCATTGTGATCGGCATTCTGCTGGGTCACTTCTATCCGCAGACCGGTGTTGCCCTCAAACCACTGGGTGATGGCTTCATCAAACTGATCAAAATGGTCATCGCGCCGATCATCTTCTGTACGGTCGTCAGCGGCATCGCCGGCATGCAGAGCATGAAGTCGGTCGGCAAGACTGGCGGTTACGCGCTGCTGTACTTCGAAATCGTGTCCACCCTGGCCCTGCTGATCGGTCTGGTCGTGGTCAACGTCGTGCAACCGGGCGACGGCATGCACATCGACGTGGCGACCCTGGACGCTTCGAAAGTCGCTGCCTACGTCACTGCGGGCAAGGACCAGAGCGTTATCGGCTTCATCCTTAACGTCATTCCGAACACCATCGTCGGCGCCTTCGCCAACGGCGATATCCTGCAAGTGCTGATGTTCTCGGTGATCTTCGGTTTCGCCCTGCATCGCCTGGGTGCCTACGGCAAGCCGATTCTGGACTTCATCGATCGCTTCGCCCACGTGATGTTCAACATCATCAACATGATCATGAAGCTGGCGCCACTGGGTGCCCTGGGTGCCATGGCCTTCACCATCGGTGCCTACGGCGTTGGTTCGCTGGTGCAGCTGGGTCAGTTGATGCTGTGCTTCTACATCACCTGTGTGCTGTTCGTACTGGTCGTGCTGGGCGCCATCGCCCGTGCCCACGGTTTCAGCGTGCTGCGTCTGGTTCGCTACATCCGTGAAGAGCTGCTGATCGTACTGGGTACTTCTTCGTCGGAGTCGGCTCTGCCACGCATGCTGGTGAAAATGGAGCGTCTGGGTGCCAAGAAGTCGGTTGTCGGTCTGGTGATTCCTACCGGCTACTCGTTCAACCTCGACGGTACTTCGATCTACCTGACCATGGCGGCCGTGTTCATTGCCCAGGCAACTGACACCCACATGGACATCACTCACCAGATCACCCTGCTGCTGGTGCTGCTGCTGTCCTCCAAAGGCGCTGCCGGCGTGACTGGTAGTGGCTTCATCGTCCTGGCTGCGACCCTGTCTGCTGTCGGCCACCTGCCGGTTGCCGGTCTGGCGCTGATCCTGGGTATCGACCGCTTCATGTCCGAAGCCCGCGCCCTGACCAATCTGGTGGGCAACGCTGTTGCGACCCTGGTTGTGGCCAAGTGGGTTGGCGAGCTGGACAGCGACAAGATGACTGCCGAGTTGGCTTCTGGCGGTACTCCTCTCACCACCATGGGTCCTGAAGACGACCTGGGTGTTGCCGAGAAGGCCTAAGCCTTAGACCGCGCGTCACCCGACACCCCGCCAGAGCGATGCTTTGGCGGGGTGTTTTGTTTTTATGGAGCGGGTTAGGTCCTATGGGAGCGGATTCATCCGCGAAGGGGTCGGTACACCCAATGAATGTGTTGCGTTTGAAATGCCGCTTTCGCGAATGAATTCGCTCCCACAGGATCATTCACATGCCCATGTGGATGATTATTCCACCCGCACTTCTCCACTGAACACCAACGTCTCGCGACAGCGCCGGCACAGATACCGGCGGCCCTTGCGCACCAGTTGATGACGCTGGGAGGAGAAGGGGAAGTCGCTGTCGGCGCAGGGGCAGCGGTAGATGTAACGGGTCACGCTACGGCGCTTCACTTCGTAGGTATGGCAGCGATTGGGCGGCAGCTCATAGACGCCGCGCATGATCAGTTGCCATTCCTCGCCATGGGGCTGGATGCTGCCGCCGAACAATTGATGGGCGACCAAGTGCGCCACTTCATGGGCCACGGTCTGGCGCAGGAAGTCTTCGCTGTTTTCCCGGTACAGCTGCGGATTGAAGCGCAGCAGGTTTTCGTGCAGGTGTGCGACGCCAGCCTTCTGCCCACGCAGCTTGAGGCTGACCACGGGACGTTTGAAGGGGCGTTTGAAAAAGGCTTCGGCTTGCTGATAACAGCTTTCGACGCGGGCGTTGATGTGCTCGGGCATGCTTGCTGGTTCTCCAGAGGCGCCAAGTATGCCGTAGTGAGGGTGTATTGCGAAAACTCAAGCCGATACACGGAATGGGTCGCCGTCCATTGCAGCGACCCGACCGCCGGTGCTTAGTTGGTGTACTCGGGGCCGACGCCAATGCCCCACAGCACGACAGTAAAGGCCATGATCGCCACCAGTACCACCAGGCCGACTGCCAGTACGGAGCTGGAGAACATGAAACCCTCGTCCGAATGGATATTCATGAAAGTCGGTAGCCCGACGTACAGCAGATAGACCGTGTAGCAGATGGCCGCCGTGCCCACCACCAGACCCAGCCACATATGCGGATACAACGCCGCGAGCCCGCCGATGAACAGCGGCGTTGCGGTGTAGGTGGCAAAGGCAATGCAGCGGGCCATGCTTGGAGTGGCGTCATAGGTGCGGGCCATCCAGTGGATAAACCCGCCCATGACCCCCACGCCGATGAGCATGGAGATATAGGACATGACGGCCATCCAGACAGCGCTGCCGTGGGTAAGCATCACCGCAGCGCGATCGCCGATCACCCAACCGATCTGAGTGGTACCGATATAGGCGGAAATCGCCGGAATCGCTGCCAGGATCAGGGTGTGAGTGAGGTACATGTGGCCGATGCTTTCTTCCTTCTCTTCGCGGATCTGATGCCACTCTTGATCGGGGTGAGTGAACAGACCCCAGACGTGATTGATCATGGCGTTGACTCCTTTATCTCGGTTAGGCCCGTTGCCCTTGCCTGACCATTGGCCTTGCAGGGCACAGCCACAGCCTCGATTGCGTTTTATGTGACAAGGTTGCGACCTTATCGAGTATAGGAAGTCAGACCGGTGTAAAACCGGCGTGCTTAGAGTGTTTGGCGATGTAAGCGGGCGGGTTCATAGCCGCATGATCATAAAATGACCGTTCATACCTCTGGACGCCCGGTTATCCTCGCCGAAGGTTTATGCGTAAAATACCGGCCTTTTCCCGAGTCACCGCTAGCGGATATCAGCGCCATGGGCACCCTCTCAGTCAATCAGAACAAACTGCAAAAACGCCTGCGTCGGCTGGCCGGCGAGGCCGTCAGCGATTTCAACATGATTGAAGAGGGCGACAAGGTCATGGTTTGCCTGTCCGGCGGCAAGGACAGCTACACCATGCTCGACGTGCTGATGCACCTGCAGAAGGTCGCGCCGGTCAAGTTCGATATCGTCGCCGTGAACATGGACCAGAAGCAGCCCGGCTTCCCCGAGCACGTGCTGCCGGCCTACCTGGAAACCCTCGGCATCGAGTACCACATCGTCGAGAAGGACACCTACTCGGTGGTCAAGGAACTGGTTCCGGAAGGCAAGACCACCTGTTCTTTGTGCTCGCGTCTGCGTCGCGGCACCCTCTACACCTTTGCCGATGAAATCGGCGCGACCAAGATGGCCCTGGGGCATCACCGCGACGATATTGTCGAGACCTTCTTCCTCAACATGTTCTTCAATGGTTCGCTCAAGGCCATGCCGCCGAAGCTGCGCGCCGACGATGGGCGCAACGTGGTGATTCGCCCCTTGGCTTACTGCCATGAGAAGGACATCCAGGCCTATTCGGACATGAAGGGCTTCCCGATCATCCCGTGCAACCTCTGCGGTTCCCAGGAAAACCTGCAACGCCAGGTGGTCAAGGAAATGCTTCAGGACTGGGAGCGCAAGACGCCGGGCCGTACCGAAAGCATCTTCCGCGCGTTGCAGAACGTACAGCCTTCTCAGCTGGCTGACCGTAATCTGTTCGACTTCACCAATCTGCGGATTGACGAGACGGCGGCGTCGCGGTTCGTCAATGTGGTGAATATCTAACACCCAGAGCGATGCGGTCCTGTAGGAGCTGCCGAAGGCTGCGAAAGCGGAGTGTCAGGCCAACCGGTTCGCAGCCTTCGGCAGCTCCTACAGGTTCGCGTGCGTCATGCTATGCCGAATTCGTCACTCCACTAGACGATTGCCGACAAGAAACCCCCGTCACAACAGGCCACCCTTGGCTTTTGCCATAAGCCAAGGGGTTGCGTCGTGATTGCTCTGACACTGGATGAAACAAGAACGCTGGCCGAGTCGATTCTGCGCCACAACGGTTTCAGCGAGCCCCATGTAAAGGCAGTGGCCGAGGTGGTCTGGGCGGGGGAGCGGGATGAGTGTGCATCCCATGGTCTGTGGCGTTTGCTTGGCTGTATCGCCACCCTGCGCAATGGCAAGGTGGTGCCGGATGCCGAGCCCGAGTTGATCGATCAGGCCCCGGCGATTGTCCGGGTTGATGCCAAGGGCGGTTTCTCCCAGCGCGCCTTTCAGTTGGGCACACCGGTACTGGTGGAAAAAGCCCGGCACAGCGGCATTGCTGCCATGGCGATCAACCACTGCGTGCACTTCTCGGCGCTGTGGAGCGAGATCGAAGTGCTGACCGAGGCCGGACTGGTGGCCATGGCCTTTACCCCAAGCCATTCCTGGGTCGCTCCGGCGGGCGGCAGCAAGCCCCTGTTCGGCACTAACCCCATCGCCTTTGGCTGGCCGCGAGCGGGCAAATCGCCGTTTATTTTCGACTTTGCCACCAGTGCTGTGGCCCGTGGCGAAATCCAGCTGCATGAACGTGCGGGCAAGGAGATCCCCCTGGGTTGGGGCATCGATTCCGAAGGCCAACCTAGCACCGACCCCAGTGCCGTGCTCAACGGTGCCATGCTGACCTTCGGCGGGCACAAGGGCTCTGCGCTGTCGGCCATGGTCGAGTTGATTGCCGGGCCGTTGATTGGCGACCTGACGAGCGTCGAGTCGCAGCAATACGATGCTGGCAGCAAGTCGTCGCCTTATCACGGTGAGCTGATCATTGCCCTTGATCCCAAGCGCTTTCTCGGCGATACCGTCGACCACCACCTGGCGCGGGCGGAAAGCTTGTTCGAAGGAATTCAGGGGCAGGGCGCGCGGTTGCCGTCGCAACGGCGTTATGACGCGCGGGAAAGGAGCCTAAAGGGTGGGGTGAAAATTACCGAGAAGCTGTATGAAGATTTGCAGGCATTGATGGCCTGATGTATGCGTTTGTGGGACCGGCTTTAGCCGGGAAGAGGTCAGTACATTCCATGCATCGCTGTCGTCTGGAATACCGTCTTCGCGGATAAATCCGCTCCCACAGGTTTGAGTAAGTCTTACATCGCTTAAAGCCCAACCTCCGGCAATACCGGCATATTGGCCAACGCCGTCTTCATCAGCCGCTCGACATACTCGCGATCAGCGTCCGGCAGGGCCAGGCGTGGTGGGCGGGTCAGGGCGCTGCCGCGTTCCATGATGGCTTCGCACAGCTTGATGCATTGCACCAGGTCCGGACGCGCGTCCAGGTGCAGCAGCGGCATGAACCATTCGTAGATGGCCATGGCTTCGGCAAAACGGCCGGCCTTGGCCAGGCGGAACAGGGTCTCGCCCTCTTTCGGGAAGGCGTTGGACATGCCCGACACCCAACCCACGGCGCCCACGGCGATGCTTTCTACGACGACGTCATCGAGGCCGGCGAACAGTACAAAGCGGTCGCCGACTTCGTTGCGCACGTCGATAAAACGGTTGGTGTTGCCCGAGGAATCCTTGAAGCAGACGATGTTTTCGCAGTCGGCCAGGGAAATCAGAATGTCCGGCGTTACGTCGTTTTTATAGATTGGCGGGTTGTTGTAGACCATCAGCGGCAGGTCGGTGGCAGCGGCCACGGTGCGGAAGTGCGCGGCGGTCTCGAACGGCTTGGCCGAATAGACCAGGGCAGGCATCAGCATGATGCCATCCGCACCGGCCTTGGCTACCTGACGGGCGACGTCGCTGGCGTTGGCGCTGGTGAATTCGGCGATGCCGGAGATCACCGGCACACGACCGGCGCTGGCGTCCTTGGCGACTTCTACCAGGCTGATTTTCTCGGCCACGCTCAGGGAGGTGTTTTCGCCGACGGTGCCGCAAATCACCAGACCCGACACGCCATCGCGTACCAGATTGGAAATGACCTTGTGGGTGGCTTCCAGGTTGAGGGAGAAGTCAGCGTTGAATTGGGTGGTGACGGCCGGGAAGACGCCGCTCCAGTTAACGTGTTTGCTCATGAGTTACTCCAGTTCGATTAAAGGGTATTTCGTATACGTTTGTGTTTGGGCAAAAAAATGCCCGGTTGCGGATTTCATTTCACATCATTCGGGTTGTTCGATATTCCAATGTGGGAGCGAATTTATTCGCGAAAAGGCCGGTACATTCGACGCATCTTCGTCGTTGGATAAACCGTTTTCGCGAATGAATTCGCTCCCACAACTCGCTCCTGCAATGCTCCTCGCACGGATCCTTACTTATCCAGCTGCAAACCCACCGGCCAGGTATCTGACAACTGATAGCCCTCCGGCCACGGGTCGCTCGGGTCAAGCATGTGTTGATGGGTGCCGGTGATCCATGCGCGGCCGGACAGGGCCGGGATAATGGCCGGGCGGCCGGCGATTTCGGTCAGGCTGTCGATCCGGCAGTTGAACTGCGAGCCGATGATCGAGCGGCCGATAAAGCGTTCGCCCACGGCTAGCTGTCCTTTGGCATGCAACACCGCCATGCGTGCCGAGCAGCCGGTGCCGCAGGGCGAGCGGTCGATCTTGCCGGGGCGGATGACCACGGCGTTGGCCGCTGTGGCAACGCCGTCTTCGTAATGCACGGGCGCTGCGATCTGGCAGAAGGAAATGTGTTTCCAGTCGGCGTTCAGTGGGTGGTTGAAGCCCAGTTGTTCGTTGGCCGCCAGGGTGATTTTCAGACCGGTCTCAACCAGGTCCCTGGCTTCGTCGGCGGTCAGGGCAAAGCCCAATCTGGTCGAGTCGACAATCGCGAAGCTGTCGCCGCCATAGGCGGTATCGACCTGGATCGAGCCGATGCCCGGTACTTCGATCCAGGCATTGAGTTTGTCGGCGAAGGACGGGTGGTTGCGCACTTCCACGCTTTGCACCTTGCCATCGCGGCACTGGGCCACGGCTTCGATCAGGCCGCCGGGGGCTTCCAGTACCAGTCGGGTTTCCGGTTCGGTCATGGGCAGGATGCCACTGTCGAGCAGCACTGTGGCCACGCACAGGGAGTTGGAGCCGGACATGGGCGGCACGTCCGCCGGTTCCATGATGATCCAGCCCATCTGCGCCTTGGGGTTCTTCGGCGGCACCAACAGATTGACGTGACGGAACACACCGCCTCGCGGTTCATTGAGCATGAAGTTACGCAGCACGTTGTCTTTCTCGATCCAGCGCGATTGCTCCCAGATCGTATCGCCCGGCGGTGGCGCGACGCCGCCGACGATGACATCGCCGACCTCGCCCTCGGCGTGGCAGCTGACCACGTGAATCACTTTCGATGAACGCATGAGTGATGGTCCTCTTGTCAAATATTGAATGGCGTTTTCTGTGGGAGCGAATTCATTCGCGAAGAGGCCGGTACATTCGGCGCATCTTCGTCGTTGGATAAACCGCTTTCGCGAATGAATTCGCTCCCACAATTGGCCCGCACGATTGTTGTCATAAGCGCTAATTGATGGACTTGAGAAATTCAGCGGTTTCAGGTCGCTGCGGATTACCAATCACCTGCTCCGGCGTGCCGATTTCATGAATCAGGCCGTTGCGGAAAAACGCCACGCGGTCGGACACATCCCGGGCAAAACGAATTTCGTGGGTCACCAGAACCATGGTCATGCCGTCTTCGGCGAGCATGCGCATGGTGTCCAATACCTCCCCCACCAGCTGCGGATCCAGGGCCGAAGTGGCTTCGTCGAACAGCATGTAGTCCGGTGACATGGCCAGTGCGCGGGCAATGGCCATGCGCTGTTGCTGGCCGCCGGAGAGCTTGCCGGGAAACACCTTGAGCTTGTCACCCAGGCCCACGTGGGTCAGCTGCTTGACCGCCAGCGCTTCGGCCTCGGCCTTGCTTTTACCCAGTACGGTGCGCGGCGCCAGCATCACGTTTTCCAGTACGGTCAGGTGCGGGAAGGCGTTCCACTGCTGGAACACGATGCCGATCTTCTGCCGCAGCTTGTTGATGTCGGTGCCCGGCGCATGCACCTCGGTGCCGTCGACGCGGATGCTGCCGCTCTTGATCGATTCCAGGCCGTTGATGCACATCAGCAGCGTCGATTTGCCCGAGCCGGAGCCGCCGATGATCGACACCACTTCGCCCTTGTTCACCGACAGGCTGACGCCCTTGATCACTTCCAGTTCGCCGAATGATTTGTGTACGTTGTCGATCTCAATCATTTTCCTGCCACCTTGCTTCCAGCCGGGCGCCGAGACGGGCAACCACCAGGCTCATGACGTAGTAAATGGCGCCGGCGATGCACAACACCAGCAACGGTTCTTGAATGCGCGTAACGATGGTCTGGGAGGCCCGCAGCAGTTCGACGATGCCGATCCACATGACCAGGGCGGTGTCCTTCATCACCGACAACAGCAGGTTGACCCAGCCGGGGAAGGCGACGCGGGCAGCCATGGGCATGACGATGCGGCGAATGTCCTGCCAGTAGGTCAGGCCCAGAGAGCGGCTGGCCCGACGCAGGCTCATCGGCACCGAGAGCACGCCGCTACGGACGATCTCCGTGCAGTAGGCGGTGACGTACAGCCCGAGCACTACACAGGCCACGCTGAAGGCGCTCCAGTTCAGGCCGGCAATGCTTTTCAGGGCATTGAACAGCACGAACTGGATCAGCAACGGCACGCTGCGAAACACATCCAGCAGCCAGGCCAGCGGAATCGATGCACGGGGCAACAGGGCACGGAACAGGCCGCAGGCGACACCCATCACGGTGCCGATCAGCATCGACACAATGGTCAGCAGGATCGTTACCTTGGCGCCGTCGAGCAGGAACAGCATGTCGTTCCAGGTAAAGCTGGTATTGAACATGGTCATCTCCCTCAATACCGGAACAGGCGCCAGGACAGCAGGCGGGCCAGTCCCACGATCGCCTTGGCGATCAGGTAATACAGCACGGCGGCGATGGCGAAGAATTCAAAGGTGCGGAAGGTCTTGACGTTCCAGTCCTGAGTCACCCCGGTGAGGTCGTTGTTCAGGCCGACGATCACGCCCATGGAGGTCATCAGCACCGCCCAGACCATCTGATTGGTCAGGGGGTAGAAGACGATGCGCAACAGTTGCGGGATCACGATCAGCCGGTAGGCCTTGGGGGCGCTCATGCCCAGGGAGCGGGCAGCGCGCAACTGCGTGTCGGGCACCGCCTTGAGGCCGCCGCGGAAGTTTTCGGCCAGGTAACCGGCGTTATTGATGGTGATCCCCGCCAGCAATGCCGCCCATGAACTGATATGCAGGCCGAACGAACCGAGGCCGAAATACAGGATGTAGACCTGAAACAGCGACGGAGTGTTGCGTGCAATGGAAATCCACGCAGCGGCAAAACCACGCAATATCGGCTGTTTGCCCATGCGCATGAAGGTCAGGCACAGGGCGATCAGCACGCCGAGGATCATCGACAGGGCGGCGGTCTCGAAGGTGACCAGGGCGCCGTCAAGCATGTCCGGCAGGGCCTTGAAGGCGGCGCGCCAATGAAAGTTGTAGTCAAACATGGGCGGGCTCCATCGCGGTATTCAACCAGGCCGGCAGACGCCCGCTGGCCTGGCCGCTGCACGCCGTGGCGACGCATTCGGCAAGGCTGGCGAAATGCACCTGACGTCCGACCAGACCCGGCGCGTAGTGGGCGTATTTACCGGAGTTGGTCATCAGGGTACGGGCACTGACCGGCACTACCGGTTCGCCGAGCATGCACCAGCAGGTATCGCTGACGAACTGCACGCCGAAGTCTTCCAGGGTCGCTACGTATCCGGCGGCACGGGCCTGCTCCAGGACGGCCCGGCCGAGAGTGACGGCGATGGCAA
Source organism: Pseudomonas sp. Pseusp88 (assembly GCF_047303955.1). NCBI lineage: Bacteria > Pseudomonadati > Pseudomonadota > Gammaproteobacteria > Pseudomonadales > Pseudomonadaceae > Pseudomonas > Pseudomonas sp. Pseusp88. The sequence goes on along the minus strand of NZ_JBGLYM010000011.1, from coordinate 129,945 downwards.
CTTCCGAGTGTTTGCGCTGGCCCTGGCACAGGGCGGCGAGGGTTGCGCACTCGCTCAGGGAGAAATGCGGATTGCCCAGGGACACCAGATCCACCTGCGGGTCCGGCGCGCTGTCCAGTTCGCGCCAGCTTTGCAGCAGCTCGCTTGTAGTGACAAGGAACGTCCGCTCAGGCGCCTGACCACCGAGTGCCTGCTCGGCGGTAGCGGCTTCCGGGGTAACGCCAGCGATATGAAACATCGGCGCGGCCGAGGTGGTGGCAAAGGCGGCACCGAAGGCCTTGAGATCGTCCAGAGTCGGTGCTGCCTGTTCCAGTCCGCAGATCACCGGGATCTGGCTGCCGCACAGCAGGCCGACGTGGTAGCCGAGCAGCGGATAGAAACTGTCGTCCAGGCCCTGCAGCGCCGGCACTTCGATACGCAGGCGGGCCAGACGCTGTTGTTCGATATGGCAACCGATCAGGGGCGCGCGGCCGGTGAGGGCGATGCAGATATCGAGGTAGTCCGGGTACTTCAGGGTACGGGCGCCAATCACGCTGTTGGCGTAGACCACGGCGTTGGACTCGGCCCAGACGATCTGCTCGCCCACCGTCGGCGCACTGTCCAGCAGGTACGGCGCGCAGGTAAAGCTGACCTGGGCGCCCATGTTCAGGTAGGCATCGCCGAGTTGGCTGGCGGGCTCGCCGAGGCTGGCGGCGACCCCCAGTTCACGCCAGCGGCGTTTGTCCACGGAAATCGAATTGAGAGTGGTGGGCACTCGCACATAGGCGCCCCAGGCCACCAGTTGCTGGGCGAAACGCAGGCTGGCCGGACCGGTATAGATACAACCGTCGATATGTGCCTGGCTGATGTCCAGCAGTTCTTTGGCGCCTTGCAGCTCGGCCATGCGCAGGATGATGCCCATGGCCACCTGTGCGGCCTTGCCCTGGCGACCTTCGAGCATCTCGCGGTCGCCGGCACTGAGGACCAGGTCGGGCGTCCACGGCAGGCGTTTTTCGGCCCGGCCCGGCAATGCAACCGGTTTTTCGATGAAACCCTGCAGTTGGTCACCGACCACCTGCACATGGCTCAGCCCGCGCAGGGCGGCAAAGCCCTCGGCGCCGACGCTGATGACCGGAATAGAGTGCTCAAACATCTGCTCGGCGATCAATACGCCGAGGGTGAGGATATCGTCGATCTGTTCCAGGACCAGCGCCGCCGGGGCGTGGCCGTTCAGAATAAGTTCCAGCATGACGCTGCTGCCGGTGCAGGAGCCGCGCCCACTGGGAATGGCCAGTACCCGCCCACTGATGATCGAACCGCTCAGGGGGTGATGCCGGTCGATGACTTCCCCGGTAAAGGGATCGACACCGCCCCAGAAACTCAGGCCGACATCGGCATGGAGCAATTCGCCCTGGGCCGACCCTGCCACCAGACAGCGGCCTGTTAACGAAACATCTGACATGTGTGGGTTCCTGTTTCTGTTCTCACTGCGGCGACCGGGTAGGAGCAGATTCTGTGGGAGACCATTTGTGGGAGCGAATTCAGTGGGAACGAATTCATTCGCGAAAGCGGTATTTCAGAACACGAAGATGCGTCGGATGTCCCGGCCTCTTCGCGAATGAATTCGCTCCCACAATTCGGCCCTGCAGAGTTCTCTCCATCATTCGCCGCCCATAGATCGCCCCTACCCTTGTCTGCGCTGTTCAGGCTATCAGCGATAAACGTTCGGCACAGTCAGGTCCACAGGCTTGCCGGCGCCAACCCATTTTTCATACAGCTCAGCGTAGCGGCCGGAGCGTACTTGCTGGTTGATGAACAGGTTCAGGTAGTTGATCAGGCCGTATTCGTTGCGCTTGGCGGCCAGAGCCACGTAGTCGATGACGTAAGGCGCGTTACCGGCGATGCGCAGGCCCTTGTATTTACCGGACTTGATCGAAGCGGCGGCGACGGTATTGGTCACCACCGAGGCGTCGATATGGCCCTGGGCGACGGCGAGGATGGTGTCGTTCTGGGTCTGGTAGGCGCGGAAGCTGCCGTTGCCCCATTTTTTCACGTCTTTTTCCAGGGCGATGGCTTCGAAGGTGCCGCTGGTGTTACCGACCGGCTTGCCCTTGAGGTCGTCGTAGCTGTTGATCTTGGTGTCGTCGCGGGTCAGCACGACCATGTTGAAGGCGAAGTAGGGCACGGTCATGCCTACGGTCTTGGCCCGTTCCAGGGTGTCGGAGGTCGAGGCGACGATTACGTCAGCGCGGCCCGAGACCAGTGCCGGAATACGATCAGGGAAAGGTGTTTCCACCACCTCCGCCGTAACACCCAGCACCTTCGCCAGGTCGTTGCAGTAGTCCACGTCGAAGCCGACGGGGACGTTCTTCTCATCACGCATACCCATGGGCGGGAAATCCAGGGTGACCGCGCAGCGCAATTTGCCGGAGTCGATGATGTCATCGAGCTTGTCGGCTTGGGCGGTGTTGATCAGGGAAACACTCATTGCGGCAAAGAGGGCTACGGCAACAGCTGGGTTTTTCATAGAAGCCTCGTGATATGCAAGTGATGGGCTGAGTGAAAAAGTCGGATATGTAATTTCGTATACGATATTAATTATGCAACCGGCGTGCCTGTTTTTTGATCAGCGGGTTATTTAGGTGGAGAGGGTGATGGGGCGGCGCTTGCAGCAATTTGATGGTTGGCTGCGACGGGGAGGAGGCCGTCACCGACATGTTACAAAAGGGAGCAAAAGGTGGGGCGGCTGCGCCATCGTGGGTAGTCGCCTCAGCGATGGGACTCCCGGTACTGGCTCGGTGAAAACCCGGTCAGGGCGCGGAACTGGCGGCTGAAAGCGCTGTGATCGGTATAACCGCAGCGCAGGGCTATCTCGGTGATCGACAGGTCGTGCTGCAACAGGCGCGAAGCTTCGCCGAGCCGGGCCTTGTGAATCATCTGTCGCGGCGTGAGCTGAAAGATACGCTTGCAGTGCCGCTCCAGCTGGGCGATGGATAGCCCGGCGATGGCGGTCAGTTCGGCCAGGCTGATGGGCCGCGCGAAATGCTCGCGGATATAGGCATCTACTGCGCCGAGCTTGTGATAGGCCGGATGGGTCGATTGTGGGCTTTGCAGATCGCGGGAAATCCCGGCCAGGCCGATGATCGCGCCTTGCTGATTGCGCAGCGCCAGCTTGTGGGTCAGGCACCACACGGGTTGATTGCCGTAATAGAGGTGCAGCTCCAGCTGATCGGACAGTTGGCGGCCATCGGCCAGGACCCGGCGATCCTGCTCGGTGTACAGCGGGCCGAAGCGCGCTGGAAACACTTCTTCGGCGGTGCGCCCGACAATGTCTGCGGCGTGCTTGAAGCCACAACGCTGGGCCAGGGTGCGGTTGACCAGAGCGTAGCGGGCCTGAGGGTCCTTGATGAAAAACACCAGCCCCGGAATGGCATCGAATAACGGCGCAACCTGGGTGAGGGTGGCGAGCAACTGGTCGAGGGTGTCGGGGGCGGGGGAATTCAGGAGTTCGATCATGGGGGCATATTATTCGAATTGGCGAGTGCTTCGTACTTAAGGAGACTTCGTCGACATTGTGGGACCGGCTTTAGCCGGGAAGGCGTCTTTGGCCATTCGGGGAATGTGTTGAATGTACCGGCCTCTTCCCGGCTAAAGCCGGTCCCACGGGATCAGATTTCTTCCAGTTTAATCAGGGTCGACACCCGTGCCGGGCTGAACGGTGGGCGCGGCATTGGCGGTTCCCAGCCGAACAGTGTTTGCGTGGCCGTGGCGCAGATTTTCCCCTGGCAGGCACCCATGCCGCAGCGGGTGGCGAGCTTGGCCTGTTTCCAGTCCGGGTGCGCGGCCAGTTCTGCAAAGGAGACGTCTTCACAGCGGCAGACCAGGGTGTCGGGGCTGGCCAGTTGGCGGATGGCCGGGTTGAGGGCGAAGGTCTCGCGCAATCGATCTGCAAAGCGCTGCCAACGCTGACGCTCGGGCCACAACGCCTGAGCCTGGGATTGCAAGCCGACGGCGGCAAATCCGGCGATGCGCCCTTCGACCAGGGCCAGTTCGCTGCCGCCAAAACCGGTGCACTCGCCCGCTGCATAGTGATCGGCGAGGGGGCTGGCCTGCCACTGGTCCACGCTCAAGGCGCCTTGATGGATGTCGTAACCCAGGGCGCGCCCCAGTTCCACGTTGGGCACCAGACCAAAGCCGCAGGCCAGCCGGTCACAGGGAATTTCCTCAATGCCTTTGGCTGTTTGCAGGCGCACGCCTTCGACGCGGTCATGGCCCAGGGCGGCGATAACGTGGCTGCCTGCCCGGTAATGGCTGTCAAACAGCCCGACGGCTTGCAGCGCCTTGTTCGGCCACTGCCCCAGGCGCGCGGCGAAGCCCATCACTCGAGCCCATGATGCCTGCTCGGCAATGTGCTGTATCTGCGCACCGCTGGCTTTTGCCGTGGCGGCACTGGCCAGCAGCAACGGGCCGCTACCGGAGATCACGATGCGCTCATCCTGCACGGGCAAACCGCCCTTGATCAGCGCCTGCAAACCACCCGCGCCGGTAACGCCGGGCAGGGTCCAGCCGGGGAAGGGCAGCAGCAGTTCACGGGCGCCGGTGCAAAGGATCAGAGTGTCGTAGCTGATCAGCCAGCCGCGCTCGGCATCTTCTACCAGCAACTGTCTGGCCTTGGCCCGGGCGATGACCTTGGTGCCGCTGTACAGCTGGATATTGGGGGTGTCCTGGATGCGCTGACGCAGGTCCCGGGCCTTGACGGGTACGCTGGCCTGAGGGCCGTCGCGCCAGATCTGCCCGCCGGGCAAGGGGTTGTCGTCGAGGATGGCGATTTTCACGTCGGCATTGGCGGCGGCGAGGGCAGCGGACATGCCGGCGGGACCGGCGCCGATGATCAGCAGGTCGACATGGGCATTCATGGCCGGGTCTCCACGCGCATGCCGTCGCGACACAGGGTCTGACAGGCCAGCCGACGCTGGCCGTCCACGGTGACCCGGCATTCCTGGCAAATGCCCATGCCGCACAACGGCGCACGCCGCTGGCCGCTGACCGATGTACGACTGCAACCGGTGCCGCTCAGGGCCAGCGCAGCGGCCAGAGTCGTGCCTTGGGCGACGCGCAGGGCGTGGCCGTCGATGCTTAGTTCAGGCATGGGCGGGGTTCCTTTCAAACAGGGCTATCTGAATTGGAATGAGATTCTGTAGGAGCTGCCGAAGGCTGCGAAAGCGGTGTGTCAGGCAACTCGAATCGCAGCCTTCGGCAACTCTTACAGGTTGTGCGCTAAATGTGCGTATGAAGGCTATCAGCATGGACGGCCTGCTCCGATAAACCGCTGCGGCGCATAGGGCTCAACCGGCAGTGGCGCAGCTGTGCGCAGCATTTGTGCGGCGAGTAAATGAGCGGTACCTGGCGCAGTGGTCACGCCCAAACCTTCATGGCCCACTGCCAGCCATAGGCCGGGTTGTTGCGGGTGTTCGCCGATCAGGGGCAGACCATCAGGGCTGGCGGCACGGAAACCGGTCCAGCTGCGAATGGCGTTCATCTGCCCCAGTTCCGGGAGAAATTCACTGGCGCGGCGCAGCATGCGGCCGAGCATCCAGCCTTCGACCTCGGGGTCGTGATTGTCGAACTGTCGCGACGAGCCGACGAACAACTGCCCGGTCGGGCGTTGCTGCACGTTAAATGCTACCGACGGCCCCTTGGCGTTATGGGCGCTGGTGACGTAGCCCAGTTCCACCAGGGTGTGGCTGATCTGCACGGGGTAGCGGTCGGTGATCAGCAGGTGGCCTTTCTTCGCCTGCAAGGGCAGCTCCGGGCACAGTTCGGCGGCGTAGATGCCATTGGCCAGGACTACGGCATCGCCCTGCAGCCAGCGCCCGTCGTCCAGACGCAGGCGATTGCCTTGCACTTCGACGACCCGCCCCGGTTGCTGGCGGACCTTGCCGGTGCGTTGCAGCAGCCAGCGTGCGGCATTGGGGGCATAAAGAATACCGTCGCCACTGACCCTGAGGGCGCCGTACAGTCCGCCGCGCAAGGCCGGCTCGGCCTCGGCCAGGGCCTGGGCGTCGAGCAGTTCGCAGGCCATGCCGTAATCGCGCAGGGTCGCGTGCTTGGCTTCGGCGGCGGCCATTTCTTCGGCATTGCAGGCCAGCCACAGGGTGCCGTTGTTGCGCATGGCACAGTCTTGCGGCAGCTCGGCTGCCCACTCGCGCCAGGTGCGTACCGAATATTCGCTCAGGGCCAGTTCGTCGCGGTTGTCGTCCAGCACCACCAAATGACCCATGCCCGCCGCTGTGGCGGCCGGACGCTGGCAATCGAGGACCAGTACGTCGAGGCCCTGGCGAGCCAGTTCATCGGCGCAGGCCGCCCCGATGATGCCTCCGCCGATGACGATGACCTCGGCGACCCGCTGCGCAGTCACGGGCGGATGCCCCAGGCGAACGGATCATCGGCGTCGAGCAACAGGGTGGCTTCGGCGCTGACATGGGCGCGGCCGCGAATGGTCGGGATCACTCGCTCGCCTTGCCATTCGTAGCTGCCTTCGAACTGGCTGCCGATGACACTGGCCTGGCGCCAGATCTCGCCGGCAGCGAGTTTGCCGTCGGCCGCCAGGCAGGCCAGCTTGGCACTGGTGCCGGTGCCGCACGGGGAGCGGTCATAAGCTTTGCCGGGGCACATGACGAAGTTGCGGCTGTCGGCCACATCGTCATCGGCGAACAGTTCGATATGGTCGATCACGCCGCCGTCTTCGCCGAAAATGCCTTGCTCTTCCAGGGCCAGGCGCACCGCCCAGGTGTAGTCGGTGAGGGCATCAAGGTTGCCGCTGTCCACCGCCAGGCCATGGTCGGCAATCAGGAAGAACCAGTTGCCACCCCAGGCGATATCGCCGGTGACGCTGCCGATGCCGGCGACTTTCAACGTGACGGCCTGGCGATAGCGGTAGGACGGCACGTTCTGCACGCTCACCGAACGGTCTTCATGCAGGGTTGCTTCTACCGTACCCACCGGAGTCTCGATGCGATGCACGCCGGTATCGATGCGCCCCAGGTACGCCAGGGACACCACCAGGCCGATGGTGCCGTGGCCGCACATGCCCAGGTAGCCGCTGTTATTGAAGAAGATCACTCCGGCGCTGGCGGTCGGGTCCACCGGTTCACAGAGCAGGGCGCCGACCAGCACATCGCTGCCACGGGGCTCCAGCACGGTGGCGGCGCGCCAGTCGTCGAACTGCTCGGCGAGGATCTGCTTGCGCTCGGCCATGCTGCCCATGCCCAGGTGGGGGAAGCCGTCGAGGACCAGACGGGTCGGTTCACCGCCGGTATGGGAGTCGAGAATGCTGATGCGTTGCATGGGGTCACTCCGTGGCTTGAAGACCCTCACAGAATGACGCCGCCGCGCTGGTCGGGCTTGACCGATTTCGTCCAGGGCGATGACGAAATCGGCACAGCCGGTTGGCGCCTCAGGCTTCGCTGATGGACTCGTTGGGCAGGTGTGCGTACAGCTCCCGGCAAACGCCGATGATATGGTGTTCGATCAGTTCGGCGGCCTTGTCGACGTCGCGATCGGCACAGGCCTGGAGGATCTCACGATGTTCCTGGTCGGCGCGCAGCTTGCCTTCGGCAAAGCTCATCTGCAGGCGCAGATAACGCTCGACCTTGTCGTGGATCGAGCGGATCAGATTGAGCTGGAATGGCCGTTGTGCCGCCTCATAGAGACAGGTGTGGAAGGCCCAGTTGAGTTCCGACCAGCGCCCGACATTATCGTCGCCAACGAACTCGTCACAGATGGCCCGGGCCCGGGCAATGTGCTCGACAGTCATTTTCGGCACGGCCTGGCGGATCGCCTGTACTTCCAGCAATACACGCACTTCGAAGATCTGCGCCAGTTCCGGTTCCGACAGGCGGGTGACCACCGCGCCCTTGTTGCGCAGGAATTGCACAAGGCCCTCGGCTTCCAGGCGTTTGAGGGCTTCGCGCACGGGAATCTTGCTGACATTGAAGACTTTGGCGATGTCGTCCTGACGAATCGGCTCATCTTCGGCGAAATGCCCGGAAATTATGGCTTCGCGCAGGTGTTTGGCGATGACCTCGGAGGCTGAAGGGGCAACACCGAGGTTGGGGGCGTCAGGCAGTCGAAAAGGCACGCGGATGACTCGGTCAGGGGAACTGGAGAATATGGTATACGAAGTGCGCCCGAATTTATGTCAAACCGTGCCAGTCATTGCAAAAATCAGTGGTTGACGGTGTAGGCCAGCATCGCCGACAGCTGACAGAGCGGGCGTCCACTTTCGGCCTGCCACTGGTTGAACACCTCTTGCACCACCGCCTGGTCGCGCTTGCTGGTGGGCACCTTGTCGATGATGTCCTGGGCATTGAGAGCCGCGACCACATCCTGGCTAGGGATAAAGGTGTCCTTGCCGACCATGCGCAAAAAGCGTGGGGCCGACATGCCGCCCATCTGGCTGCCATGCTTGGCCAGGTATTGCCACAGGCCGGTGATGTCGTTGCTCGGCCAGTCGGCGACAAAGGCGCCGAAGCTGCCGTGTTCGTGGGCGACATCGAGAATGAACTGAGCATTGCGCGGCACGCTCTTGAGCTTGCCCAGGTGGCGGATAATCCGCGCATCCTGCATCAGGCGTTCCAGATGGTCGGCGCCCATGAGCACGACTTTTTCCGGATCGAAGCCGAAGAACACCTGCTCGAACGCCGGCCATTTGGCGTCTACCAGACTGTGCTTCAGGCCGGCGCGGAACACCCGCAGGGCCATGGTCGACAGATAGCGGTCGTCGCTGATGGCGCGCAGTTGTTGCGGGCTGCGGGCGTCCGGCAAGTGGGCTTCAAGGGCTTTGGCCGAACCGAAGCGGTTCAGGCAATACTCGTTCAGCCATTTGTAGTCGTGCATTACTGCTCCAGAATCGGTTGCTGGCCTTCGCCCGCCTGTTTGCGGCTGTATTGGAAACGCCAGCGAACATACAGCAATGCGCTGATGAACACGGCCAGGCTGGCGAGCATTTCCAGGATGCCGAACAGCGAGCGGCCCGGATCATAGGCCGCCAGGGCGCCCTTGATGAAGTACAGGTTGACCACGAAACAGGTCCAGGAGTGCCCGCGCGGGCTGCCACTGAGCATGCCCGGCGCCAATACCAGCAGCGGTACCAGTTCGATCAGCAGGATGACCCAGGGCCGCGCGCCATGCAGATCGGCGATCAGCAGGTAATAGATCGACAGCAGGGCGATCAGGCCAAAAAAGCAGATCAGGGCGAACACGCGGCTGATGCGCACCCGGGGTTCCAGCCATTCCAGTGGCGGCAGGACCTTGGGCTTCTTAGCCACGGGAGGGCTCCAGCAGCAGCGCGGTTTTGGCCAGGCGCTGGCCGAGGGCACGGCACAGTTCCGATTCGTGGCGATCCAGCGGACGCTTGCCGTCGGCACCGGCATGGTGACTGGCGCCATAAGGCGTGCCGCCGCCAGCGGTCTCGATCAGCGCCGACTCGCTATAGGGCAGGCCGGTGACCAGCATGCCGTGGTGCAGCAATGGCAGAAGCATGGACATCAGGGTGGTTTCCTGGCCGCCGTGCAGGCTGGCGGTGGAGGTGAAGACGCTGGCGGGCTTGCCGACCAGAGCGCCGGTCAGCCACAGATTGCTGGTGCCATCGAGGAAATACTTGAGCGGCGCGGCCATATTGCCGAAGCGTGTCGGGCTGCCCAGGGCCAGGCCCGAGCAGTTTTTCAGGTCGTCGAGGGTGGCGTACAAGGCGCCGCTTTCCGGGATGCTCGGCGCCACCGCTTCGCACTCGCTGGAAATCGCCGGCACCGTGCGCAGGCGCGCTTCCATGCCGCCCAGTTCGATACCCCGGGCAATTTGCCGGGCCATTTCGCTGGTGGAGCCGTTGCGGCTGTAGAACAGGACCAGAATGTAAGGTGTGCTCACGGTAGCAGCTCCAGGATATTTTCCGGAGGGCGACCGATCACGGCCTTGTCGCCGACGACGAGGATGGGTCGTTCGATCAGCTTCGGATGAGCGGCCATGGCCGCGATCAGTTGTTCGTCGCTTAGACTGGCGTCGGTCAGATTCAGGGTCTTGTATTCATCTTCGCCGGTGCGCAGCAGTTGCCGGGCGCTGACACCCAGCTTGCCTAGCAGGTCACGCAGTTGCGCGGCGTCGAGCGGGGTTTCCAGATAACGGACGATGGTCGGGGTCAGGCCACGAGCTTCCAGCAGTTCCAGCGCGCCACGTGATTTGGAGCAGCGCGGGTTGTGATAAAGCGTCAGATCGGTCATTTGCGGTCGCATCTTGCGTGAGGTGGCGGGTATTCTACCTGCCGGATGTCTGCGCCAGAACCCGTCGCGGTGATCGGTCGCAGATGCCGCAGGATTAATCTGGGACCGGCTTTAGCCGGGAATACGCCTTCCCGGCTGAAGCCGGTCCAACAGAAAGCACGTCGTTTGGTGAAATCTCATACATTTAAAATGGGTAAAGGTTGTTCGATGAGTAACATGGCAATGCGATGGGCAGCGACCTTTGCGCTGCTGTGCAGTGCGCTGCTAAGCGGCTGCGGAGCGGATCTGGGCACCGATCAGAATGGCCAGAAGGTCGCCAGCGAGCGTATCGACAAGCACTGGCTGGTGGTCAATTACTGGGCCGAATGGTGCGGTCCGTGCCGTACGGAAATCCCCGAGCTGAACAAGTTGTCCGAACAGCTCAAGGATCAAAAGGTCACGGTGCTGGGGGTCAACTTCGATAATGTCCAGGGCGATGACCTCAAGAACGCCAGCAATACCCTGGGCATCAAGTTCACCGTGCTCGCCCAGGACCCGGCCGAGCGCTACAACCTGCCCACCTCCGAAGCCTTGCCGGTGACTTACATCATCGACGACAAGGGCAAGGTGCGTGAACAGTTGCTCGGCGAGCAGACCGCCGCCGGGGTTACGCAGAAGCTGAAGGCCCTGCGCGGAGAAGGTTGATCATTCTTCCAGCCAGAACCGCAGCGGCTTGCCTTCGGCAGGCCACAGGCGCAGCTGGTTGATCGGCGAGATATCCCAGCGTTGCACCTTGCCCAGGGCTTGCAGGTAACGCTGTTCCTGCTCCATCAGGGCCGGGCCGCAAAGCTTGCGGGTGCTGCCGATGGGCCCCAGGCTGATGCTGTGGTCCTTGAGGGTGTACGGCGCGAACCAGTGATTGCAGCCGGCGGTGCCGTAGGCGCGGCCATCGGCGCCGAGGGTCATGGTCAGGTGGCTGCTGTCGATAAGCGGTCGTTCGCCGATCCACTCCAGCAGGTAGCCATGGTCACGGCTTGGCGTCGGCTCGGTGGTGCAGCCTGCCAGCAGTGCCGCCCCCAGGAGTGCGGGGCCCATCATCCCTAATGCGGCAAAGCGTTTCATGCGGCAGTCCCTTGGCATTTCTTGCACTGGTGTTTGTCGCCGAGGGTTTTCCAGCCCAACTCGGCAATACGGGCGACTGCGGCAGGTTTCTGCGCTTTGGTGCCCAGTTTGCTCTCGACCATAAACTCGAAATCCAGCTCGGCGCCACAGCTGTCGCAGTTGACCTTCCACTGGTGGATCGCCAGTTCATCGAACACCGGCCCGCGTGCCACCGCGACCCATTGCCCCGGCGGGTTGATCAAGTGACGGACCTTCTCTACCTGCAAACGCATGAACAGCGTCTTGGCACCCTTGATCGTCACCAGCAGGGTGTCGTCGTTATGGATTGAACCGCCATTGCCGGTGACCTGATAGCGCCCGGGCCCGAGGGTCCGGCATTCCGTCAGGGTGTGCTGGGGGTTGAGCATGCTGTAGCGAAAATCGTGTTCGACCATTGTTCTTCCAGAAAGACAGGAGCCCGCAAAATGGCGCGCATCCTAGCACGCCCGTCATTAACCGACGCCTGTCAGCCGTCGACCCGGTTCTGCGGCGTGCCCTGGCGCCAGGCGCGGATGTTATCCAGGGTGGTCCGGGCGATGGCCGCCAGGGCTTCCTGCGTCAGAAAGGCCTGGTGCGCGGTGATGATCACGTTGGGGAAGGTCAGCAGCCGCGCCAGTACATCGTCCTGCAGGGGCAGGTCGGAGCGGTCTTCGAAGAACAGCTGGGCTTCCTCTTCGTAGACGTCCAGGCCCAGGTAGCCGAGCTGGCCGCTTTTCAACGACTCGATCAGCGCCGGGGTGTCGACCAGGGCACCACGACCGGTATTGATCAGCATGGCGCCGCGCTGCATGCGCGCCAGGGAGTCGGCGTTGATCAGGTGCTTGCTCTGTTCTGTCAGCGGGCAGTGCAGGCTGATGATCTGCGCCTGTTCCAACACTTGCGGCAGGCTCAGGTAGCGCGCGCCCAAGGCTTCGACCGCGGGGTTGGGGTAGGGGTCATAGGCCAGCAGCTTGCAGCCGAAGCCGGCCATGATCCGCGCAAAGGCGGCGCCGATCTGCCCGGTGCCGACCACGCCGACGGTTTTGCCGACCAGATCGAAACCAGTCAGGCCATGCAGGGTGAAGTCGCCGTCGCGGGTGCGGTTGTAGGCGCGGTGCAGATGGCGGTTGAGGGACATGATCAGTGCCACCGCATGTTCGGCCACGGCATGGGGCGAGTAGGCCGGGACCCGCACCACGCTCAGACCCAGACGCTTGGCGGCCGGCAGGTCGACATGGTTGAAACCGGCCGAGCGCAAGGCGATCAGTTGCGTGCCACCGGCGGCCAGTTTTTCCAGTACCGGGGCGCTGAGGTCGTCATTGATGAAGGCACAGACCACCGGGTAGCCATCGGCCAGGGCGACGGTATCCAGGGTCAGGCGCGCCGGCTGGAAATGCAGGTCAATCTCGCCGGGGGCCTGGGTGGCCAGGAAGCTGTCACGGTCGTAGGTCTGGCTGCTGAAGAGGAGGGTGCGCATGGCGGGGTCCTTGTCGGGTAGTGCGGGGTATCTTGCGGACGAGATTCGTGTGGGACCGGCTTTAGCCGGGAAGGCGGCATTCCAAGCCCACTATATGTATTGGATTTACTGGCCTCTTCCCGGCTAAAGCCGGTCCCACCGTCGAGTTTGGGCGTCTTTAATGACAGGCATCTTGATCCCGATCACGCACTGACCCTGGCTTCCTGTTCCAGTCGGGTAATGGCTTTGTCCAGTTCATCCAGAGCCGCCTGGGTTTCCGGGGCGTTCTGTTTGAGCAGGGTTTCGCTGCGCTGGCAGGCGGCGCGCAGTTGCGGCACGCCGCAGTAGCGGGTGGCGCCGTGGAGGCGGTGGACGCGTTCGATCAGGGCGGCGATATCATCCGCTTCCCGGGCGTGGCGAATGGCTTCGCGGTCGCTGTCCAGGGAAGCCAGGAGCATGGCCAGCATGTCCGCCGCCAGGTCGCTCTTGCCTGCCGCCAGGCGCAGGCCTTCTTCAGGGTCGAGGACATGCAGGTTGGCCCTGTGGCTGACGTTTTCCACATGGCGTTCGGCAGAAACCGTACGCAGGGCCAGGCCGGTCCATTTCAGCACCACTTGGGCCAGCTGTCGCTCGCTGATGGGTTTGGTCAGGTAGTCGTCCATGCCGCTTTGCAGCAGGGCGCGTTTTTCGTTGGCCATGGCGTGGGCGGTGAGGGCGACGATGGGCAGGGCTGTGCTCTGCCGTTCCTGTTCCCAGGCGCGAATCGCTTCGGTGGCCTGGCGACCGTCCATACCGGGCATCTGCACATCCATCAGCACCAGGTCAAAGGTTTCGCTCTGCACCGCTTGCAGGGCGGCGTAACCGCTGTCGACGGCAACCACTTCGGCGCCCATGTCTTCCAGCAGGGTCTGCACCAATAGCAGGTTGGCCGGATTGTCGTCCACGCACAGCAGGCGTGGCGCGCGGCTGGACAGGGGCTCGATAGCGTCGTTGCGCAAGGGCCGCGGGCTGATCAGATCGCTCAGGCTGCTGCGCATCTTGCGCGTGCAGGCGGGCTTGGCCTGCAACTGGCTGTACATGTCCGGCACTGACAGCTGGAACAGTGACTGCTCGGTGGTCGGGCACAGCACCAGCACCTTGCAACCGAGATTTTCCAGGTCCCAGACATGCTGGCGCAGACGCTCCGGCGGCAGCTCGTGCACGGTGATGCCCAGTACGGCCAGATCGATGACCTGGGGTGTCTGGTGCGCGGCGGTGACGCCGTTGAGCAGGTTCTCCATATTGTTGAACAGCAGCACGTCGAGGCCGCAGTCTTCCAGTTGATGCTCCAGGGCCTGGCGGGTCAGGGGATGGCTTTCCAGCAGAGCGACCCGGCGACCGACCAGGGCGATGGCCGGCAGGTCTTCGGCATCTTCCCGGGCCTTGGGCAGATTCAGGCTGATCCAGAACTCCGAGCCTTCGCCGGGGGTGCTGTCGACGCCGATTTCGCCGCCCATCTGTTCAATCAGGCGCTTGGAGATCACCAGGCCCAGACCCGTGCCGCCCGGCTGGCGCGACAGTGAGTTATCGGCCTGGCTGAAGGCCTGGAACAACGCTCGGACATCCTGGCTGGACAGGCCGATACCGGTGTCCTGCACGCTGATGCGCAGTTGCACGTTTTCTTCGGTTTCGTCCTCGAGCATGGCCCGGGCAACGATGGTGCCTTCGCGGGTGAACTTGATGGCATTGCTGACCAGGTTGGTGAGGATCTGCTTGAGCCGCAGGGGGTCGCCGAGCAGCGCCAGGGGCGTGTCGCGATAGACCAGGCTGACCAGTTCCAGTTGCTTGGCGTGGGCCGCCGGGGCAAGGATGGTCAAAGTATCCTGTAGCAGGTCGCGCAGGTTGAACGGCACGCTGTCCAACACCAGCTTGCCGGCCTCGATCTTCGAAAAGTCGAGGATTTCGTTGATGATGCTCAGCAGGCTGTCGGCGGATTTTTCGATGGTGCCCAGATAGTCGAGCTGGCGTGGGGTCAGGTCGCTTTTTTGCAGTAAATGAGTGAAGCCGAGGATGCCGTTGAGCGGAGTGCGTATCTCGTGGCTCATATTGGCGAGGAATTCGGATTTGATCCGGCTGGCCTCCAGGGCCTCTTTACGGGCCAGGTCCAGCTCGATGTTCTGGATCTCGATGGTTTCCAGGTTCTGGCGCACGTCTTCGGTGGCCTGGTCGATGCTGTGTTGCAGTTCTTCCTGAGCGTTCTGCAAGGACGCGGCCATGCGGTTGATGCCCGAGGCCAGTTCGTCGAGTTCGATACTGCCCAGGGGCGGCAGGCGCGTTTCCAGGTTACCGTCCTTGAGTTGGGCCACGGCCTGTTTGATCCGGCTCAACGGGGTGTTAATGGTGCGGCTCATGCGCAGGGCAAGGATCGCCGTCAGGCCCAGGCCGGTGGCGATCAATAGCAGGCTGGCGAACAGGCTGCGATAACCGCGCAGCAGGGTACCGTTATGGGACAGTTCCAGTTCGACCCAGCCGAGCAGGCGGTCGGCCTCTTCCGGCACGACGTCGCCGGTCAGGTGACGCTGGCGGCCGAACACCGGCAACAGGTAGCGGGTGGCATCGTTACCAGTGCGTTGCAGCAGATGGGTGCTGTTGCCGATGGGGGCCTGGTTGATCATGCTCGGCCCGGCATGGGCGAGCAGCGTGCGGTCGGCGTCGAGAAATGACACGGCGCGTACATCGGCCTGCTCCAGGGCCTGCCCGGCAATGCGCGCAAGCATGGGCTTGTCGGCACGATCCAGTGCCGATGCCGAGAGCGGACCGAGCTCCTCGGCGATCATTTCGCCGCGTTGCAGCAGCTGCGCCTGCAGGTCCGACAGCTGCATCCAGGTGAAGTACCCACCGAGCACGGCCGCCATGAGGCTGGCTGGCAATATGGTCAGCAGCAGTACGCGACCTTTGATTCCGAGCTTGTTCAGCACGCTTTTTCTCCAACGGCCGGGGATGTTCGCTGATTTTCGCGTCTGCGCAGTGTAGCCATTTGCGCGGCCCTAATGGCGGCCGATTGTTCCCTGCAACGGTTATCGAGGATGTGCGGTCGTGTCGCTTGCTCCCGCTCACGCATTCTTTAATAATTGCGGACTGAGAATCAGTCGCCAAAGCTAATGAATCCCGAAGTCATTCATCGTTCCGGCCCCTCGCCCAGCATTCTGGCCATCGAAGACGATCCCGTCCTCGGTGCCTACGTGCATGAGCAGCTTGACCGTTGCGGCTTCCAGGTGACCTGGTGTCAGAACGGTCTCGACGGCCTGGCGCTGGTCCGGCAACAGGCCTTCGACCTGGTGCTGATGGATATCCTGCTGCCCGGCATGAACGGCCTGGAGGTGTTGCTGCAACTGCGCCGCGACCAGAGCATTCCGGTGATCATGATGTCGGCGCTGGGGGCCGAGGCCGATCGCATCACTGGCTTTCGTAACGGCGCCGATGACTACCTGCCCAAACCGTTCAGTGTCGCCGAGCTGCATGTGCGTATCGAAGCGGTATTACGGCGGGTGGCCCTGGAGCGTCGTCATCTGCAGGCTGAGTCTGCGGCCCACTCTGCTGCCGAGGTTATCTCGGGTGAACTGGCGTTCGACGAGCGAGCCTGCGATGTCAGTTTCAAGCAGTGTTGCGCGGAACTGACACGCAGCGAATACCGCCTGCTGGAAATCCTCTGGCGCAATGCCGAGGAAGTCCTGAGTAAACCCTTCCTTTATCAACAGGTGCTGCAACGCGGCTATTCCCAGCATGACCGCAGCCTCGACATGCACGTCAGCCAGATTCGCCGCAAGCTCAAGGCCATTGGCTATGTCGAGCGTGAGCTGCGCACGGTCTGGGGCAAGGGTTATGTGCTGACGGCTGCCGACAGCGATGCCTGAACCGCGCCTGCGCCTGCCGGGCAAATCCTCGCTGTTCTGGAAACTGGCGTTTTCGCTGGTGTGTTTTTGCCTGCTGATGATCTGGCTGAGTTGGTCGTGGGGGCGTTATGTGCAATTGCAGAACGCCTATCTGTCCCAGGATGCGCGGGAGGTGATCAGCGGCTATGCCGCCGAGGCCGAGCAGGCCTGGGAGACCGGTCACAGTGCGGGCGTCGATGCCTGGATTGCGGCGATGCGTCAGCGGGAGCCCGGCTGGGTCGGCGTCATCGGCCCGGATTTGCAGTCCCTGGCCACGCGGCCCCTGACTGACGAGCAGAATCACCGCCTGACTTTCCTGCGCGGCCTGGACTGGCCGACCAGCCAGCGTTCGGTGCTGGCGCCCTGGCTGAAAGTACCGTTTCCCAGGGACGCGGCTCAGGGCAGCCTGGTGATCGAACTGCCTGAGCGTTTTACCCCGGGGCAATATCTATGGCTCTGGCAACTGCTGACCAACGGCCTGATCCCGGCACTGCTGACGCTGTTGTTCTGTGTGGGGCTGTATCGCTTGCTGATCGTGCCGCTCAATCAACTGCGTGAACAGGCCAACGCCTTGCGTGCCGATGAATTAAGTAATCACCTGCCACTACAGCTCACCCGGCGGCGGGATGAGCTGGGCGAACTGGGCCGGGCCTTCGACCATATGACCCGGCGTCTGCAAAGTACCGTGGCGGTGCAGCAGCAGTTGTTGCGCGACCTGTCCCATGAGTTGCGCACCCCCTTGAGCCGTCTGCGGGTTGCCTGCGAGAGCGAACAGGAACTGGAGCGGTTGCGCCAGCGCCTGAGCCGTGAGGTGGATGGTATGCAGCGGCTGGTGGACGACACCCTGCAACTGGCCTGGCTGGACACCGAGCGCGAGCGCTTGCCTCTGGAAGACATTCAGGTCGTCGCCCTGTGGGAAATCCTCGCCGAGAACGCCTGCTTCGAAAGCGGTTGGCTGCCCTCACGGCTGAGCAGCGATCTCGATGCCGACTGCCGGGTCCGCGGCCACCTCAATAGCCTGGCCCAGGCCCTGGAAAACCTGCTGCGCAATGCCATTCGCCATTCCCCGGCTGATGGCGTCGTGCACCTGGGCGGGCGGCAAGAGGGTGGCCAGTGGTTTTTCTGGCTCGATGATCAGGGCGGCGGCGTCGCCGAAGAGGATCTGGAACGAATCTTTGCCCCCTTCACTCGCCTGGACGGCTCGCGCCCCGGTGATGGCGGCTTCGGCCTGGGCCTGAGCATTGCCCGGCATTCGTTGCTGGCCCAGGGTGGGGATATGTGGGCCGAGAACAATGGGCAGGGGCTGCGGGTTACTATGCGCCTGACTGCGCGGCAGGGTTGAACCAGATCTGCGAAATTTTTCGTAGGAGCTGCCGAAGGCTGCGAAGCGGTGTTTCAGATACAGCCAATTCGCAGCCTTCGGCAGCTCCTACAGGTCTTCACCAGCCTCTGGAGTGAGGTCTTATACCTTTTCGCGATAACTCCCACACTTTGCGTGATATGGGCCGCAGAGGTTTGCCGGTATGATAGGCAATCCCCGCAGTCTGAATCGCGAATACGCCATGACTTTGCAGTATCCAACCATCGCCGATTGCATCGGCAACACTCCGCTGGTGCGTCTGCAACGCCTGGGCGGTAATACCAGCAATACCTTGCTTGTAAAGCTTGAGGGCAATAACCCTGCCGGTTCGGTCAAGGATCGTCCGGCGTTGTCGATGATCACCCGTGCCGAGCTGCGCGGGCAGATTCATCCCGGTGACACGCTGATCGAAGCGACTTCCGGCAATACCGGTATCGCCCTGGCCATGGCGGCGGCGATCAAGGGCTACCGCATGATCCTGATCATGCCGGACAATTCCAGCGCCGAGCGCAAGGCGGCGATGACGGCCTATGGCGCCGAACTGATTCTGGTGTCCAAGGAAGAGGGCATGGAAGGCGCCCGGGACCTGGCCGAGCGCATGCAGCTCGAAGGACGTGGCAAGGTCCTCGATCAGTTCGCCAACGGCGACAACCCCGAGGCCCACTACACCGGCACCGGCCCGGAAATCTGGCGCCAGACTGACGGGACCATCACCCATTTCATCAGCTCCATGGGCACCACGGGGACCATCATGGGCACCTCGCGCTATCTCAAGGAGCAGAACCCGGCCATCGAGATCGTCGGCCTGCAACCGATGGAGGGCTCGGCCATTCCCGGGATCCGTCGCTGGCCCCATGAATACCTGCCGAAGATCTATCAGGCCGACCGTGTCGATCGCATTCTCGACATGGCCCAGGCCGAGGCCGAGGACGTCATGCGTCGTCTGGCCCGTGAAGAAGGTATTTTTTGCGGCGTGTCATCAGGCGGCTCGGTGGCGGGCATGTTGCGCCTGTCCCGGGAAGTCGAGAACGCGGTCATGGTCGCCATCATTTGTGACCGGGGCGACCGTTACTTGTCGACCGGCGTCTACGACGCGCCCAACTGATGGCCAGGCATGAGCGAGGCCTGCGCTTCCAGCCTGCTGGCGGCACCCGTGCCCCCCAGATACCGACCGGTAAAAAGCAGAAACTGACCATCGAACGGCTGGCCAACGACGGCCGTGGCATCGCGTTCCATGAAGGCAAGACCTGGTTTGTCGCCGGCAGCCTGGCCGGTGAGGAAATCGAGGCGCGGGTGCTGGGTGCCCATGGCAAAGTTGTCGAGGCGCGAACCGAAAGAGTCCTGCAGGCCAGCGCCATGCGCCGCCCGGCTGCCTGCGCGCACTTCGGCCGTTGCGGTGGTTGCAGCGTGCAGCACCTGCCCCATGCTGAACAGCTCGCCCTGAAACAGCGCATGCTCGCCGAGCAATTGCAACGCGTGGCCAGCGTCGAACCCGAAGAGTGGGCCGAGCCCCTGAGTGGCCCTGAACTGGGCTACCGTCGCCGTGCGCGCATCGCGGTACGTTGGGATGCCAAGGCTAAACGTCTGGACGTTGGCTTTCGCGCCGCCTCCAGTCAGGACATCGTTACCATTGAGCATTGCCCGGTGCTGGTACAGGCCTTGCAACCCCTGATGACGCAATTGCCCGAAATGCTCAGGGGGGTCGCCAAGCCCCAGGTTTTAGGGCATGTCGAGCTGTTCAGTGGTTCGGCCATTGCGGTATTGGTCCGCCATACGGCGCCATTGAGCGACGGCGATCTGACGATTCTCAAGGGCTTCTGTCAGAAGCATGACGCACAACTGTGGTTGCATGGCGAAGGCGAGCCGCAGCCGGTGGAGCCGGATCAAACCCTCGGCTACCGTCTGGAACCCTGGGATTTGCAGCTGGCTTATCGCCCCGGTGATTTCATTCAGGTCAATGCGGTGGTCAACAGCGCAATGATTGAACAGGCTTTGCAATGGCTGGCTCCGAAGGCCGATGAGCGGGTGCTGGATTTATTCTGCGGGCTGGGCAACTTTGCCCTGCCCCTGGCGAAAACCGCCCGGGAAGTGGTGGCGGTGGAAGGTGTGGCAACGATGGTGCAGCGAGCGGCGAGCAATGCGACCGATAACGGGTTGGGCAATGTTGCTTTTTACCGGGCGGATCTGTCCCAGCCGCTGAGTGATGCGCGCTGGGCCGCCCAGGGCTTTTCTGCGGTACTCTTGGACCCGCCCCGCGATGGCGCTTTCGAAGTGGTTCGCAAGCTCAAGGCGCTGGGCGCGCAGCGGTTGTTGTATGTGTCATGCAACCCTGCAACTTTGGCTCGCGATACGGTCGAATTGATCCAGCAGGGCTACCGATTAAAACGTGCCGGAATACTCGATATGTTTCCTCAGACGGCCCATGTCGAGGCGATGGCTTTATTTGAAACGAGTCAGTGATCGCCAGCTCCAGGAGTCGAGTTGGCCAGCACAGGGAGTCTCGTTTAATCCGACTGGTCGCGAATACCAGGTCTGGTAGGGCATTCGCGTTTAAAGACCAGCGACTGATGGCGTAATTCATCACGCCGTAGGGAAGGTAAGTGACATGGTACAGGTGAGAGCGCACCAGCCGATAAACACAGACGGCAGTATCAATCTCGATGCATGGCTCGACCACATAGTCAGCGTCGATACCGCATTGGACCGTGAGGCTTTGAAGGAAGCCTGCGAGTTTGCCCGGCATGCCGAGCAGCAGGACAACGCCTCGAACAATCTCTGGGCAGAAGGCACCTCCAGTTTCCAGACTGGTCTGGAAATTGCTGAAATCCTCGCTGACCTCAAGCTGGATCAGGACTCCCTGGTGGCGGCGGTGATCTACCGCGGCGTGCGCGAGGGCAAGATTCCCTTGCCGGACGTCGCCCAGCGTTTTGGTCCGACGGTCGCCAAGCTGATCGACGGCGTGCTGCGCATGGCCGCGATCAGTGCCAGCCTCAGCCCGCGCCAGTCCCTGGTATTGGGCAGCCAGGCCCAGGTGGAAAACCTGCGCAAGATGCTGGTGGCGATGGTCGACGATGTGCGCGTGGCGTTGATCAAGCTGGCCGAACGCACCTGCGCCATCCGCGCGGTGAAAAATCTCGCCGACGAAAAGCGCAATCGCGTAGCCCGGGAAGTCTTCGATATCTACGCCCCCCTGGCTCACCGTCTGGGTATCGGCCATATCAAGTGGGAGCTGGAAGACCTGTCCTTCCGCTACCTGGAGCCGGAGCAGTACAAGCAGATCGCCAAGCTGTTGCATGAGCGGCGTCTCGACCGTGAGCGTTTTATCAGCGAGGTCATGGGGCAGCTGGAAAACGAATTGCTGGCCACGGGCGTCAAGGCTGATATCAGCGGCCGGGCCAAACATATCTATTCGATCTGGCGCAAAATGCAGCGCAAGGGTCTGGAATTCAGCCAGATCTATGACGTGCGCGCCGTACGTGTGCTGGTCCCGGAAATGCGCGACTGCTACACCGCGTTGGGCATCGTCCACACCTTGTGGCGGCACATTCCCAAGGAGTTCGACGACTACATCGCCAACCCCAAGGAGAACGGCTACCGCTCCCTGCACACTGCGGTGATCGGCCCTGAAGGCAAGGTACTGGAGGTGCAGATACGCACCCACGCCATGCACGAAGAAGCCGAGTTGGGTGTCTGTGCCCACTGGCGTTATAAAGGCACCGACGTCAAGCCCAGCTCCAATCACTACGAGGAGAAAATCTCCTGGTTGCGCCAGGTGCTGGAATGGCACGAGGAGCTGGGTGATATCGGCGGCCTGGCCGAGCAGCTGCGCGTTGATATCGAGCCGGACCGGGTCTATGTCTTTACCCCGGACGGTCACGCCATCGACCTGCCCAAGGGCGCGACCCCGCTGGACTTCGCTTATCGGGTCCATACCGAGATCGGCCACAACTGCCGTGGCGCCAAGATCAACGGGCGTATCGTGCCGCTCAATTACAGCCTGCAGACCGGTGAGCAGGTCGAGATCATCACCAGCAAGCAAGGCACGCCGAGCCGCGACTGGCTGAACTCGAACCTGGGCTATATCACCACTTCCCGGGCCCGGGCGAAGATCGTTCACTGGTTCAAGCTGCAGGCCCGCGATCAGAACGTCGCGGCCGGTCGCACTCTGCTCGAACGTGAGCTGGCGCGGCTGGCGCTGCCACAGGTGGACTTCGAACGCCTGGCCGAAAAAGCCAATATGAAAACCGCCGAGGACATGTTCGCCGCGCTCGGTGCCGGTGACCTGCGTCTGGCGCAACTGGTCAATCTGGCCCAGCAACTGGTCGAGCCGGAACGCGGCAACGAACAGTTGGAACTGATCCCGCGCAAGGCCACCGGCTACAAGCCCGGCAAGCGTGGCGATATCCAGATCCAGGGCGTGGGCAACCTGATGACCCAGATGGCCGGTTGCTGCCAGCCGCTGCCGGGGGATGCCATCGTCGGCTATATCACCCAGGGCCGCGGCGTCAGCATCCACCGCCAGGACTGCGCTTCGGTGCTGCAATTGGGCGGTCGCGAACCGGAGCGGATCATCCAGGTCAGTTGGGGCCCGGTACCGGTGCTCACCTATCCGGTGGACATCATCATCCGCGCCTACGACCGTTCCGGCCTGCTGCGTGACGTTTCCCAGGTCCTGCTCAACGAGCGGATCAACGTGCTGGCGGTGAACACCCGCTCGAACAAGGAAGACAATACCGCGCTGATGTCCCTGACCATCGAGATTCCTGGCCTTGACGCCCTGGGACGCTTGCTGGGGCGGATATCGCAGTTGCCGAATATCATTGAGACGCGGCGAAACAGAACGCCTTGAGGCGTAGCTGCGAGCTTCAAGCGACAAGCCGCAAGCTGTACGCGGACAACTTGAAGCTTGTGGCTTGCCGCTGATAGCTGTGACCAACGGGAACCCCATGTATAAACTTGATGACCTCCTGCACCTCATGGCCCGCCTGCGCGATCCGCAGTACGGTTGCCCATGGGACGTGCAGCAGAATTACGCGACCATCGTGCCCCACACCCTGGAAGAAGCCTACGAAGTGGCCGATGCCATCGAGCGCGGTGATTTTGATGACCTCAAGGGTGAGTTGGGCGATCTGTTGTTTCAGGTGGTGTATTACAGCCAGTTGGCCCGGGAAGAAGGCCGCTTCGAGTTCGACGGCGTGGTCGATGGCATTACCCGCAAGTTGATTCGCCGTCATCCCCATGTGTTCCCCACGGGCGATTTGTATGCGCCGCTGGAGACGCCGCGCCTGAGCGAAGAGCAGGTCAAGCAGCGCTGGGAACAGATCAAGGCCGAGGAACGCGCAGCCAAGGCCAGCGTGCCGCAACAACTGTCCTTGCTTGATGATGTCCCTGCCGTGTTGCCCGCGTTATCCCGGGCAGCCAAGTTGCAAAAGCGCGCTTCACAGGTCGGTTTTGACTGGCCCTCGGCATTGCCGGTGGTGGACAACGTGCGTGAAGAGCTGGACGAAGTATTGGAAGCCATGGCCAGTCACGACGCCGAAGTCATTGCCGAAGAAGTCGGTGATCTGTTGTTTTCGGCGGTCAATCTGGCCCGGCATCTGAAGGTCGACCCGGAAAATGCCCTGCGCGCGGCCAATCGCAAGTTCGAGCGGCGCTTTCGATTTATCGAACAGGCATTGCGCGACACTGGTCGTCCCATTGAAGATTGCACCCTCGAAGAAATGGATGCCCTGTGGGGCGAAGCCAAACGTCAGGAACATAACGCGCCCAGCTGCGGCTGAGACGCTGCCCCTGCATAAGTGAGTAAGACAATGAGCCTTTCCCTTCGCGACCAGTTGCTCAAGGCAGGTCTGGTCAACCAAAAGCAGGCCAAACAGGTCAGCAAAGACAAGCAGAAAGAACAGCGTCTGGCGCACAAGGGCCAGATCGAGATCGACGACTCGCAAAAGCGCGCCGCCCAGGAAGCCATGGCCGAGAAGGCCAGACGCGACCAGGAGCTGAACCGCCAGCAGCAGGAAAAGGCCGAAGAGAAGGCCCGTGCCGCGCAGATCAAGCAATTGATCGAAGTGTCGCGCCTGCCCAAGCTGACCACCGAGGACTACTACAACTTCGTTGACGACAAGAAGGTCAAGCGTATCTCGGTCAACAACCTGATGCGCAGCAAGCTGAGTAACGGCTCCCTGGCGATCGTCCATCACGGCGGCGGCTACGAAGTCATCCCCCGTGAAGCGGCCCTGAAGATCCAGGAGCGCGATCCACGGCGTATCGTGTTGCTCAGCGAGGCCACCGAAGAGAAAGTCGAAGGCGATGATCCGTACGCGGCCTACAAGATCCCTGATGATCTGATGTGGTAAACCGCAGAAAAAACAAAACCCGCCAAGTGCGGGTTTTGTTTTTGAGCAATTCTGAAATTGCGTCTTACTGGTTACGTTGGCTTTCCTGCGCTTCGAGTTCCATCTTGTAGCGTTGAGCTTCCGACTCGTCGTGGAACATTCCTACCAGCATGTCCTGCTGATGCACATCCCAGATCTGAATGCCGTTGGCAATGGCTTCGTGGGAAAGGTGTGCAGCGTCGCGTTCAGTCACTTTTACGGTCATCTTGAAAACTCCAGAGCTTTTGAAGGTGCGGCAAGACGTCGCAGGCCTCTTTTATAGAATTTGTTAGCCTCCTACGTAAATAGTTGTTTTTTTCATGTTTCTGTCAGCTTGCGCGGTGACAGCGCTGAAAGGCCCGTTTTTGTTGGGCTAGAGCCTTGGCTTGGGACTAAATGAAGGTTTTTTCATGTTGCGATGATCTGAATCGGAGTGCGGTTTCCTACAGGATCGTATTTGCGGCGTGAAAGCACGAAGCCAATAAAAAACCCGTCGCAAGGACGGGTTTTCGGTGACGCCGGTGTGAATCAGCTGCCTTTGACAGTCTTGCCGTTCACGGTACCGTCCTGAAGCATGATGTTGTATTCCTTGCCGTCGGTCTCGACCTGTTGCAGGCGGACCAGCAGGTAGTCCCAGTCCTTGGCGAACCACATCACGGTGATGCGTTTGTTCTGCGTCGGGTCGCGTACGCGCTCGACCTTGATGGCATCCACCGAGCCGACCTTGGTCGCGACTTTCTCGGCGCCGAGGACGCGGAAATCGTAGGTGTCGATTTCATCACCGTCGACCACCTGGTAGCTCATGCTTTTCTTGCCTGCGGCAACGTCGTGCTGCAGGGCCAGCTGATAGGTGGACTTATCGAGGACGCCGGTATTGAGTGGCAGTTTGATCGCTTCGCCGCGGTCGGTGCCGGTGATGAACTTGGTACTCCAGTCGAAGTTCAGGTCGACTTTCTTGGGCTTGCCCAGGCCGCCGCGTTCGAACTGGTAGGTCTGCGGCAGCAGGGTGCCGTTGTTGTCCTTGAGGGTGCTGATTTCAGTCAGGCCGGCGATCATCATCGACGCCTTGAAGCTCAGGGTCCAGGTGCCGTTGGCACCGGCTTGCAGGCTGCGTTCGGCAGTGCCGCTCATGGGCAGCTGTTTCCAGTCGGCGGTGTAGCTGGCGGAGAAGGGCTGAAGGTCTGCTGCATTGACTACGGGCAAGGCAAACAGAGCGAAAGCGAAGAGCAAAGCGCGACGCATAATATCTCCTAGGTTCGAATCAAGTGGCCACTGGCCGCGAGTAACTGACCGTCCAATAATGCGCCGTTCGGGCCAAGGCTCAAACGACCTTCGGCGAACCAGCGCATTGCCAGCGGGTATATCCGGTGTTCCTGAACATGCACCCGTTGCGCCAGGGTATCGGGCGAATCTTGCAACTCTACCGTTATAACAGCCTGTACGACCAGTGGTCCGCCATCGAGTTCCTCGGTGACGAAGTGCACGCTGCAGCCATGCTCGCTGTCACCGGCCTCCAGGGCACGCTGGTGAGTGTGCAAGCCCTTGTAACGCGGCAGCAGGGAAGGGTGGATATTCAGCAGGCGACCCTGATAGTGGCGCACGAAGTCGCCGCTGAGAATACGCATGAATCCGGCCAGCACCACCAACCGGGGTGCGAAGCCGTCGATCAATTCGACCAGAGCCGCATCGAAGGCCTCGCGGCCCTCGTATTGCTTGTGGTCCAGAACGTGGGCGGGGATCCCTGCGTCCCTGGCGCGTTGCAGGCCGTAGGCATCGGCGCGGTTGGAAATCACCGCGCGGATGCGAACAGGCTGCTCTTCGCCCTTGAAACTGTCGATCATGGCTTGCAGGTTGCCACCACTGCCTGACAGCAGCACAACCACATCGCAGGTTGTCGACATCGACTGTGGCATCAGTGCGCCTTGAGGTTTTTCAGCTCGACTTGCGCGGCGCCTTCGGCAGCCACGCCGATCTGGCCGATGACCCAAGGTTGCTCGCCTGCGTCACGCAGCACTTTCAGGGCGCTTTCAACGTGTTCCTGGGCGACGCAGATGACCATGCCGACGCCGCAGTTGAGGACACGGTGCATCTCGTGCTCGTCGACGTTGCCTTTTTCCTGCAGCCAGTCGAACACCGCCGGGCGCTGCCAGCTGGCCACGTCAACAACCGCCTGGGCACCGGCTGGCAGCACCCGCGGGATGTTGTCCAGCAGGCCGCCACCGGTGATGTGGGCCATGGCCTTGACCGCGCCGGTTTCCTTGATCAGCTTGAGCAGTTGCTTGACGTAGATGCGGGTCGGCGCCATCAACAGGTCGGTCAGCGGCTTGCCGTCGAGCTGGATGGTTTCGATGTCGGCACCGGAAACTTCGATGATTTTGCGGATCAGTGAGTAGCCGTTGGAGTGCGGGCCGGACGATGGCAGGGCCAGCAGGGCGTCGCCGGTGGCGACTTTCGAGCCGTCGATGATGTCAGCTTTCTCTACAACGCCGACACAGAAGCCGGCCAGGTCGTAGTCTTCGCCTTCGTACATGCCTGGCATTTCTGCAGTTTCACCGCCGACCAGGGAGCAGCCAGCCAGCTCGCAGCCGGCGCCGATGCCGGTGACGACCTGGGCGGCGGTGTCGACATTGAGTTTGCCGGTGGCGTAGTAGTCGAGGAAGAACAGTGGCTCGGCGCCACAGACCACCAGATCGTTGACGCACATGGCGACCAGGTCGATGCCGATGCTGTCATGCTTGTTCAGGTTCAACGCCAGGCGCAGCTTGGTGCCGACGCCATCGGTGCCGGAGACCAGCACGGGTTGTTTGTAACCGGCCGGGATTTCGCAAAGGGCGCCGAAGCCACCCAGGCCGCCCATGACTTCCGGACGCTTGGTGCGCTTGGCGACGCTCTTGATGCGTTCGACCAATGCTTCACCGGCGTCGATGTCTACACCGGCGTCTTTGTAGCTCAGGGAGGGTTGCTTGCTCATAATCCAGGCCTTTAGGGGGGATTCGGGGGATCGACCGCTGCGGCGGGGCCAGCAGGACAGGTCTGAATACGACCTTGTCGGTAAGCCACCACCATCGCCAGTCTGCGAAGGCGCGCGATTTTATCAGGCTTGGGGGCTACGGGCCATCCTTTAGGGACTGCTGGCATTCAATCGCAACCCGTAGGGCCGGGCCTGCTTTTGCGCGAGGCTACGTTGCTCGATGCTCATTTGGAACAACCAAACTTCGCATCTCGCGCCTTGCCTCGCGCAAAAGCAGGCTCCGGCGCGGCTGCGATTGAGTGGCAACAGACCCTGGTCCGACGGGCAGGGCCAAGGATACAAAAAAACATCTCAATCAACGGCCTGCACCGTTCGTCGTGGGCGAATTAAGGTGTACCTTTCCTGGATAGTTGAATGATTGGCCCTCATTAGAGGTCCTAGGCTTCGTTACGCGGTCTTTTCACTCCGCATTTTCCGTTTGGGAACCTTCCATGCGTCTTTCTAGTTTTCTATTCGTCGGCTGCCTGTCCCTGATCAGTCTGCCGAGCCTGGCCGAAACCGTGAACAATCTGTACCAGGTGCGCGAGCCTGTTACGGCTCAATCGCCGGATGAGCGTACCCGCGCCACCCAGGCGGCCCTGGAAACCCTGATCCTGCGCCTGACCGGCGATGCCAAGGCAACCCAAGGCCCGGCCCTGGCCGAACTGCGCAAGAACCCGCAGCAGATCATCAACCAGACCGGTTATGAAGCCGGTGCGACCCAGATGTTGCTGGTGGATTTCGATCCGGTCAGCACTGATCGCATCTTGCGCCAGGCTGGTTTGTCGCTGTGGGGCAGCAACCGGCCGAGCATTCTCGGCTGGTGGCTGATGGATGCCACTGATGGCTCGAATCTGATCGGCGACGGCCAACCCGCCGCCGAGCCTCTGCGCCATGCCGCCCAGCACCGTGGCCTGCCATTGCGCCTGCCCCTGGCGGATTTGAGCGAGCAGGGCGTCGGCACTGCAAAAAATCTTGAAAGTACCGACCCGGCGCCCTTGAAAGAAGCATCCGAACGCTATGGTGCCGATGCGCTGCTGGCCGTGCATGGTCATGAAGAAAATGGCCAATGGCAGGCGCAATGGCGGCTATGGCTGGGCGATCAGCGCGAGCAGGGCACGGCTACAGGCACCAGTCAGGAAGCCCTGGCCGATGCGGTGATGCTGGCGGTCAGTCAACGTCTGGCGCCGCGTTACGTGGCCAAGCCTGGGGCCTCCACCGCCTTGACCCTGGACGTGCAGGGCATGACATTCGAGCGTTACGCGCAGTTGAACCGCTTGCTTGAGCCGTTCGGCGGGCGATTGCAATCGGTGGATGGCAGCCGTGTTGCCTATGAAGTGACCGGTAGCGTTGATCAGCTTCGTTCGCAACTGAGTCTGGCCAGGTTGCAGGAAGTGCCGGCGGGGGAGATCCCTGCGGTGGCCGCGCCTGGCGCTCCGGTTGATGCGGGAGCGGGTGTTGCGGCTCCGGCGCCTGTTGCGGCTCCGGCGACGCAATTGCATTTTCGTTGGTAATGGGGGCATGTGGGACCGGCTTTAGCCGGGAAGGCGTAGGCAGAATCAATACATTCTGTCAGCTCTCACATTGTCTTCCCGGCTAAAGCCGGTCCCACAGAAAGACCGCGTTTATTCAGTTGGTTATGTTTTGTTTGATATAGAGGTGTTGATGACTGATACACGGCGTTGGTTCTGGATTGGCGGTGTGCTGCTGCTATGCCTGTTCATCTACCTGTTGCACCCGATTCTCTCCCCATTCCTGATCGCGCTGTTGCTTGCCTACATGGGCGATCCCCTGGCCGACCGTCTGGAAAAGCTCGGGCTGTCACGGACCTTGAGCGTGGTGGCGGTCTTCGCGCTGTTTACCCTTATCCTGATGGCATTGCTGCTGGTATTGGTGCCGATGCTGGCCAAGCAGTTGTATCGCCTATACGAACTGGCGCCGCAGATCCTCGACTGGTTGCAGCACACGGCGCTGCCCTGGACCCAGGCCAAGCTGGGCCTGGCGGATGGTTTCTGGAAGTTTGACAAGATCAAGGCGGCGATCTCCGAGCACATGGGGCAGACCGGCGATATCGTCAGTGTGATCCTGTCCCAGGCCACGGCTTCGAGCCTGGCGCTGATCGGCTGGCTGACCAATCTGGTGCTGATCCCGGTGGTGTGCTTCTACCTGCTGCGCGACTGGGACGTGATGATGGCCAAAATCCAGGGCCTGCTGCCGCGGCATCGCGAGGAGCGCATCGTCAAACTGGCCGGTGAATGCCACGAAGTGCTCGGCGCGTTCATTCGCGGGCAACTGCTGGTGATGCTGGCCCTGGGCGTGATCTACGCTGCCGGCCTGATGCTGGTGGGCCTGGAGCTGGGCCTGTTGATCGGCCTGATCGCCGGTCTGGCGGCCATCGTGCCTTACATGGGCTTCGTGATTGGCATCGGTGCGGCGATTACTGCCGGGCTGTTCCAGTTCGGTGGCGA
Organism: Pseudomonas sp. Pseusp88; assembly: GCF_047303955.1. NCBI lineage: Bacteria > Pseudomonadati > Pseudomonadota > Gammaproteobacteria > Pseudomonadales > Pseudomonadaceae > Pseudomonas > Pseudomonas sp. Pseusp88. The sequence goes on along the minus strand of NZ_JBGLYM010000011.1, from coordinate 99,994 downwards.
TCTGTATCCGATGCTGGGGATTGTCGCAGTGTTCATGGTCGGCCAGGCGCTGGAAGGCATGGTCCTGACGCCGTTGCTGGTGGGGGACCGTATCGGCCTGCATCCGGTGGCGGTGATCTTTGCGATCCTGGCCGGCGGCGAGCTGTTCGGCTTTACCGGTATCCTTCTGGCGCTGCCGGTGGCGGCGGTGATCATGGTGCTGGTGCGGCACGTGCACGACCTCTATAAAGAGTCGGATATCTACGGCGGCGCGGAAGATCCTGATTTGTAAGTGTTTCCTTTTTTGTCCAAGCGTGACGGGCGATTTGCCCGTCACGCGTATAAACCTTTGATTTTGCTTGTGGTCTCTCGCATTGTGCGCCCGGCGTCACGGGTATAGACTTTGCAGACTTTACACAGAGGCCCCTATGGCTCCCCGAGCCGTTCAGCCAGCATGAAACCGATTCAGCTGCCCCTGGGTGTGCGTCTGCGTGATGACGCCACCTTCATCAATTACTATCCTGGCGCCAATGCTGCGGCCCTCGGCTACGTCGAGCGGCTGTGTGAAGCCGATGCCGGATGGACCGAAAGCCTGATTTACCTCTGGGGTAAGGACGGGGTAGGGCGTACGCATCTGTTGCAGGCGGCCTGTCTGCGTTTCGAACAGCTGGGTGAACCGGCGGTGTATCTGCCCATGGCTCAGGTCATAGAGCAGGGCGTCGAATTGTTCGATCATCTGGAACAGTACGAACTGGTCTGCATCGACGACCTGCAAGTGGTGGTCGGCAAGCCGGAGTGGGAAGAGGCGCTGTTCCATTTGTTCAATCGCCTGCGTGACAGCGGCCGTCGTTTGCTGATCGCCGCGTCCCAGTCGCCTCGGGAATTGCCGGTCAAGCTGGCCGATCTCAAGTCACGCCTGACCATGGCTCTGGTGTTCCAGATGCGTGCCTTGTCAGATGAAGACAAATTGCGCGCCCTGCAACTGCGTGCCTCGCGCCGTGGCCTGCACCTGACCGATGAGGTCGGGCATTTCATTCTGACTCGCGGCACCCGCAGCATGAGTGCGTTGTTTGATCTGCTCGAACGCCTGGATCAAGCCTCATTGCAGGAAAAGCGCAAGCTGACCATTCCCTTCCTTAAAGAGACCCTCGGGTGGTAGATCCGGCGTTGGTGTTGCAGGTCGCTGCTGCCTTGCGTCATGCCCGTCGCATCCTGATCATTACCGGCGCTGGCCTGTCCGCAGATTCCGGCCTGCCGACCTATCGCGGGGTAGGTGGTCTGTATAACGGCGAGACTGCCGATGGCCTGCCCATTGAGATGGCTTTGTCCGGGCCCATGTTGCGCCGCGACCCTGCCTTGTGCTGGAAGTACATTGCCGAATTGGGCCGTGCCTGCCTCGGTGGCCAGGCTAATGCCGCCCACTACGCCATCGCCCGGTTACAGCGCATGAAACCCGATTGCTGGGTGCTGACCCAGAACGTTGATGGCTATCATCGTGCAGCGGGTAGCCCGCCGGAGCGCCTGATCGAGATCCATGGTCAGTTGGCGCCCTTGTTCTGCCAAACCTGCGGTGCCGACGACCCACAGCTGAGTGAGCACTTGCAGCAGCCACTGCCGCCGCTGTGCAAACGCTGTCATGGCATTTTGCGACCACCGGTCGTATTGTTTGAGGAAATGTTACCCCAGGACGCCCTGGCGACCTTGCAGGAGCAGATGACCCTGGGCTTCGATATGGTCCTGAGTATTGGCACCACGGCGAGCTTCCCTTATATCCACGAACCCATGCTGCGCACGCGGGTTTCAGGTGGATTCACGGCGGAAATCAATCCGGTAGCCACTGATCACAGTGCGCAAATGGATGCGTTTTTGCCGGTTCGAGCAGTACATGTCATGGATCAATTGATAAGTCACATGTAAGCCGATTGAATTTGCAAATCACAACGATAGAGGGCATAGTCGCGGCTTCTTAATTTCACAGCCACGGTCGTGCCCATGCTAAATCGCTTTGCACCCCTCGTGCCTCTCGCACTCGTCTCACTGCTTTTCGGCTGCTCGGCCAACATGCCGACGTCGCAACAGCAGTACCAGAGCCCGGTTACCGCTCAATCCGCAGGCCATCGCGCTGATCGTGCTGACGGCTCTGTTCTTCAGGATGAGCTGGCCACTGAAGCCGAACTGGCTCAGTTTGCCGAACAAAAGCCTTATCAGTTGCCAGCCCTGGCTGACAGCATCCTTGAACGCGGCAAGTCGTTGATCGGTACCCGTTACCGTTTCGGCGGTACTTCGACCAGTTCGGGTTTCGATTGCAGCGGTTTCATCGGCTACCTGTTCCGCGAACAGGCTGGCATGAGCCTGCCGCGCTCGTCGCGGGAAATGATCAACATCGACGCTCCGCTGGTCAAACGCAACGATCTCAAGCCAGGTGACCTGCTGTTCTTCAGCACCGCCGGTCGCGGTCGCGTCAGCCACGCCGGTATCTACCTGGGTGATGACCAGTTCATTCATTCCAGCAGCCGCCGCAGCGGTGGTGTGCGTGTCGACAGTCTCGACGATGTCTACTGGAGCAAGACCTTTATCGAAGCCAAGCGTGCCTTGGCCATGGCCCCGCCTTCTGCGCCTGAGCAGACGACTGCCATGAGTTCGACTACAATCCAACGCCGTCACCCTTGAAATGCCTGGGCGCGCTATAGCGCGCCTTATTGATCAGCTCGGCAAGATAAGCCGCATCCAGCAGGTTGTTGTTTATGTCGATAATGGTACGCCTGGCGGTCATTTCCCTCGCAGCCTTGCTCGGTGCCTGCGCCAGTGCGCCACCGCCGCAGCCCCGGATCGTTCAACGTCCGGTTCTGGTTGCCCCCTCGCAAACCCCTCCCGCTGCCGAAGACGTTTTGTTCCGTGCCCTTGGGCTGGTCGGCACGCCCTACCGCTGGGGCGGCAATACGCCAGATTCCGGATTCGATTGCAGTGGCCTGATCGGTTACGTCTATCGTGATGCTGCCGGTATTGCCCTGCCGCGCTCGACCCGCGACCTGGTAGTGATGCGCGCGCCGGATGTCGATCGCGCCCAATTGCAATCCGGTGATCTGGTGTTCTTTGCCACCGGCGGTGGTGGTCAGGTCAGTCATGCCGGGATCTACGTCGGCGAAGGCCGTTTTGTACATGCCCCGCAGACGGGAGGCACGGTCAAGCTCGACAGTCTGGACAAGCCTTACTGGCAGAAGGCTTACCTGAATGCCAAGCGGGTTATACAGCCTGAGCATCTGGCGCAGATGCAGAACTGAGGCTACAAGCGGCAACCTGCAAGCGGATCGTGTATAGGCTGCTTTTGGCTTGTAGCTTGAAGCTTGCGTCTTGAAGCTTCATTTACTGGCAGTCACCCGCCAAATTACATTCCCCACATCATCCGCCACCAATACCCCGCCTTTATTATCGTTGACGATGCCCACCGGGCGACCCTGCGCTTTCTCGTCCTGATTCAGAAAGCCCGTCAGCAGGTCCACCGGCGCACCGCTGGGTTTGCCGTCGGTAAAGGGCACGAAGATCACCTTATAGCCACTATGGGGCTTGCGATTCCACGAGCCGTGCTGGCTGACCAGCAGTCCTTGGGTAAAGGGCGCAGGCAGGGATTTTCCATCGGTGAAGACCATGCCCAACGACGCCGTATGGGGGCCGACCGCGTAGTCCGGGGCGATGGCCTTGGCGACCAGGGCCGGGTTCTGGGGATCGACGCGCACATCCACATGCTGGCCGTAGTAGCTGAACGGCCAGCCATAGAAACCGCCATCCTGCACCGAGGTCACGTAATCGGGCACCAAATCGCTGCCGATTTCGTCTCGCTCGTTGACCGAGGTCCAGAGTTTGCCGGTGGTTGGCTCCCAGTCCATGCCGTTGGGGTTGCGCAGGCCAGAGGCGAAGATGCGATGGGCGCCGGTGGCAGCATCCACTTCCCAGATCGCCGCGCGACCTTCTTCGGCTGCCAGACCGTTTTCGCCGACATTGCTGTTGGAGCCGACTGTGACGTACAGCTTGCTTCCGTCCTTGCTGGCGATGACGTTTTTGGTCCAGTGGTGATTGATGGTGCCAGCGGGCAGGTCGACCACCTTGACGGGCGCCGCGCTGATCGAGGTCTGGCCGTCCTGATAGGGGAAGCGGATCAGGCGGTCAGTGTCGGCGACGTACAGGTCATTGCCGATCAGGGTCATGCCAAAAGGCGAATTGAGATGATCAAGGAACACTTTGCGGGTTTCTGCCACCCCGTCGTGATCGGCGTCACGCAGCAATGTGATGCGGTTGGCGCTGGGCACGCCAGCTCCGGCCTTGCCCATGACTTTCTTCATGACCCAACCGCGAATGCCCTTGCTGTCATCGGGCTTGGGTGGCGCGTTGGTTTCGGCCACCAGCACATCGCCATTGGGCAGCACATACAGCCAGCGCGGATGGTCCAGACCTTCGGCAAATGCCTCGACCTGAGTCCCTGCGGCCGCCTGGGGTTTGCTGCCGCTTGGCCAGCCTACTGCGGGGGCGATATTCACCGTGGGTATCAGGGTCTTGTTCGGTTCCGGCAGCTTGGGCGAGGCGCCGGTGCCGTCGCTCACCTGCAAGGTCGAGGACTCGCCGCAGGCCGCAAGACCTCCTGCCAGCAGTAACAGGACAGCGTACTGAGGTCTGATTTTGAACATGTACAATCTCCGTGGCGGGCAGTATCCAGTAAAGAGTAGAGGGACCCGTTGCGTGAGGGTTCAACCTGTCTTGCATTCATTGACGCTGTTAGCCCAACCCTCTACCCTTCGCGACTTGTTTCAGGTGCTCTGCAATTGAGTGAAACAGGGAAGCCGGTCAGATCCCGGCGCTGCCCCCGCAACGGTAAATGAGTCAAGACGCTATGGAATGCCACTGTGCGAGTGCATGGGAAGGCGTAGCGTCGGGTAGTCCCACGGACAACCCGCTCATGAGCCCGGAGACCGGCCTGATCCAATCAATGGCATCGCGGCGGGCGATGTCCTGCATCGGTGCCTTGCCGCCGTTTGCTGCGCCTGCCGTGTGCTTTCACGTGTCCTCGAGCGGAGAGCCGAGATGAACGAATCCCCCGAACGCGACGAACGCCACCTGGCGCGCATGCAGCGCAAAAAGGCAGTGATGGACGAGCGCATCGCCAGCGCACCCAATGAATGCGGCCTTTTACTGGTGCTGACCGGCAATGGCAAGGGCAAGAGCAGCTCGGCTTTCGGCATGCTCGCCCGAGCCATGGGGCATGACATGCAGTGCGGCGTGGTGCAGTTCATCAAGGGCCGTAACAGCACCGGGGAGGAGCTGTTCTACCGGCGCTTCCCCGAGCAGGTGCGTTTCCACGTCATGGGCGAGGGCTTCACCTGGGAAACCCAGGACCGCCAACGCGATATCGCTGCTGCCGAAGCGGCCTGGGCGGTGTCCCGGGAAATGCTCAGCGACCCGGCCATCGGCCTGGTGGTGCTGGATGAACTGAATATCGCCCTCAAGCATGGCTATCTGGACCTGGAGCAAGTGCTCAGCGACTTGCAGGCTCGCCCGCCGATGCAGCATGTGATCGTTACCGGCCGTGGCGCCAAACAGGAATTGATCGATCTGTCCGATACCGTTTCCGAGATTGCCGTGGTCAAGCACGCCTTTCAGGCGGGCATTCGTGCGCAAAAAGGCATCGAACTGTGAGTGCAGCGTTATGAACCGGCAATGCCCGGCGGTGCTGATTGCTGCACCGGCCTCCGGCCAGGGCAAGACCACAGTAACCGCAGCCCTGGCGCGTCTGCATCGTAACCAGGGGCGCAAGGTCCGTGTGTTCAAATGCGGGCCGGACTTTCTCGATCCGATGATTCTCGAACGGGCCAGTGGCGCGCCGGTCTATCAGCTCGACCTGTGGATGGTCGGCGCCGAGGAAAGCCGTCGACTGCTGTGGGAAGCGGCGGGTGAGGCCGACCTGATTTTGATCGAAGGGGTGATGGGCTTGTTCGACGGCACGCCGTCCAGCGCCGATCTGGCCCGGCACTTTGGTGTGCCAGTGCTGGGGGTGATCGACGGCACCGCCATGGCCCAGACCTTTGGCGCCCTGGCCCTGGGGTTGGCGCGTTATCAGCCGGATCTGCCGTTCGCCGGGGTCCTGGCCAACCGAGTGGGTACGGTGCGTCATGCGCAATTGCTCGAAGGCAGCCTCACCGAAGGCCTGCGCTGGTATGGCGCCTTGTCCCGGGAAACCGGTATCGAATTGCCCAGTCGCCACCTTGGATTGGTCCAGGCCAGCGAATTGAATGACCTGGATGCGCGCCTCGATGCCGCCGCCGAAGCCTTGGCCAGTACCTGCGAAGTGGCCCTGCCGCCCGCGGTGACCTTTGCCGCGCCGCAAGCCACCGCAGTGGAGTCATGGCTGATGGGCGTGCGCATTGCTGTAGCACACGACGAAGCCTTCGCCTTTCTCTATGGCGCCAATCTGGATCTGCTGCGGGCCATGGGCGCCGAACTGCTGTTCTTCTCGCCGATTCGCGATCAGCAGTTGCCCGAAGCCGACAGTCTGTACCTGCCCGGCGGCTATCCGGAGCTGCATCACCTCACCCTGGGCGCCAATGCGCCGATGCTTGAGGCTATTCGCGCCCATCACGCTGCGGGCAAGCCGATGCTCGCCGAGTGCGGCGGGATGCTCTATCTGCTCGATGCCCTTACGGATGTCGAAGGCCAGCGCGCGGAACTGGTCGGCCTGCTGACCGGAGAGGCGGTGATGCAGAAGCGTCTGGCCGCCCTGGCCTTGCAGGCGGTGCAACTGCCGGAAGGACTGCTACGCGGACACACTTATCACCACTCCCTGACCAGCACCGAGTTGCAGCCGATTGCCCGTGGCGTCAGCCCCAATGGCGGGCGTGGTGCCGAGGCGGTTTATCGTCTGGGGCGCCTGACCGCGTCCTACGTGCACTTTTACTTTCCGTCCCATCCCCAGGCGGTTGCGGCGCTTTTGCGACCATGAGTGATCAGGCGTTCAGCCCCGAGGAACGGGCAGCGGTGTACCGCGCCATTGCCGAGCGACGCGACATGCGTCACTTCAGTGGCGGCACTGTGGCACCCGAGTTGCTTGGCCGTTTGCTGCAGGCGGCGCATCAGGCTCCCAGTGTCGGTCTGATGCAGCCGTGGCGCTTCATCCGCATCAGTGATCCCGAATTGCGGCGGCAGATGCAGGCTCAGGTCGAGGAGGAGCGGATTCGCACCGCCAAGGCCCTGGGCGAACGGGCCGATGACTTCATGAAGCTCAAGGTCGAAGGCATCAACGATTGCGCCGAGGTGCTGGTGGCGGCGCTGATGGATGGCCGCGAGCGTTATATCTTCGGGCGACGTACCTTGCCGGAAATGGACATGGCGTCCTTGTCCTGCGCGATCCAGAATCTCTGGCTCGCCGCCCGTGCCGAAGGCCTGGGCATGGGCTGGGTGTCGCTGTTCGATCCCGAGGCACTGGCGGCGCTGTTGAACATGCCCGCCGGGGCCAAGCCTTTGGCGATCCTGTGCCTGGGGCCGGTCAGCGAGTTTTACCCGGCACCGATGCTGGTGCTCGAAGGCTGGGCGCAGGAGCGTCCGCTCAGCGAGCTGTTATTTGAGAATCAATGGGGAGTAAGTCAATGAGTGTGGCGCTGCTGAGCGTCGCCGGGGTGGCGCTGGATGCGTTGCTCGGTGAGCCGAAACGGTCGCACCCGCTGGTAGCCTTCGGTCGTTTCGCCGAGCGTATTGAAAAGCGCTTCAATGCGGCCGGGCGTGGTTGGCGCAGCCATGGCGTCACCGCCTGGTTTATCGCTGTGGTACCCATCACCCTTCTGGCCACAGCCCTGAGTTGGTTGCCCTATATTGGCTGGCTGGTCGAGGTGCTGGCGCTGTATTGCGCCCTTGGTCTGCGCAGTCTTGGCGAACACGTCGAGCCGGTGGCGCAGGCCCTGCGCGCCAATGAGCTGGACAAGGCGCGGCAGCGGGTCGGTTATCTGGTCAGTCGCCAGACCGACGAACTGGACGCCACCGAGGTGGCCAGGGCGGCCACCGAGTCGGTTCTGGAAAACGGCAGCGATGCGGTATTTGCCGCAATTTTCTGGTTTGTCGTGGCCGGTGCGCCGGGTGTCGTGCTGTACCGCCTGTGCAATACCCTGGATGCCATGTGGGGTTATCGCAATGCGCGGTTCGAACGTTTCGGCTGGGCTGCGGCAAAAATCGACGACATCCTCAACTATATTCCTGCGCGTCTGGTGGCTTTGACCTACGCGCTGCTGGGCAAGACACGCCTGGCACTGCACTGCTGGAAAACTCAGGCACCGCTGTGGGACAGCCCTAATGCCGGGCCGGTGATGGCGGCGGGGGCGGGCGCGCTTGGCGTCGAGCTGGGCGGTGCTGCGATTTATCACGGCGAACTGCACCAGCGGCCGCAACTGGGGCGTGGCCGGGTGGCCAGTCCCGAGTCCATTGAGCGGGGCTTGCAGTTGGTGCAGCGCGGTGTCTGGCTGTGGTTGTTGATCTTATGCCTGGGAACGGAATTCTATGCTTGAGCACGGCGGGCGTCTGAGGGCAGCGGCGCAACACTACGGTATTGCACAGAACGATTGGCTGGATTTATCCACGGGGCTGGCGCCTTGGCCGTTCGAGGTTCCGCCGATTCCTCTGCGCGCCTGGGCGCGCCTGCCGGAGAATGATGACGGCCTGGAAGCCGCTGCTGCCGACTATTACGGCGCCTCAAAGGTGTTGCCGGTACCGGGCACCCAAGCGGCGATCCAGGCCCTGCCGCGTCTGCGGCGGGTGGGCAAGGTGGGTGTCTTGTCACCCTGTTATGCCGAGCATGCCGAGGCCTGGCGCAACGGTGGCTTTCTGGTCCGTGAACTGATGGAGGAAGAGGTCGATTACTTCATCGAGCATCTGGACGTGCTGGTGGTGGTCAACCCGAACAACCCCACCGGCTTGAAGCTGGCCCCGGCGCTGCTGCTGGAATGGCATTCCCGTCTGGCCGAACGTGGCGGCTGGCTGGTGGTGGACGAAGCCTTTATGGACGTTACCCCCGAATCGAGCCTGGTGGCCGAGGCTGATCGCAGCGGCTTGATTGTGCTGCGCTCCTTCGGCAAATTCTTTGGCCTGGCTGGAGTACGGCTGGGTTTTGTCATGGCCCAGGCCTCGTTGCTCAAGCAACTGGAGGTGCAGATCGGGCCTTGGGCGGTCAGCGGTCCGACCCGGGAGCTTGGACGGGTTTGCCTGGACGACCGCGCCGCCCAGTCGCAACAACGTCAGCGTTGCGAACAGGCCGGTACGCGTCTGTTCGAATTGCTGAGCCAGCACGGCCTGCAACCTCACGGCGGTTGCGCCTTGTTTCAATGGGTGCGTACACACCAGGCCAAGCCCCTGCATGAGTTCTGCGCCCGCCGCGGGATTCTGCTGCGGCTGTTTTCCTCGGGCGACAGCCATGCCCAACGGCATACCGACAGCCTGCGTTTTGGCCTGCCTGCCGATGAGCGCGACTGGCAGCGTATCGCCAGTGCCCTGACTGAATTCAACGGACGCTCTTCATGACCACTCTGATGGTGCAAGGCACCACTTCCGACGCTGGCAAAAGTACTCTGGTGACCGCCCTGTGTCGCTGGCTGACCCGCCAGGGCATTGCCGTGGTGCCGTTCAAGCCGCAGAACATGGCCCTGAACAGTGCGGTGACTGCTGACGGCGGTGAGATCGGTCGGGCCCAGGCCGTGCAGGCTCAGGCGTGCGGGCTGCAGCCTCACACTGATATGAACCCGGTGCTGCTCAAGCCCAATAGCGATACGGGCGCCCAGGTGATCATTCATGGCCGGGCAGTGACCACCATGAACGCGGTGGCCTATCACGGCTATAAAACCATCGCCATGGAGGCGGTGCTGCAGTCCCACGTGCGTTTGAGCGCGCAGTATCCGGTGATCATGGTCGAGGGTGCCGGGTCGCCGGCGGAGATCAATCTGCGCGCCAACGATATCGCCAATATGGGCTTTGCCGAGGCAGTGGACTGCCCGGTGATTCTGGTCGCCGATATCAATCGCGGCGGCGTGTTCGCCCATCTGGTCGGCACTCTGGAGTTGCTCGAGCCCAGCGAGCAGGCACGGGTCAAAGGCTTTGTGATCAACCGTTTTCGCGGTGATATCGCCTTACTGCAATCGGGTCTGGACTGGCTCGAGGCACGCACAGGCAAACCGGTGATCGGCGTACTGCCCTATGTCATGGACCTGCACCTGGAGGCCGAGGACGGTCTCGATCAGCGCCAGACCGACAAGGCCGAGCAGGTCCTCAATGTAGTCGTGCCAGTATTGCCACGCATCAGCAACCACACCGACTTCGATCCGTTGCGCCTGCACCCTCAGGTCAATCTGCAATTCATCGGTCCCGGCCAGGCGATTCCACCGGCCGACCTTATCATTCTGCCCGGCTCCAAGAGTGTGCGCAGCGACTTGGCCTATCTGCGCGCCAACGGCTGGGATGCGGCCATCAGCCGGCATCTGCGCTACGGCGGCAAGGTCCTGGGCATTTGCGGCGGCTTGCAGATGCTCGGTCAGCAGGTCCACGACCCGCTGGGTCTGGAAGGGGCGGCGGGTTCAAGTGCCGGGTTGGGCCTGCTCGATATGAGTACGGTGCTGGAGCAAGAGAAGCAACTGCGCAACGTCCGTGGCCATCTGCAACTGGAGGACGCCCAGGTCAGCGGCTACGAGATTCATGCCGGGGTCACCACCGGCAGCGCTCTGGAGCAGCCGGCGGTCTATCTCGACGATGGCCGCTGTGATGGAGCCCGGAGCGCCGATGGGCAGATCCTTGGCACCTACCTGCATGGCCTGTTCGAGACCCCGGCGTCCTGTACGGCGCTGCTGCGTTGGGCCGGCCTGCAGAATGTGCAGGCGGTGGATTATCACGCCCTGCGCGAGCGCGACATTGAACGCTTGGCGGATCTGGTGGAAAACCATCTCGATGGCCCGCTGCTGCGCCAGCTGTGCGGCCTGGAGCACAGTTGATGCTGCAACTGATCCTTGGCGGCGCCCGCTCGGGCAAGAGCCGCCTGGCCGAGCGCCTGGCCGCTGATTCGGGCCTGGAGGTCATCTATATTGCCACCAGCCAGCCCGTCGACGGCGAGCTGAACGAGCGTGTGCAGTTGCATCGCCAACGTCGTCCCGAACACTGGGGGCTGATTGAAGAACCGCTGCAACTGGCCCGAGTCCTGCGCGACAACGCTGAGGTCGGGCGCTGCCTGCTGGTGGACTGCCTGACTCTGTGGCTGACCAACCTGCTGATGCTCGAAGAGGATCCGCAGCGCCTGGCCCAAGAGCGTGACGCCCTGCTTGCCTGCCTGGCCGATCTGCCGGGCGAAATCATTTTTGTCAGCAACGAGACCGGGATGGGTATTGTGCCCCTCGGTGAACTGACCCGCCGTTACGTCGACGAGGCGGGCGGGTTGCACCAGGCCCTGGCCGAGCGCTGCGGGCGCGTGGTCCTGACCGTTGCCGGCCTGCCTCTGACTTTGAAAGGAACTGCGATATGACTGACTCCTGGTGGCTCAAGCCTGCCCAGGCGCTGAATGTGCCGATGCGCGAAGCCGCGCTGGCCCGTCAGCAGCAATTGACCAAACCAACCGGCTCCCTCGGTCAGCTCGAGCGAGTGGCAGTGCAACTGGCCGGTTTGCAAGGTCGGGAAAAGCCTGCGGTGGATAAGTGCTGGATCGCGATTTTCGCTGGCGACCATGGTGTGGTTGCCGAAGGCGTGTCGGCTTATCCCCAGGAAGTTACCGGGCAGATGCTGCACAACTTCATCATGGGCGGGGCGGCCATCAGCGTCCTGGCCAAACAGTTGTCGGCGCAGTTGGATGTGGTCGATCTCGGCACCGTCTCGCCACTCAATCTGCCGGGTGTGCGCCATCTGAACATTGGTGCTGGCACGGCCAACTTTGCCCAGGCCCCGGCGATGACCGTCGAGCAGGGGCTGCTGGCGTTGGCGGGCGGACGGGATAGCGTGCTGCGCGCCAGGGCGGCGGGCAGCGAGCTGTTTATCGGCGGCGAGATGGGCATCGGCAATACCGCCTCGGCCAGCGCCGTTGCCTGCTCCTTGCTGGAATGCGCCGCGCCTTTGCTGGTCGGTCCGGGCACCGGGCTGAATGCCGAGGGTATCCGCCACAAGACCGCGGTGATTGAGCGCGCTCTGGCGTTGCACGCCGAGCAGGCTGCCGGTGATCCGCTGCAAAGCCTGTGGTGCCTGGGAGGTTTCGAAATCGCGGCACTGGTAGGCGCCTATCTGGCCTGCGCGCAGGAAGGCATTGCGGCGTTGGTCGATGGCTTTATTTGCAGCGTCGCCGCGCTGGTGGCAGTACGCCTGAATCCTTCCTGCCGCGAGTGGTTGCTGTTTGGCCATCGCGGTGCCGAGCCAGGGCACCGACATCTGCTGGAAACCCTGCAGGCCGAGCCGCTGATCGACCTCGGCCTGCGTCTGGGCGAGGGCAGCGGTGCGGCCCTGGCGGTGCCGTTGGTGCAGATGGCCTGTGCCCTGCACAACAATATGGCGACGTTTGCTGAAGCGGCAGTGGCGGACCGCCCGGCATGACCTTGTGTCTGGACCTGTTGCGCCATGGTGAAACCGAGTTGGGTGGCGGCATGCGCGGCAGCCTCGATGACGCCCTGACCGCCACCGGCTGGGCGCAGATGCAGGCCGCCGTGGCCCAGGCAGGGCCGTGGGATCGTATCGTCAGTTCGCCGTTGCAGCGCTGTGCACGGTTCGCCGAACAACTGGCTGCACAGTTGGACTTGCCCCTGCGACTGGAGGCTGATGTGCAGGAGCTGCATTTCGGCGACTGGGAAGGGCGTAGCGCCGCGCAACTGATGGAGACCGATGCCGAGGGGTTGGGGCTGTTCTGGGCCGATCCCTATGCCTTCACGCCGGCCAATGGCGAGCCGGTGACGGCTTTTTCGACACGGGTGCTGGGGGCTGTAGAGCGCCTGTATCAGGCCTGTGACGGCGAGCGAGTGCTGCTGGTCTGTCATGGCGGTGTGATGCGATTGCTGTTGGCGCAGGCCCGGGGATTGCCTCGTGAGCAGCTGTTGCAGGTCAGCGTCGGCCATGGCGCGCTGCTACCGCTGCGGGTCGACAGCGGCTGTGTCTTGATCGAGGGCTGATGATGTTGCCGTTCTGGATTGCCCTGCAGTTTCTCAGCAGCCTGCCGATTCGCCTGCCGGGCATGCCATCGTCCCAGGCCATGGGGCGTTCGTTGTTGTTCTACCCGGCCGTGGGCTTGCTGTTTGGCGTCCTTTTGCTGCTGTTGAACGGATTGTTGAGTCATACCCCTGGGCTTCTCCACGCGGCCTTGCTGTTGAGTGCCTGGGTGCTGCTCAGTGGCGGCCTGCACCTGGATGGTCTGGCCGACAGCGCCGATGCCTGGCTTGGTGGCTTCGGCGACCGCGAACGCACCCTGAGCATCATGAAGGACCCACGCAGCGGGCCGATTGCCGTGGTTACCCTGATCCTCGTGCTGCTGCTCAAGTTCGCCGCCATCTTTGCCCTGATCGACAGTGGGCGCAGCATCGCCCTGTTATTGGCGCCGGTCATCGCTCGCGGTGCCATGCTCGGGTTGTTCCTCAATACGCCTTACGTGCGCAAGGGCGGGCTGGGACAGGCCCTGGCTGATCATCTGCCGCGTTCTCAGGGGCGGCAGGTGCTGCTGGCTTGCGCGGTCGGCTGTGTACTGATTGCAGGCCTGTCAGGGCTGTTTGCTTTACTGCTGGCTGCGGTTGGCTTCTTCTGGCTGCGCCAGCTGATGCTGCGGCGCCTGGGCGGTACGACCGGCGATACGGCGGGCGCTTTGCTGGAGTTGTTGGAAGTATTGGTTCTGGTGGGGCTGGCGTTGCTCTGAGGGCCAGCGTAGCGTGTCGCTCAGAAGTGAGCCTTGGAGGCCATCATGATCATTCGCTGGATTTCCCTGCCTGTTCTGTTGCTTGCCCTGAGTGGCACGGCCCTGGCCGCTGACTGCCCGGAGTTGCTCCAGGGCGAACTGCCCAAGCTGCGCGCCAAGGAAAATATCGACCTGTGCAAGCGTTTTGCCGGCAAGCCCATGCTGATCGTCAATACCGCCAGCTTTTGCGGGTTCGCCCCACAATTCAAAGGTCTAGAAGCCCTGAACAAACAGTACAAGGGGCGCGGCCTGGAAGTGCTGGGCGTGCCGTCCGATGACTTCAGGCAGGAGTCCAAAGATGGCGAAGAGACTGCCAAGGTCTGCTACGTAAACTACGGCGTGACGTTCACCATGACCGAGCCACAGCCGGTGCGGGGCGCAGATGCGACCCATCTGTTCAAGGTCCTGGCCGAGCAGAGCAGTGCACCGAAATGGAATTTCTATAAGTACGTCGTGGATCGCCAGGGCAAGGTGATTGCCAGTTTTTCCAGTATGACCAAGCCGGATGATCCGCAGTTGATCGAGGCACTGGAAAAGGCGATTGCGTCGAAGCCCTGACGGCTGGAGTGAATTGTGTAGGGGACGAACCATGGGAACGAATTCATTGGCTCTGTCTGCATTAAGTGTTGCGTACGAGGTATCGCGAATTATGTGGGAGCGGATTCATCCGCGAAAATGTCGTGATTGTGCACACTTCTTCGCGGATAAATCCGCTCCCACAACATCTACACCTCGTTAGAACCGATGGCGATGCAGCGGCCTGAATCGGCCAGGTAAATCACTGGCCGCAACACCTGACGCAGACAGAGCGAATGAATTCGTACACAGGGTTGCCCCACATTCGGCCCATGAAAAAGCCCCGAAAATCGGGGCTTTTTCATGCTCGGGAACGGCCAGCTATCAGAAGCGATAGGTAATCGAAGTACCGAAACCGTTGGCACTGTTGCGGAAGTCCGCGCTGTACGAGCCTTTGGTCGCGCTGGAGTCGCGGATCTTGGCTTCGTCTTCACGCAGGTACGAATACGCTACGTCGATGGTCAGGTCGTCGGTCGGGCTCCAGCCAGCGCCAAAGCTGATGGCCTTGCGGTCACCGGTTGGGATACGTGGCGAACGGTTGACGTTGTTGGTCGGTGCCTGGTCGACCGAGAAGCCGGTACGCAGGACCCACTGCTTGTTCACCTGATAAGACGCGCCGATGGCGTGTGCCCAGGTGTTGTGCCAGTTCTGTTCTTCGGTGATGGTGCCGATCGGACCGGCAGAGCCGCCGAGCTGTGCCGGAACGCCGCTGTTGGTGACGGTAATGTCTTTCAGGCGGCTCCAGCGAGTCCAGGTGCTACCGGCATAGACGGTCCACTTGTCATCGATCTTCTGGGTGATGGACATGTCCACCGACTCAGGCGTGTCCAGATCCAGGTTGGCATCGTACTTCTGGCCGTTGAATGGTCCGAAACCTACGCCCTGGATTTTGGTCTTGCCATCGAGCTTGAAGTCGATTTTCGAGTGGTAGGTCAGACCCAGACGCGTAGTGTCGGTGGCCTGGACCAGGATACCGGCGTTGAAGCCCACAGCGGTGTCATCACCGGTGATCTTGACCTTGCCATCGTTGCGGCCCGGCGTTGCTGCAGTCAGTGTTTCCGAGGTCAGGGTACCTTCGATACGGTTGAAGGTCGGGCCGAAGCCGATGGACACTTTATCGTTGAAGGCATAGCTGACGGTCGGCTGGAAGGTCATGACCTCAACGTGACTTTTGTCGGCGAAGTAACGGCCGGCAAAGCCGTTTTCGTAGTTGGTTACCAGACCGAACGGGGCGTAGAAGCCGACACCGAATGCCCAGTGCTCATCGATTGGCTTGACGTAGTAACCCATGGGCACGGCGACGACCGGCACCATATCGCCGTCGTTGCTGCCGCCGAAAGTACCGCGACCATTGTGGATATCGGTCTTGGCGTCGATTACGGCGGCGCCGACGCTGACTTCCTGACGTTTCAGACGGGACATGCCGGCAGGGTTGCCATAGACAGTGGTGGCATCGTCAGCGCTGGAGGAGCGGCCCGCGAAACCGGTCCCCATACCGCTGATGCTTTGTTCGTTGATGGCAAAACCGGCGGAGAAGGCTTGGGAGCAGGCTACGGACACGGCGATGCTGAGTGTGGTCTTGAGTATTACTTTTTTCATTATTAGAACTCCTTGTTGATCACCGCGCGGAAATTACCAACATTTTTCCGGTTGCGCCATAGCGTGAATTGCCCGAGTTAGAGCGGTTTTGTAGGACAATTTTGCCAAAACGCGGCGAACGCCAGCAAATGCGTAAATTGACTGGACAGTCAGGCCGCAAGGAGTAACGGAGCAACACAAATTTGCCAGGCTGCGGTGAAGTCGCGAAGGCGTCCCTGGGGCTGGAAAACCTGGCGCCATAAGCGAGCCATGCCGAGCAGGTCGTCTTCGCACGGCAGGATGGCGCCTTGGGCTTGAACCATCATCCAGGCGATAGCGGTGGAGTAACGCAGGTTGACGGTGAGTTCCAGATGCGGGCCATCGAGGAACGCATGCTGGCTGGCCAGGCCTCGAACCCGGCTGGCCAGCTCCGGGTCCAGCGCCAGGTAGTCATCCCAGAGTTGCCGATGGCGGCGTTCCGGAATGCTGTACAGGCCGTGGCCGCGGCGGCTGTCCAGAGCCGCACCAAGAGCGGACTGGCTGGCGGCGACACCCAGCAGGAAAGACTCGGCAGAAGGTGTGTGATGGCCCAGGTACTCAAGCGTAGGGCGGATCACGTAACGACACAGTTCGCTGGCAGCAATTCCCATAATACAGCCTGCTCGAAGGTAATGGCCGACGGACCCCAACGCATTGGCAGCGGATGGATCGGACAGGGTCCGCCGGAAGCAGCCTGGGCTGCTTGAGTTGAAGTGTAGTGTCATATTTCGAGTGTAAAGGGCTGTTTTTAAAATATTTCTCGAGATGTAGGGCGCGACATATAGCGGTCGGTGATTAGGTCCGTTTTTTATGTAGGAAAAATCCGGGCAATAAAAAGCCCCGCTGATTTTGTCAGCAGGGCTTGCGCGTAGCCTGAATCCGCGTCTGTCAGGCGGTCAAGGCCTGGCGCGTACGCTCGATCACGGCCTGCAGCGGCTCGGCGCTGGAGTATTGATCGGGGTACAGGCGCTCGCTATGACGGGCAATGCCGTGCTCATTGACGAGGGTGAAGCTGAAGCAGCCTTTGCGAGCGGCCATGATCAGGCAGTTCATCGGTGCGAAGGCGTGGGTGAGGGTGCGAATGGCGGCCTCGGTGTGGATATGAGTAGTCATGGTCAAGGTGTTTCCTAAAACGACACGGAACAATACCGTGCAACAATAAACGTCCCAGTAAACGCGGGCCTGTACCTGGGTAACCGAGGCATGGCGGGGCGAAGAACCTGACTGGAACAAAAGCAGACAGTTGAAGCGCGCGTTATCGTATGGCGCCTGGTCTGACTGGTAGGTACTTAGGAGGGCAGGCATCACAGCGGGAGCGAAGGTTCGACGCTCGGGGTGAAGTTCCTGATCAATTGCAGGCTGGTTCTATCAGGCCATGCTTGATTTGCCGCAGTCTTCCGATGAGTAAGGAAGCTACTGGGCAGTGTGCATGTCTGGAAACCATCGAGGTGGTCGATCCCTTTTAGCCCAAGGCTTTGATGCCTGTGGATGGGACTTTTCGACCAGAATTGACTTTCAGCTTGGTACTAACGAAGGCAATGATAATGGATCGGGCGGTTAAAGGGAAGGGCTGGTTCATAAGAAAGTCAAGAGAAGCTCCGATAAATCAGTACGGTCATTGCTGCGACCAGAGACCAGCCCATCAGGTAGGCGGGTATGGTCATGCGCCAGGAACGTCGTTGCTCGATCAGACGCATGATGTCGCCCTCACGGTTGATCCTGCCTTCGCTGAGATCGACGCTGATTATCAGCGCCATTAACGTCGCCGACAACAGGATGGTCACGGCGAAAATCGCACCATCGGGACTGGGCAGTTTCAGGCTGATCCCCATCACGACGACACAGACAAGCACTAACAACAGGGCAAAGGCCACGATGTCTCTCATGGATACGGTGATCCGCCAATGGGCTAATGGAGCATTTTGGCTGCCCGGGGTCTGATTGGCCAGTCGTCCGGTTGATGTTCAGTCACCCAGATAGAGGTTCGAGGGCGACCGATTTTTTTCAGCATGAGCCCCAAAGCCCTGGCCTGATTGCGATTGAGTCGCGTCCTGGGTGATTTTTGTCGTTGTTTTTACCGCTCTTATAGCTGTGGGGAATTGACTTGTGCACATTAGCCGGACAAGCTGCCATGTCACTGTCATATACGGCTCTAAGAGCTTGATTTATGGTGGTGAATTATTAAGTCAATGAAAAACATCGCTTTTTTGCATTGGTGAAAAAATCGTCAGTTTGAACGCAGGCCCCATTCTACGTGCGTTTGCGCGGGTTAAAGGGGGGTTGTCCACTGAGTTATCCACAGCTTCTGTGGATTGTCCCGCGCGCTTGCTCTAGCCCGCGCCTGCCAGTCTGTTACTTATCCCTTCTTCTGGTTATTTTGCGTCGCATAATGCCGCGAGCATGAATTCGATCATCTGGAGTTTCTATGGCACTGGATCTGACCAGTCTGTTGTTGGGGCTGGCCGCCGCAGCCCTGCCTTTATTGTTGCTGGCCTGGCAACTGCAACGTCGCCTGGTGCAGCGCCAGGCCGAATCGGCCCTGCTCGACGAACGCTTGAGCACAGCACGCATGGCTCAGGATGGTCTCAATGCCCAGCTCGATGCCAGTCGCGATGAAATCAGTGACTTGAGCCAGGCCAACAGCGCCAGGCTGGCGGAGCTGGCAGCACTGCGTCGTGAGGTAGAGTTGCAGCGCCAGGCCCACGATGATTCCCGGGACGCCCTGGGCAGCCTGCATGCCGAGCGGGTTGCCAAGGATGCCGAGCTACGCCGTCTGGATGCCCGCTGCGCTTCCCTGGCTGCCGAGTTGCGCGAACAGCAGGAAAGCCATCAGCAACGACTGACGGATCTGCAGGGCTCGCGTGACGAACTGCGTGCCCAGTTCGCCGAGCTGGCGGGCAAGATCTTCGATGAGCGTGAGCAGCGTTTTGCCGAAACCAGCCAGCAACAGTTGGGGCAACTGCTCAATCCACTCAAGGAGCGCATCCAGTCATTCGAAAAGCGCGTCGAAGAGAGTTATCAGCAGGAAGCCCGTGAGCGGTTCTCGCTCGGCAAGGAACTGGAGCGCCTGCAACAGCTGAACCAGCGACTGAGCGACGAGGCAACCAACCTGACCCGTGCCCTTAAAGGCCAAAAGACTCAGGGTAACTGGGGTGAACTGATCCTTGAGCGGGTGCTGGAGCACGCCGGGCTGGAGAAGGGCCGGGAGTACCAGACTCAAGTCAGTCTGCAAGGGCCCGATGGCGAGCGCTTCCAACCGGATGTGCTGATCATGCTGCCGGGCGACAAACAGGTGGTGGTGGATGCCAAGGTCAGCCTGACGGCTTACCAGCAATATGTCTCGACGGATGACACGGCGCTGGCCCAGGCAGCCCTGAAGCAGCATGTACTGTCGTTGCGCAATCATGTCAAAGGCTTGTCCGGCAAGGATTACAAGCGTCTGGAAGGCCTGCATAGCCTGGATTTCGTCCTGCTCTTCGTGCCCATTGAAGCCGCATTCTCGGCCGCCCTGCAGGCTGAGCCGACGCTGTTTCAGGAGGCTTATGACCGCAGCATTGTGATTGTCAGTCCGACCACGTTGCTCGCGACCTTGCGAGTGATCGACAGCCTCTGGAAACAGGAGCGCCAAAGCCAGAACGCCAGGGAAATCGCCGAGCGTGCCGGCTGGCTCTACGACAAATTCGTGCTGTTTATCCAGGACCTTGACGAAGTGGGCAATCGCCTTCAGCAACTGGACAAGGCTTACGCCGCAGCACGCAACAAACTGACGGACGGGCGCGGCAACCTGGTCAGCCGCAGTGAGCAGCTCAAGCTGCTGGGCGCCCGTGCCAGCAAAAGCCTGCCGACCGAGTTGCTGGAGCGCGCCTTGAGCGATGATGATGGCAATCAGCCGTTGTAACGAATTCACTTCAAGAACACGCGTTGCCGGCCTGGTTTTAGCCCCTGCGGTCGGTAACTGATTCGCGTTGTCGACAGGCATTATCAATGCGTCGTACAAAAATGTGCCGTTGGTCGCGTGATCACTCCCTGGCAGTCTGCAAGCTGTCACATTAAGGCATGAAATATTTTCCCGCGACGTCTGGTAGCAGGCGTAAAGTGCGGGATAGCACTATGATGTCCAAGGCAGGATTTTGATGGTGATGTCCGTGTATTTCCCCAAGGGGGCCTTATGAACGACAAATTGCAAGAGTGGCTTCATGATCTGGGTGTTGCCCTGGGCTTGATCGAACGACCCAAGCTGCAACCGATTCCAGTGCGCACCGATGATGATCGACGTCGCCAGCGTCGTTGACCCTTATCTACCCTTCCTCGCGCGCCGTTTTGATTTCCTGACGGTGCGTGTCTGTTCCTCATGCTCGCCTGCATGACGGTATTGCACAGGCTTTTCTTCTCGCCGCATCAGCACGATCAGGTCCACCAGTGCGGGTAATGTCACGTGATCGGGGGCGTCGCTGGCGCGTTTGCGTATTGCATCGGGAAAGGTAAAGCCGAACTCGTTGCCCAGTCCGAGCAGAAATTTTTCCACATCTTCGTCGTCCAGAGCCAGATCCTTGAAGGTTGAATCTTCATGGATGGCGCTCTTGTCGATCAGAATGATGCCCAGTGTGTCGAGCACCCTCTGTTTGATCTCCTCGCGGTTCATGCAAACCCCGGTCATGGCTATTGCGCAGGCTGGCCCTACTGCCTAAAAACGGAGGGAGAGATAATCAAGATTAGTTCAAGCTGTTGTCTGAAGCGCGCGCAGGCGCTGGACGGAGGTAAGCCCATTTGGTGTGGGACCGGCTTTAGCCGAGAGGGCAATATGACAATCGACAAATGTGTCGATCATAATTACGTCTTCCTGGCTAAAGCCGGTCCCCGGGTGGTTCCGGATAGTTAACGGTGCGCAACACCCGGCAAAACACAGAGCATTTCATACAGCAGATTGGCCCCCAGCAGCGAAGTGTTGCCGGTGGTGTCGTAAGGTGGCGACACCTCCACCAGGTCGCAGCCGATCAGGTCCAGGCCTTGGCAGCCGCGGATGATCTCGATGGCCTGAATGGTGGTCAGGCCGCCGATTTCCGGGGTGCCTGTGCCCGGCGCCCAGGCCGGGTCGATACCGTCGATGTCAAAGCTCAGGTACACCGGGCCGCCGCCGACTTTTTCGCGCACTTCTGCCATCAAGGGGGCTAGGGATTTGTGCCAGCACTCTTCGGCCTGGACCACGCGGAAACCCTGCTTGCGGCTCCAGTTGAAGTCCTCGGCGGTATAACCCTGCGCGCGCAGGCCGATCTGTACCACGCGGTCGCAATCGAGCAGACCTTCTTCCACGGCGCGGCGGAAAGTGGTGCCATGGGCGATTTTCTCGCCGAACATGTGATCGTTGACGTCAGCGTGGGCATCGATATGCACCAGCCCAACCTTGCCGTGTTTCTTGTGGATGGCGCGCAGGATCGGCAAGGTGATGGTGTGGTCGCCGCCCAGGGTCATGGGAATGACACCATGCTCGAGGATCTCGTCGTAGGCTTCTTCGATGATGCGTACGGCATCCAGCAAATTGAAGGTATTGATTGCCACGTCACCGATATCGGCCACCGACAGGGAGTCGAAAGGCGCGGCACCGGTGGCCATGTTGTAGGGGCGGATCATTACGGACTCGGCGCGAATTTCCCGCGGGCCGAAGCGGGTGCCGGCGCGCAGCGAGGTACCGATGTCCAGCGGCACACCGACAAAGGCGGCGTCCAGGCCTGCTGCGGTCTGCAGGTGGGGCAGGCGCATCATGGTGGCGATACCGGCGAAGCGCGGCATTTCATTGCCGCCCAGTGGTTGGTGAAAAATCTTGTCCACGGGATTGCCTCAGCATGGTTTGGATGGAGGCGATTCTGCGAAGCGAGAGGCCGGGAGGGAATCCCGGGGAGCAAATAATCAGTTTAGAAATTTCTGAACTGATGCCGGGCGGACGATAGCGCTCAAGGGGATTGTGGTTAGAATGGGCGCTGTTCTCAGCCTCATATTTGTCGCTCCCGACCTTGCAGGACCTCCATGGCCAGTGCTCTACCCGATCTGAAATTGCTGCGCATCTTTGTCAGCGTGGTCCGTCATCAGGGGTTCGCCAGTGCCCAGCAGGAGCTCAACCTGTCGACCTCGGCCATCAGTACCTACATGAGCCAGCTAGAGGCGGCCCTGGGTATTGTCCTGTGTCATCGCGGCCGTGGCGGCTTCAGTCTGACCAGCAAGGGCGAGCTGTTTCATCAGGAAACCCTGCGCCTGTTGGGTGAACTGGAAGGTTTCGAATTGTATGCGGCGGCCCTCAAGGGTGAACTGCGCGGCACCCTGAACCTCGGTGTGCTCGATTCCACCGTGAGTGATCGGGCCTTGCCTTTTGCCGAGGTCATTGGCGCCTACAGCGAAGAGCACCCGGCGGTGCATTTGCACTTGTCGGTGATGAGCCCGTATGAGCTGCAACTGGGCGTGCTCGACAATCGCCTGGACCTGGCCATCGGTTCGTTTTCCACGCGCATGAACGGCCTGGTGTATCAGCCGTTGTATCGCGAGCAGCACTGGCTGTATTGCAGTAATCGCCATCCCCTGTTCAACGAGCGGCGCATTCCCGAGCCGCTGATCGCCCAGCAGCGCATGGTCGGCCGTGGCTATTGGAGCCAGGCGGAGCTGGCGCGCCACGGCTTCAAGCACAGCGCCGCCACGGTGGAGAGTATGGAAGCGCAGCTGATTCTGGTGCTGTCCGGGGCCTATATCGGTTATCTGCCGGAGCATTACGCGCAGGCCTGGGTCGACTCCGGCCATCTGCGCGTATTGCTGCCTGCGACCTTTGGTTATCAGGCGCCGTTTTCCATGATCGTGCGCCGTGGCCGCAGTCGCGAACCGTTGATCCAGACGTTCCGCGACCTGCTCAAAGCGCAGCTCAATCCGGTCTGAGGAAGGTCTCGATGTCCCGCCCCCGTTGTGAACGTTGTCTGCGCCCGCTAAGCCTTTGCCTGTGTGCACTGATCCCCAGCCTGGATAGCCGCACTCGCGTGTTGGTGTTGCAGCATCCGAGTGAAGTCAATCACGCCCTCAATACCGCGCGTCTGGCGACACTGGGGTTGCGTAATGCGCAGTTGCAAGTGGGGGAGGTATTCGAGGATCTGCCGCAACTGCTCAATCAGCCGGGTTATCAGGCGCGCTTGCTGTTTCCCGGAGAGCAGGCACACCCCTTGATCGCCGAGACGGCTGAAAGCCAGCCCACCTTATTGGTGGTTCCCGATGGCACCTGGCGCAAGGCGCGCAAGCTGCTGCACTGCAATCCGCTGCTGGCAGCGCTGCCACGGGTCACGCTGGGGGAAGTTGGGGCATCACGCTACCGTCTTCGCAAGGCGCCGGATGCCGAGGCACTGTCGACGCTGGAAGCTATCGTTCACGCCTTGCAGACGTTGGAGGCGCCGACGTCATTTGTCGCGTTACTGCGGCCTTTCGATGCGTTGATCGAGGGCCAGATTGCGGCGATGGGTCAGGATACCTATAGCCGTAATCATGCTCAAAAGCGTTGATGCGACAGCCTGTGGGACCGACTTGAGCCGGGAAGGCTCAGGCATGATCGATACATCTCTATCGCCTGTAATATCGCCTTCCCGGCTCAAGCCGGTCCCACATTTGCCCGATGTTGCCTGGGTGGGTAGGGGTCAGCCGTTGCTGCCGGCTTCCAGCATATTCTCCGGACGTACCCACTCATCGAACTGCGCATCGGTCAGCAGGCCCAGTTGCAGGGCTGCCTCACGCAAGGTCAGGCCTTCGCTGTAGGCTTTCTTGGCGATCTGGGCTGATTTGTCGTAACCGATATGCGGGTTGAGTGCGGTCACCAGCATCAGGCCGCGCTCAAGGTGCTCGGCCATCTTGCCGGCATCCGGCTCCATGCCCGCGACGCAATGTTCGTTGAAGTTGCTGCAGCCGTCGCCGAGCAGGCGGATCGATTGCAGCAGGTTGTGGATGATCACCGGCTTGTACACGTTCAGTTGCAGGTGGCCCTGGCTGGCGGCAAAACCGATGGTGACGTCGTTGCCCATGACCTGCAGGGCCAGCATCGACAGGGCTTCGCATTGGGTCGGGTTGACCTTGCCAGGCATGATCGAACTGCCGGGTTCGTTGGCAGGCAGTTTGACCTCGGCCAGACCGGCACGCGGGCCGGAGCCCAGCAGGCGCAGGTCGTTGGCGATCTTCATCAGGGTCGTGGCCAGGGTTTTCAGGGCGCCGGACAGGGCGGCAATCGGCTCATGACCGGCCAGGGCGGCGAATTTGTTCGGCGCAGTGACGAACGGCAGCCCAGACAGCGCGGCCAGCTCGGCGGCGATGGCTTCGGCAAAGCCCTTGGGCGAGTTCAGCCCGGTACCGACGGCGGTGCCGCCCTGGGCCAGTTCATAAATGGCTGGCAGGGTGGCGCGGATGGCCTTGTCGGCGTATTCGAGCTGGGCGACAAAGCCCGAGAGCTCCTGGCCGAAGGTGATCGGCGTAGCATCCATCATGTGGGTGCGGCCGGTCTTGACCAGTTTCATGTGGCGCGCCGACTGCTCGGCAAGACCGCTGGACAGCTCGGCAATGGCTGGCAGCAGGTGGCTGGTCACCGCCTGGGCGGCAGCGATATGCATGGCGGTAGGGAAGCAGTCGTTGGAGCTCTGGGAGCGGTTGACGTGGTCGTTCGGGTGCACCGGCGACTTGCCGCCGCGACTCTGGCCAGCCAGTTCATTGGCGCGGCCGGCGATCACTTCGTTGACGTTCATGTTGCTCTGGGTACCGCTGCCGGTCTGCCAGACCACCAGGGGGAATTGTGCGTCGAGCTGGCCACTGAGGACTTCATCGGCGGCCTGTTCGACCAGGCGGGCGATTTCCGCAGGCAAGTCGCCATTGCGGTTATTGACCCGTGCCGCGGCCTTCTTGATCAGCGCCAGGGCGTGCAGCACCGGCACCGGCATATGTTCCTGACCAATGGCGAAGTTGATAAGCGAGCGTTGGGTCTGGGCCCCCCAATAGGCGTCCTCGGGGACATCGATCGGACCAATGCTGTCTGTTTCAATGCGGCTCACTGGATTCACTCCTGAAAAGTTGAACGTGCAGTTTAGGCGTTCTTGAGCGGTTTGGGTTCAATTTTGAGAATGATTTGCAACACCGATTAGGCCGGGGGGTTGAGCGGGTCAGGCTCATGGGCGCAGAATGGTCGGCCTTGGGGTAATGCCTCGCCTGCTATAAAGGAAACTCGATGACCCGTCTTCGTGCTATTTGTGCTGCGGTGGTTCTGGCCTGTGCCAGCGGCCAGGTTCTTGCCGATGCTGCCAGCCAAAATGCCAATGCCGAAACATTCCTCAAGTTGGTGCACGCCGACAAACTGGCCACCCCGGCCTACATGCAAGTGCAGCAGATGTTCGCCCAGCGTTTCGCCGAAGCCAACGGTACTGAAGCGAAAAAGGCCGTGCTGGAAACCTACCAGGCCAAGGCCAGTGCCGCTCTGGACCAAGCCATCGGCTGGGACAAGCTCAAGCCTGACATGGTCAAACTCTACGCCTCTGCATTCAGCGAAAGCGAGCTGAAAGATCTGGTGGCGTTCTACCAGTCGCCGCTGGGCCAGAAAGTCCTGGCGACCTCGCCGGTACTGGGTCAGAAATCGATCCAGATGACCCAGGAAAAACTCCAGGTTGCCGGCCCCGTGGTCGACAAGCTGCTGGACGATATGACCGCCCAGCTCAAGCCTGCTGCCGCACCTGCCAAGGCCACCAAGAAGCCCTGATTGAGCGAAACCTGTCATGACCATGCAAACGCGTATCGAGTCGGCTCTTGCCGTGTTCCAACCGGTTTACCTGCATGTGCTCGACGAGAGCCACATGCACAGCCGTGGCGAGCAGACCCATTACAAGGCGACCGTTGTCAGCGAACAGTTCGAGGGGCTCAGCTCCGTCAAGCGCCACCAGAAGGTCTACGGCCTGCTCGGTGGGCTGATGGGCGAGTTCCACGCGCTGGCGCTGCACACCTATACGCCTGAAGAGTGGGCGAAGATCGGTGCGGCCCCGGCTTCACCGACCTGTGCCGGAGGGCACTGATCCTGACAACTGATGAATGACGCTTCGTGGGACCTGTTTCAGCCGGGAAAGCGCGTTGCTGGCTGAAGCAGGTCCCACGGGTTGCATTTGTCAGAGACAGCATGGTGTCAGGGACATCGCCAATTTTGCTAGAATGCTCAACGCGCCGTGACCCGGCGCGTTTTTTATTGGCTTTTTTTTTCGATCCGGTAGGCCCTTTGCGAGGGTCACCACCTGGAGTTTTACATGTCCGAAGCACCCGTCACGGCGCCGATCGTGGTTGCCGCGTTGTACAAATTCGTCACCCTCCCAGACTACGTTGAGCTGCGCGAGCCGCTGTTGCAGGCCATGGTCGACAACGGCATCAAGGGCACCCTGCTGATCGCCGAAGAAGGCATCAATGGTACGGTTTCCGGCAGCCGCGAAGGCATTGATGGCCTGCTGGCCTGGTTGAAGCTGGATCCGCGCATGGTCGATATCGATCACAAGGAATCCTATTGCGACGAGCAGCCGTTCTATCGGACCAAGGTCAAACTGAAGAAAGAAATCGTTACCCTGGGCGTGCCCGGCGTCGATCCGAACAAGGCCGTGGGCACCTATGTCGAGCCCAAGGACTGGAATGCCCTGATCACCGACCCTGAAGTACTGCTGATCGACACCCGTAACGACTACGAAGTGTCCATCGGCACCTTCGAAGGCGCCATCGACCCCAAGACCACCAGCTTCCGCGAGTTCCCGGAGTACATCAAAGCCCACTTCGACCCGGCCGTGCACAAGAAGGTGGCGATGTTCTGCACGGGCGGCATCCGCTGCGAGAAGGCCTCCAGCTATATGCTCGGCGAAGGTTTCGAGGAGGTCTATCACCTCAAGGGTGGAATTCTCAAATACCTGGAAGAAGTGCCCGAGCAAGACAGCCAATGGCGCGGCGACTGTTTCGTTTTCGATAATCGCGTTACCGTGCGTCACGATCTCAGTGAAGGCGACTACGATCAGTGTCACGCCTGCCGCACCCCGATCAGTGCCGAAGAGCGCGCCAGCGAGCACTATTCGCCCGGTATCAGTTGCCCGCACTGCTGGAACAGCCTGAGCGAAAAGACCCGCCGCAGTGCCATCGACCGGCAGAAGCAGATCGAACTGGCCAAGGCCCGCAACCAGCCCCATCCGATCGGCTATAACTACCGTCAAAACGAGGCCTGAGCCATGCCCGACCGCCTGCTTTATATAATGGACCCGATGTGTTCATGGTGCTGGGGGTTCGCGCCAGTCGCCGAAGCCCTGGTGCAGCAGGCGCGGGCGGCGGGCTTTCCGCTGCATCTGGTCATGGGCGGTTTGCGCACCGGTAGCGGCGCGTCACTGGATTCGTCGACGCGGCGCTATATCCTCAATCATTGGCAGGCCGTGCATGAAGCCACTGGCCAGCCGTTCCGCTTCGACGACGCGTTGCCCGATGGTTTCGTTTATGACACCGAGCCGGCCTGTCGTGCCGTGGTCACCGCGCGTTCCTTCGATGAGGACATCGCCTGGGCGCTGGTCAAACGGATTCAGGAAGCGTTTTACCGTGAAGGTCGCGACGTGACCCAGGCTTCGATCCTCGCCGAACTGGCGGAACAGGCCGGTCTGCCCCGCATCGAATTCGCCGAAGCCTTCGACAGTGCCACACAGTTGACGGACACCGCAGCGGATTTCGCCTGGGTTCAGGATCTGGGCATCGCCGGTTTCCCGACCCTGCTGGCCGAGCGCAATGGTCAGCTGGCGTTACTGACCAATGGCTATCAGCCGTTGGATGAACTGTCGCCGCTGCTCGGGCGCTGGCTGGAGCGCGCCGTCAGTGCCTGATGGATCGATCCCGCCTACGCCACCTCGCGACCGCCTGAACTGGGCGCAGATTCGCCAGTTGGTCATGCGCCACAAGAAGGCTCTATGGATCGCCAATGGTGTGGCGGTACTGGGCACCCTGTGCAGCGTACCGATCCCGTTGCTGCTGCCGTTGCTGGTGGATGAAGTGCTGTTGGGCCACGGCGACTCGGCCCTGCGTTTCATGAATCACCTGTTGCCTGACAGCCTGCAGAAGGCCGCAGGCTATATCGGCCTGATGCTGCTGTTCACCTTTTGCCTGCGCCTCAGTGCCCTGGTATTCAACGTGGTCCAGGCGCGGCTTTTTGCACGGCTGGCCAAGGACATCGTCTATCGCATCCGCCTGCGCCTGATCGAGCGCCTCAAGCGCATTTCCCTGGGCGAATATGAAAGCCTGGGCAGCGGCACGGTGAGCGCGCACCTGGTCACCGATCTCGATACCCTCGACAAATTCATCGGTGAAACCCTCAGCCGTTTCCTGGTCGCCATGCTGACCCTGACCGGCACTGCGGCGATCCTGATCTTCATGCACTGGCAACTGGCGCTGCTGATCCTGTTGTTCAATCCGCTGGTGATCTACGCCACGGTGCAACTGGGCAAGCGGGTCAAGCACCTGAAGAAACTGGAGAACGACAGCACGTCACGCTTCACCCAGGCCCTGACCGAGACTCTGGAAGCGATTCAGGAAGTGCGCGCGGGCAATCGACAGGGGTTCTTCCTCGGCAGGCTCGGCCTGCGGGCCAGGGACGTGCGCGATTACGCCGTGGCCTCGCAGTGGAAGAGCGATGCGTCGAGTCGTGCCAGTGGCTTGTTGTTCCAGTTTGGCATCGATATCTTCCGCGCCGTGGCGATGCTCACGGTGCTGTTTTCCGACCTGTCCATCGGCCAGATGCTGGCGGTGTTCAGCTACCTGTGGTTCATGATTGGCCCGGTCGAGCAACTGCTTAACCTGCAATACGCCTATTACGCCGCAGGTGGCGCCCTGAGCCGGATCAACGAGTTGCTGGCCCGGGAGGACGAGCCGCAGTATGTCGGCGGGGCGGATCCATTCACCGGCCATACCACCGTAGGTATCGATATTCGCGAGCTGAGCTTCGCCTATGGTGAGGTGCAGGTACTTGATCAACTGAACCTGTCCATTGCTCCCGGTGAAAAAGTCGCCATTGTCGGCGCCAGCGGCGGCGGCAAGAGTACTCTGGTTCAACTGTTGCTGGGGCTGTACACGGCCCAGTCCGGGACCATCCGCTTCGGCGGCGAGACCCAGCAAGACATCGGCCTGGAAACCATTCGCGACAACGTTGCCGTGGTCCTGCAGCACCCGGCGCTGTTCAACGACAGCGTGCGCGCCAACCTGACCATGGGCCGCGAGCGCAGTGATGAAGCCTGCTGGCGGGCGCTGGAAATTGCCCAGCTGGAGGCGACCATTCGCGCCTTGCCCGAGGGTCTGGACAGCATCGTCGGGCGTTCCGGCGTGCGCCTGTCGGGTGGACAGCGTCAGCGCCTGGCGATTGCCCGGATGGTATTGGCCGAGCCTAAAGTGGTGATCCTCGACGAAGCCACCTCAGCCCTGGATGCAGCCACCGAATACAACCTGCATCAAGCCCTGGCGCGTTTCCTCAGTGCCCGTACGACCCTGATCATCGCCCACCGTTTGTCGGCAGTGAAGCAGGCCGATCGTGTGCTGGTATTCGATGGTGGGCGCATCGCCGAGCAAGGCGGTCATCAGCAACTGATTGCCGATGGCGGGCTCTATGCCAAGCTTTATGGGCATTTGCAGCAAATCTGACCTGCGCTCGAGCCATTGAATAGCAATCTCACGTCTGCACGGTCACGGCTGTCTGCCCGGACAGTGTTTCAATTTTGACAAAAACGACCCTCCACTTCGCGCAATTGTCCTAGGCTCAGAGCTCAGGACCAGTCGTCGGAAGGGAGCCCATGAAGTCAGAGCGGATTTTTGCCACCCCCAGTCTGCTGGGTATCGTATGGCCGTTCATTGCCGTCATTCTGTTCCAGACCCTGCTGGGGTGCGTCAGTCTCTATACCCTGTCCGGGGTGCGCAGTTATGTCGCCGGCGAAAGCCTGTGGTCCAAGGGGCAGAAAGACGCCATTTATTACCTGACGCTGTACGCCAGCAGCCGCAGTGAAGCCGACTACCTGCGCTACCGCCAGGCCATCGCCATTACCCAGGGCGACCATGATTTCCGCCTCGCCCTGGAGCAGAAGACGCCGGATCTCGACGTCGCGCGCACGGGCATCCTGCAAGGTGGCAACCACCCGGGAGATGTGCCGGGGATGATCTGGCTGTATCTGAATTTCCGCAACCTGACCTATATGCGTACCGCCATCGCCCACTGGGAGATCGGTGACCAGCACATGCTGCGCCTGGATAACCTTGCCCGGGACATGCATGAGCGCATCGTCGGCAATCTGGCAACCCCGGCCGACCTGCTCGGCTGGCGTGAACAGATCGTCGCCATCAACGAAAGCGTCACCCCGGCTGCGCGGGCTTTCAGCGAAGCGCTGGGCGAGGGCTCCCGGGCGATCCTGCGGGCGTTGTTGCTGTTCAATCTATTGGCGGCGATCGGCCTGATTCTTCTGGCCCTGCGCCATACCCACAAGCTGCTGGCCCAGCGTCGCGCTTTTGCCCATGCCTTGCAGCTGGAAAAGGATCGGGCACAAACCACCCTGCAATCCATCGGTGATGCGGTGATTACCACGGATGTCACCGGGGCCATCGTTTACATGAATCCAGCCGCCGAAAGCCTGACCCGCTGGACCCACGCTCAGGCTCTCGGACTGCCCCTGGCGGCGCTGTTCAATCTGCTTGACGAGAACGATCAGCGCGAGGGCCAGACCCTGGTCGAGCATATTCTGGCGGGCAAGCTGGGCGCTGGCGGTGAGCATTTCAAGTCGATCCAGCGCCTGGATGGCACCACGGTGGCCGTGGCTCTGGTCGGCTCGCCGATCCGCACCGAGGAAGGCGCCAGCGGCACAGTGCTGGTCCTGCATGACATGACCCGGGAGCGCCAATACATTGCCAATCTGTCGTGGCAAGCCAGCCATGACGCCCTGACCGGATTGGCCAATCGCCGCGAATTCGAATTTCGCCTGGAACGGGCCCTGGAATATCAGCAGCTGGAGCCGGGGCGGCATTCGCTGATGTTCCTCGATCTGGACCAGTTCAAACTGGTCAACGACACCAGTGGCCATGCTGCCGGGGACGAGCTGCTGCGGCATGTCTGTACGGTGTTGCAACAGTGCCTGAGCGAAGGCGACACGTTGGCACGCCTGGGCGGTGACGAGTTTGGTGTGCTGCTGGCCAACTGTTCACCGCAGATCGCTGAAAAAATGGCCGAGGTACTGCGCCAGAGCGTGCAGAACCTGCATTTTGTCTGGAAGGGCCGGCCCTTTGTCATCACGGTCAGTATCGGCCTGGTCCATGGCTCGCCCGCCCTTGCCACTCTGGAAGCCAGCCTGCGGGCGGCGGACATGGCCTGTCACATGGCCAAGGAAAAGGGCCGCAATAGAGTACAGGTCTATCATCCCGATGACTCGGAGCTGTCCGGTCGCTTTGGCGAAATGGCCTGGATTCAACGTCTGCACATGGCTCTGGAGGAAAACCGCTTCTGCCTGTATGCACAGGCCATCGCACCTCTGGACGATACTCCGGAGCATGCCCATGGGCATGTGGAAATTCTCCTGCGCTTGCGCGATGAAAGCGGCCGGATCATCCTGCCCGACAGGTTTATCCCTGCTGCCGAACGCTACGGCATCATGAGCTCCCTGGACCGCTGGGTGGTGCGCAGCGTATTTCGGGTGATCGCCAAATGCCTGCGTGAAGGCCACGCCGGGCCCAAGGCGACCTGTGCCGTCAATCTGTCGGGCGCCAGTGTCGGCGATGATGATTTCCTCGAGTTCCTGCGCCAGCAGTTCAAGACCTTTGGCATTCCGCCTCATATGATCTGCTTCGAGATCACCGAAACCGTAGCCATCGCCAACCTGGGCAGCGCCATTCGCTTTATCAACGAGCTAAAAGGCTTGGGCTGTTACTTCGCTCTGGACGATTTCTGCGCCGGAATGTCGACGTTTACCTACCTCAAGCATTTGCCGGTGGACTACCTGAAGATCGACGGCAGCTTCGTCAAGGACATGCTCGACAACCCGGTTAATCGGGCCATGGTCGAGGTGATCAACCATATCGGACATGTGATGGGTAAACGGACCATTGCCGAGTTTGTCGAGACGTCGCAGATCGAGGCGGCTTTACGGGAAATCGGCGTCGATTTTGCCCAGGGCTATCTGATCGAGAAACCCCGGTTGTTCACCTGTGAATGCCTGCATGCCCGGCCAGCACGGCCTGTGGCGAAACTGGCCAGCGTGCCGGGTGCATTTGGTTGACGCTCAGCCAGCCATGGTCAGGCGATTTCGCCCGGCGCGCTTGGCGACGTACAGTGCGCCGTCGACCCGGCGCAGCAGGCTGTCGGCGGACTCTGCGGGCAGCAGCGTGGCGCAACCGAGACTGATGGTCAGTTCCACAGGGCGCCCGACTGCCGGGTGGATCAGGCTCTGGG
This sequence comes from Pseudomonas sp. Pseusp88, assembly GCF_047303955.1. Lineage (NCBI taxonomy): Bacteria > Pseudomonadati > Pseudomonadota > Gammaproteobacteria > Pseudomonadales > Pseudomonadaceae > Pseudomonas > Pseudomonas sp. Pseusp88. The sequence goes on along the minus strand of NZ_JBGLYM010000011.1, from coordinate 67,436 downwards.
CGGCCTTGCGCAGGCGTTCGCCGAGCATGGCGGCAGTATCCCGACCCGTATCGGCGAGGACGATGAGAAACTCTTCTCCGCCGAAGCGGAACACCTGATCGGAGTTACGCAGTTGGGCTTTAAGTGTGTTGGCGATGGACTTGAGTACTTCATCGCCGACGCAGTGGCCGTAGGTGTCGTTGACCTGCTTGAAGTGATCGATATCCAGCATCAGCACCGACAGCGGACGCAGTTCCTTGGCGGCGGTTTCGATTTCCTGGTTCAGGCTCTGTTCCATGGCGATGCGGTTGCCGGTGCCGGTCAGTGGATCGCGCAGCGCACTCTGGGTGGCAGCGCGATACAGCAAGGCGTTACGAATCGGGAACAGCAGGCAGGCCAGCAGGGATTCAAGGTCGGCCAGTTCTTGCTCAAGGAAACCCATATTGCGTTGCAGGCCCAGTTCACCGAGGGACTGGCCTTCGTAGCTGAGGCTGTAGGTGACACTGTGCCGACCGTTGTCGCCGAGGCGCAATTTCACATCGCTTTCTTCATGGCGATAGGTGAGGCCGTCGAGAGGAATCAGGTGCTGCACATGCTTGAAGAACAACGTAAGGATGCGCTCTGCTTCCAGGCTGCTCTGCAACCGTTGGTCCAGATGCTGACGCAGTTGCGTCACATTGATCGGTGCTGCCAGACTGAAATGGCCGGCGGCACTGCTCTTGCGCTGGGATCGGGCAAGGTCGAAATCAATGATGTTGGTCTGGACGGGAGAACTCATGGTTGCACTCCTCAGCAAGTGTTGCTGTCTTGAATGAGGTAGAGCGAAACTCGTGCCATGTGCCGGAAATAAAATAAAATGTTTTATAATCAATGGCTTGTGATTTTTGCGAGGCTGCCATTGGATTGGCGCTGGCAGTTTGTTGGCGAGGCCATGGGCAGAAAACAGCCCATGGTCTGTATGGCGCCAGATTACTGCCGCTAAATGGCGGAAGAACTTATTGCGCGTTGAAAGCCTGGCCGTTGATGCCGGCGCTGTCCGGGCCCATCAGGTACAGGTAGACCGGCATGATCTGCTCGGGCAACGGGTTATCCAGCGGGTTTTCCCCGGGATAGGCCTGGGCACGCATGCTGGTGCGGGTGGCGCCCGGGTTGATGCTGTTGGCGCGCACCGGCGCGACGCCGTCGACTTCTTCGGCCAGGGTCTGCATCAGGCCTTCGGTGGCGAACTTCGACACGCCGTAGGCGCCCCAGTAGGCCTTGCCCTTGCGCCCGACGCTGCTGGAAGTGAATATCACCGATGCGTCCTGGGACAGTTTGAGCAGCGGTAGCAGGGTGCTCGTCAGCATGAACATGGCATTGACGTTGATGTGCATGACACGCATGAAGTTCTCGCCGGACAATTGCTCGATGGGCGTGCGCGGGCCAATGATCGAGGCGTTGTGCAGCAGGCCGTCGAGATGACCGAATTCACTTTCGATCATCGCCGCCAGTTCGTCGTACTGATGGGGCAGGGCGGTTTCCAGGTTGAACGGAATCACCGCAGGCTGTGGGTAGCCCGCCGCTTCGATCTGGTCATAGACCTGGGTCAGATTGGCTTCGGTTTTGCCCAGTAACAACACCGTGGCGCCGTGGGCGGCGTAGGTCAGAGCGGCAGCGGCACCGATGCCGCGCCCGGCGCCGGTGACCAGAATTACCCGGTCCTTGAGCAGTTCAGGGCGAGCGGAGTAATCGAACATGAATAACCTCGGCAGATTCAAATAAGCGCGGGCCTGAGGCAGTCCGGCAGGATCTCTCCTGTTGGAGCGAGGCTCGCCCGCGAACACGATGTTTCAAACGCAAAAAATGTGTCGAATCTATTGAATGCTTCGCGGGCAAGCCTCGCTCCAACAACATTTCAATTCAAACGGCTGGCGTGTCAGCAACTGCACAGCGCGTTATCCAGCACCTTGCGCAGCTCCAGCGGATGATCCACCACCACATCGGCGCCCCAGTGATCCGGATTGTCATGGGGATGGATATAGCCATAGCGCACCGCGGCGGTGCGGGTGCCGGCGTCGCGGCCGGATTCGATATCGCGCAGGTCGTCACCGACGAACAGCACGCTGGCCGGATCCAGGTCGAGCATGCGGCAGGCCAGGATCAGCGGTTCCGGATCCGGCTTGCTGCGGGTCACGTGGTCCGGGCAGATCAGCAGGGCCGAACGCTCGGCCAGCTTGAGTTGCTGCATGATCGGCTCGGCGAAGCGCAGCGGCTTGTTGGTCACTACACCCCAGATCAGGTTGGCCTTTTCGATGTCGGCCAGCAGCTCGGCCATGCCGTCGAACAGATGGCTGTGTATTGCGCAACCGACCTGATAGCGTTCCAGAAACTCCAGGCGCAGGGTCTCGAACTCCGGGGCTTCGGGGGACATGGCAAAAGTCGCCGCGACCATGGCCTTGGCACCGCCGGAGATCTGGTCGCGAATCAGTTTGTCGGCGATCGGCGGTAATTCGCGATCGGCCAGCATGGCCTGGCATATGGCGATGAAGTCCGGCGCGGTGTCGAGCAGCGTGCCGTCCATATCGAAGAGAACTGCCCTCAAACGCATGCTGTCATGCCTCCCGCAGCGTCTGGATCATGTAATTGACGTCGACATCGGACGCCAGCTTGTAGTGCTTGGTCAGGGGGTTGTAGGTCAGGCCGATGATGTCCTTGACCGTAAGACCCGCCGCACGGCTCCACGCACCCAGCTCGGACGGGCGGATGAATTTCTTGAAGTCATGGGTGCCCCGGGGCAGCAGGCCCATGATGTACTCGGCACCGACGATGGCGAACAGATATGCCTTGGGATTGCGGTTGATGGTGGAGAAAAACACCTGGCCGCCGGGCTTGACCATGCGCATGCAGGAGCGGATCACCGAGGATGGGTCCGGCACGTGTTCAAGCATTTCCAGGCAGGTGACCACGTCGAACTGCTCGGGCATTTCTTCGGCCAGGGCTTCGGCGGTGATCTGCCGGTATTCCACTTCAACGCCGGATTCCAGTTGATGCAAACGGGCCACGGCCAGGGGCGCTTCGCCCATGTCGATACCGGTCACGGTGGCGCCGCGCTGGGCCATGGCTTCGCTGAGGATGCCGCCGCCGCAGCCGACGTCGAGAACCCTCTTGCCGGCCAGATTGACCCGTTCGTCGATCCAGTTGACCCGCAGCGGGTTGATGTCGTGCAGCGGCTTGAATTCGCTTTCGCGGTCCCACCAGCGATGAGCCAGGGCTTCGAATTTGGCGATTTCAGCGTGGTCGACGTTGCTCATGGGGGTGTCCTCTTAAACTTAGAATTCGGTTTCGCCTGCCCGCTCAGCGCGGGTGTGGGCTGTCTTGTTCGGTCTGGCCGCTGATGCGCAGGCCCCAGGCCCGGGCGGTCTGGCCCAGCGCCTGTTCATCCATGCGAGTCAGGCGGCGCTCTTCGAGCAAGGCCTTGCCTGCCACCCACACATGGCTGACACAATCGCGGCCGGTGGCATATATAAGTTGCGATACCGGATCATAGACCGGTTGCTGGGCCAGGCCGGACAGGTCGAAGGCGACCATGTCGGCGGCCTTGCCAATCTCCAGGGAACCGACTTCGGCTTGCAGGCCCAGGGCGCGGGCGCCGTTGAGGGTGGCCATGCGCAGGGCGCGATGGGCGTCCAGAGCCGTAGCCGAGCCGGCGACCGCCTTGGCCAGCAGCGCTGCGGTACGGGTTTCGCCGAGCAGATCCAGGTCATTGTTGCTGGCCGCACCGTCGGTGCCCACCGCCACATTGACTCCGGCCTGCCACAGGCGCTCCACCGGGCAGAAGCCGCTGGCCAGCTTCAGGTTGGATTCCGGGCAATGAATCACGCTGGAGTTGCTTTCTACCAGCAAAACCAGGTCCTCATCGCTGATTTGGGTCATGTGAACGGCCTGGAAGCGCGGCCCGAGCATGCCGAGGCGGTGCAGGCGGGCCAGCGGGCGCTCCTGATTCTGCGCCACGGCCTGTTCGACTTCAAAGGCCGTCTCATGGACGTGCATCTGGATCATGGCATCCAGTTCGTCGGCAATGACGCGGATTTTCTCCAGATTGTCGTCGCCCACGGTGTAAGGCGCGTGTGGACCGAAGGCCACGGTGATGCGCGGGTGATGGGCCAGGTCATTGAACAATTCGACGCCGATATGCAAGGCTTCGTCGGTGTTGCGCGCGCCGGGGATCGGAAAGTCCAGTACCGGCACGGTGATTTGCGCGCGCATGCCGCTGTTGTGCACGCGCTCGCTGGCAACCTTTGGGTAAAAGTACATGTCCGAGAAGCAGGTAATGCCGCCCTTGAGCTGCTCGGCGATGGCGAGGTCCGTGCCGTCGCGGACAAAGGCTTCATCGACCCATTTGCCTTCGGCGGGCCAGATATGCTCTTCGAGCCAGGTCATCAGCGGCAGATCGTCGGCCAGACCGCGAAACAACGTCATGGCGGCGTGGCCGTGGGTATTGATCAGGCCCGGGCTGAGCAGCATGCCCGGCAGCTCACGGACTTCAGTGGCCGGTTGTTTCAAAGCCTCCGCCCGAGGGCCGATATAGGCGATACGGCCGTCGCGAACGCCCAGTCCATGCTCCTTGAGCACCACTCCGGCAGGTTCGACCGGGACCAGCCAGGTCGGCAGGAGCAGCAGGTCGAGGGGAGCTCTGGTGTTCGGCATGGCAAGGCTTCCGGGCTTATTTATGGGGACGGCGAAGTATACCCGAGCGCCTTGTCGGACGGCTCGCTATAATCGATGGCTTTTGGCCCCTTGTTTGCGATTTGCAAAGGTTTGCGTCCAGGCTTTCGTAACGTGAAGCAGGCGTTACGCCTTCTTGTGGCAAACACCGGACCTGTAGGCGCTGCCGAAGGCTGCGAAAGCGATCTATACAGGCAGCCCCCTTCGCAGCCTTCGGCAGCTCCTGCAAAATCGTATTTCAATTCAGATGGTTATGTTGTGTTTGATAAGAGAGTGGGGTGTGTAATGCGCGATCGACTGTTGGCTGCGGAGAAAGTGAAGGCCATCGATTGGCGAGGCGACGCGCTCTACCTGTTGGATCAGCGGGTTTTGCCGTTCGAGGAAACCTGGCACGCCTATACCAGTGCTGCCGCAGTGGCTGAGGCGATTCGTTCGATGGTGGTGCGCGGTGCGCCGGCCATTGGCATCAGCGCTGCCTATGGCATTGTACTAGGCGCTCGTGCCCGTATAGCGGCTGGTGGTGACTGGGCAACTGCGCTGGTAGAGGATTTTTCGGTGCTGGCGCAGTCACGGCCTACGGCAGTCAATCTGTTCTGGGCACTCAACCGCATGCGCGATCGCCTGCAGCGGCTCAAGCCCACCGACGATCCACTGACGGTGCTGGAAGCCGAGGCGGTGGCGATTCATCTGAGTGATCGTGAAGCCAACCTGACCATGGCCCAGCTCGGCGCCGAGCTGATCCGCAAGCATCAGGGCAACCTGCAGACCGTACTGACCCACTGCAATACCGGGGCCCTGGCCACCGGTGGTTTCGGTACGGCGCTGGGGGTGATTCGCGCGGCGCACTTGGAAGGCATGATCGAACGGGTTTACGCCGACGAAACCCGACCCTGGCTGCAAGGTTCACGCCTGACCGCCTGGGAGTTGGCCAACGAAGGCATTCCGGTCACCCTTAACGCTGACTCGGCCGCTGCCCACCTGATGCGCACCAAGGGTCTGACATGGGTCATCGTCGGCGCTGATCGCATCACCGCCAACGGCGACGTGGCGAACAAGATCGGTACCTATCAACTGGCGGTAGCCGCCATGCACCACGGCGTGCGCTTCATGGTGGTGGCGCCGAGCTCGACCATCGACATGGAAACCGCCAGCGGCGATGACATCGTCATCGAAGAGCGCGACGGCCGTGAGCTTCTGGAGGTGGGCGGGCAACGGGTCGGAGCTGATGTCGAAGCCTTCAATCCGGTCTTCGATGTGACTCCGGCTGATCTGATCGACGCCATTGTGACCGAAAAGGGCATTGTCGAGCGTCCGGATGCGGCGAAGATGGCCGCGCTGATGAGTCGCAAGCACCTGCATTAATGAACCGGCCAATTGCCATGAAGGCGCCTGTGCGGCTCTGTGAGCGCGTATCAGGCGTCTTCTGGTCGCCTCGCTCATTTTCAGCGCCTTCAAGGGATAGGTCCATGACGGCGTTTGTGCTAACATCCGGCGGTTTCCGGGGGTGCTTGCGAGAGTGGTCCCCACTGCACAGATCCAGGGCATAACTCGTTGATTTGTCGTAAGTCGCTATCTGGCACAAGTCAGTAGCGGCGAGCTTCGTTCGTCCTGCATGGATGACACGAGGTTTCACCAGAAAAAGGAATCAGGCTTCTCATGGGCGAACTGGCCAAAGAAATCCTCCCGGTCAATATCGAAGACGAGCTGAAGCAGTCCTATCTCGATTACGCGATGAGCGTTATCGTCGGACGGGCATTGCCGGATGCGCGCGATGGCTTGAAGCCCGTGCATCGGCGTGTTCTGTTCGCAATGAGCGAACTGGGCAACGACTGGAACAAGCCATACAAGAAATCCGCCCGTGTGGTCGGTGACGTCATCGGTAAGTATCACCCTCACGGTGATACGGCCGTCTACGACACCATCGTACGGATGGCGCAACCTTTCTCCCTGCGCTACCTGCTGGTAGATGGCCAGGGCAACTTCGGTTCGGTGGACGGCGACAACGCTGCGGCCATGCGATACACCGAAGTGCGCATGACCAAGCTGGCCCACGAGCTGCTGGCCGACCTGCACAAGGAAACCGTGGACTGGGTGCCGAACTACGACGGCACCGAAATGATCCCGGCGGTCATGCCGACCCGTATTCCCAACCTGCTGGTCAACGGCTCCAGTGGTATCGCCGTGGGCATGGCGACCAACATTCCGCCGCACAACCTTGGTGAAGTCATCGACGGTTGCCTGGCGCTGATCGACAACCCCGATCTGACGATCGACGAGCTGATGGAATTCATTCCTGGCCCGGATTTCCCGACAGCCGCAGTGATCAACGGCCGTGCCGGTATCGTCGAAGCCTATCGCACTGGTCGCGGGCGCATTTATATGCGTGCCCGTTCCATGGTCGAAGACATCGACAAGGTTGGCGGCCGTCAGCAGATCGTCATCACCGAGCTGCCGTACCAGCTGAACAAGGCGCGTCTGATCGAGAAGATCGCCGAGCTGGTCAAGGAAAAGAAACTCGAAGGTATTACCGAACTGCGCGACGAATCCGACAAGGATGGTATGCGCGTGGTGATCGAGCTGCGTCGTGGCGAAGTGCCTGAGGTCATCCTCAACAACCTCTACGCCCAGACCCAGCTGCAAAGCGTCTTCGGCATCAACATCGTTGCGCTGATCGATGGCCGTCCGCGGATCCTCAACCTCAAGGATCTGCTGGAAGCCTTCGTCCGTCACCGCCGCGAAGTCGTCACCCGCCGCACCATCTTCGAACTGCGCAAGGCCCGTGAGCGCGGTCATATCCTTGAAGGCCAGGCGGTTGCCCTGTCCAACATCGATCCGGTCATCGCCCTGATCAAGGCTTCGCCGACCCCGGCCGAAGCCAAGGAAGGCCTGATCAATACGCCGTGGGAATCCAGCGCCGTGGTGGAAATGGTCGAGCGCGCAGGCGCCGAATCGAGCCGCCCGGAAAACCTTGATCCGCAATACGGTCTGCGTGACGGCAAGTATTTCCTCTCGCCGGAACAGGCCCAGGCCATTCTGGAGCTGCGTCTGCACCGTCTGACCGGTCTGGAGCACGAAAAGCTGCTGGGCGAGTATCAGGAAATCCTGACCCAGATCGGCGAGCTTATCCGCATCCTCAACAGCTCCACGCGCCTGATGGAAGTCATCCGCGAAGAGCTGGAACTGATCCGCGCCGAATATGGCGACGTGCGTCGCACCGAAATTCTCGATGCACGCCTGGACCTGACCCTGGGTGACCTGATCACCGAAGAAGAGCGGGTCGTGACCATTTCCCACGGCGGCTATGCCAAGACCCAGCCACTGGCGGTCTATCAGGCTCAGCGTCGCGGCGGTAAAGGCAAATCGGCTACCGGCGTCAAGGATGAGGACTACATCGCTCACCTGCTGGTCGCCAACAGCCACACCACCCTGCTGATGTTCTCCAGCAAGGGCAAGGTGTACTGGCTCAAGACCTACGAGATTCCGGAAGCGTCCCGCGCTGCCCGTGGCCGTCCGCTGGTCAACCTGCTGCCGCTGAGCGAGGGCGAGTACATCACCACTATGCTGCCGGTCGACCTGGAGGCCATGCGCAAGCAGGCTGACGAGGAAGACGAGGTCATTGATGGCGAACTCGACGACGCTGAAAACAGCAACGAGACCGAAGAAGAGCGCAAGGCGCGCATCAAGGCTGCGGACAAGAAGAAGGCTCCGTTCATCTTCATGTCGACCGCCAACGGTACCGTGAAGAAAACCCCGCTGGTGGCGTTCAGCCGTCAGCGTAGCGTCGGCCTGATTGCCCTTGAGCTGGACGAAGGCGACATCCTGATCTCCGCTGCCATCACCGATGGCGAGCAGGAAATCATGCTGTTCTCCGACGGCGGCAAGGTTACCCGCTTCAAGGAATCCGACGTTCGTGCCATGGGCCGTACGGCCCGTGGTGTACGCGGCATGCGTCTGCCGGAAGGGCAAAAGCTGATTTCCATGCTGATCCCGGAAGAAGGCAGCCAGATCCTTACCGCTTCCGAGCGCGGCTATGGCAAGCGCACGGCGATTTCCGAGTTCCCTGAGTACAAACGTGGCGGTCAGGGTGTGATCGCCATGGTCAGCAACGAGCGTAACGGCCGTCTGGTCGGCGCGGTTCAGGTGCTCGACGGCGAGGAGATCATGCTGATTTCCGACCAGGGCACCCTGGTGCGTACCCGCGTCGACGAAGTTTCCAGCCTTGGTCGTAACACTCAGGGCGTCACGCTGATCAAGCTGGCCAGCGACGAAAAACTGGTCGGCCTGGAGCGTGTGCAGGAGCCCTCTGAAGTCGAAGGCGACGAACTGGATGACGAAGCGCTGGAAGGCGATCTGTCGGCCTCCGTCGATGCTGACGAGATCGGTGGCGAACTGCAGGCCGATGCGGCTGCGGACGACGACGCGCCGCAGGACTGAGCAAATCCTTGAGTTGAGGGGGCGGGCAACGCCCCCGGTCTGAATGAACCCGCCTGAGAGCCCGATAAGGTGTCGGTGTTTTCGGGGCCGTAGTGAGAGTGGATATGAGCAAGCGAGCCTTTAACTTCTGCGCAGGTCCTGCTGCGCTTCCTGAAGCTGTTCTGCTGCGTGCCCAGGCGGAACTTCTGGATTGGCAAGGCAAGGGCCTGTCGGTCATGGAAATGAGCCATCGCAGCGATGAGTTCGTGTCCATCGCCAATAAGGCCGAGCAGGACCTGCGTGACCTGCTGAACATTCCGTCCAACTATAAAGTGCTGTTCCTGCAAGGCGGCGCCAGCCAGCAATTCAGCCAGATTCCGCTGAACCTGCTGCCCGAAGACGCTACTGCCGACTATATCGACACCGGTATCTGGTCGCAGAAAGCCATTGAAGAAGCGTCGCGCTATGGCAACGTCAATGTCGCGGCCAGCGCCAAGTCTTACGACTATTTCGCCATTCCCGGCCAGAACGAGTGGAAACTGTCGAAAGACGCCGCTTACGTTCACTACGCGCCGAACGAAACCATCGGTGGCCTGGAATTCAACTGGATTCCCGAGACTGGCGACGTGCCATTGGTCGCCGACATGTCTTCCGACATTCTCTCGCGCCCGGTGGATATCTCGCGTTTCGGCATGATCTACGCCGGTGCCCAGAAGAACATCGGCCCGAGCGGCATCGTGGTCAATATCATTCGTGAAGACCTGCTGGGTCGTGCCCGTTCGATCTGCCCGACCATGCTCAACTACAAGGTCGCGGCCGACAACGCCTCGATGTACAACACCCCGCCGACCCTGGCCTGGTACCTGTCCGGCCTGGTGTTCGAGTGGCTGAAGGAGCAGGGCGGTGTCGAAGCCATCGCCAGGCTCAACGACGTCAAGCAGCGCACCCTCTACGATTTTATCGATGCCAGCGGCCTGTACAGCAACCCGATCAACAAGCCCGATCGTTCGTGGATGAACGTGCCGTTCCGTCTGGCCGATGATCGTCTGGACAAGCCGTTCCTCGCGGGTGCCGAAGCGCGCGGGCTGCTTAACCTCAAGGGACACCGTTCGGTGGGCGGCATGCGTGCCTCCATCTACAACGCGGTGGATATCCACGCAGTCAATGCGCTGGTGGCGTACATGGCTGAGTTCGAGAAGGAACACGGCTAATGTCCGAACAGGAACTCAAGGCCCTGCGGGTCCGCATCGACAGCCTGGACGAGAAAGTCCTGGAACTGATCAGCGAGCGCGCCCGCTGCGCTCAGGAAGTGGCACGGGTGAAAATGGCGTCCCTGGCTGAAGGCGAGGTGCCGGTATTCTACCGGCCCGAGCGTGAGGCCCAGGTGCTCAAGCGCGTCATGGAGCGTAACCGTGGCCCGCTGAGCAACGAAGAGATGGCGCGGCTGTTCCGCGAAATCATGTCGTCGTGCCTGGCCCTGGAGCAGCCGCTGAAAGTGGCTTACCTCGGCCCTGAGGGCACCTTCACCCAGGCTGCGGCGATCAAGCATTTCGGCAACGCCGTGATCAGTCGTCCGATGGCGGCTATCGACGAAGTGTTCCGGGAAGTCGCCGCCGGTGCGGTGAACTTCGGCGTGGTGCCGGTGGAAAACTCTACCGAAGGCGCGGTCAACCATACGTTGGACAGCTTCCTCGAACATGACATGGTCATCTGTGGCGAAGTCGAGCTGCGTATTCACCACCACCTGCTGGTCGGTGAAAACACGAAGACCGAAAGCATCAGTCGCATCTATTCCCACGCCCAGTCCCTGGCCCAGTGCCGCAAGTGGCTGGACGCGCACTACCCGAATGTCGAGCGCATCGCCGTCGCCAGCAATGCCGAGGCCGCCAAGCGAGTCAAGGGTGAGTGGAACTCTGCGGCCATCGCCGGCGACATGTCCGCAGGCCTGTACGGCCTGACGCGCATTGCCGAGAAGATCGAGGACCGTCCGGACAACTCGACGCGCTTCCTGATCATCGGCAGTCAGGAAGTGCCGCCGACCGGTGACGACAAGACTTCGATCATTGTCTCGATGAGCAACAAGCCCGGCGCGCTCCATGAGCTGCTGGTGCCTTTCCACGAGAACGGCATCGACCTGACTCGCATCGAGACCCGGCCCTCGCGCAGTGGTAAATGGACCTACGTGTTCTTCATCGATTTCGTCGGCCATCACCGCGATCCGCTGGTCAAGGCCGTACTGGAGCAGATCAGCCAGGAAGCGGTTGCACTCAAGGTACTGGGTTCCTACCCGAAAGCGGTTCTCTGACAGGGGCGATACATGAGCGTCGACTTCCTCGCCCTGGCTCAGCCGGGCGTGCAAAAACTATCGCCTTACGTTCCGGGCAAGCCGGTTGATGAGCTGGCGCGTGAGCTGGGCCTGGACCCGGCGCAGATCATCAAGCTGGCGAGCAACGAGAATCCGCTGGGCGCCAGCCCCAGGGCGCTCGAAGCAATTCGTAGCGAACTTGCTGAACTGACCCGTTATCCGGACGGCAACGGCTTCGATCTGAAGCAACGCCTTGCTGCTCGCTGCAATGTGCAGGCCAGCCAGGTCACCCTGGGCAACGGTTCCAACGACATACTCGAACTGGTAGCTCGCGCTTACCTGGCGCCGGGCCTGAACGCGGTGTTTAGCGAATTCGCCTTCGCCATCTATCCCATCGTTACCCAGGCGGTCGGCGCTGACGCCCGTGTTGCGCCAGCCAAGGACTGGGGGCATGACCTGACGGCCATGCTGGCGGCCATCGACAGCAATACCCGCGTGGTGTTTGTCGCCAACCCGAACAACCCGACCGGCACCTGGTTCGGGCCGGATGCCCTGGCTGCGTTCCTCGCCGCCGTGCCGAAAGACGTGCTGGTGGTGCTGGACGAGGCCTATATCGAATACGCCGCAGGCGCCGAGCTGCCCGATGGCCTGAATTATCTGGCCGACTTCCCCAATCTGCTGGTTTCGCGCACCTTCTCCAAAGCGTATGGCCTGGCGTCGCTGCGTGTGGGTTATGCGTTGTCGACTCCGCAGGTGGCCGATGTGCTCAATCGCGTGCGTCAGCCCTTCAATGTCAACAGCCTGGCCCTGGCCGCTGCCTGCGCCGCGCTGGATGATGTCGAGTATGTCGAGAAAAGTCGCCAGCTCAATGAAGTCGGCATGGAACAACTGGAAGGTGGTCTGCGTCTGCTGGGCCTGAAGTGGATTCCCTCGAAAGCCAACTTCATCGCCATCGATCTTGCGCGTGAAGCGGCGCCGGTCTATCAAGGGCTGCTGCGCGAAGGCGTGATCGTGCGTCCGATCGGTGGTTATGGCATGCCGAATCATCTGCGCGTCAGCATTGGTCTGCCCGCCGAGAACACCCGCTTCCTCGAGGCCCTGGCCAAGGTTCTGGCGCGTGGTTGATGTCATCTCAGTGCAATCAGGCCAGCCTATGATCGGGCGCCTGGTGGTGATCGGCCTCGGCCTCATTGGCGGTTCCTTTGCCAAGGGCCTGCGTGAAAGCGGCCTGTGCGGCGAAGTGGTAGGTGTAGACCTGGACCCGCAATCGCGCCGTCTGGCGGTTGAGCTTGGGGTGGTTGATCGCTGCGAAGAAGACATTGTCGTTGCCTGTCGCGGTGCCGATGTCATTCAACTGGCGGTGCCGATCCTGGCCATGGAAAAGTTGCTGGGGCTGCTGGCAACCATGGACCTGGGCAATGCCGTGCTGACCGACGTCGGCAGTGCCAAGGGCAATGTGGTGCGTGCGGCCGGTGCGGCTTTTGGCGCCATGCCACCGCGTTTCGTGCCCGGACACCCGATTGCCGGGTCCGAGCAGAGCGGGGTGGAGGCGTCGAATTCGCAGTTGTTCAAACGGCACAAGGTCATCCTCACTCCGCTGCCCGAGACTGATCCTGATGCCCTGGCGGTGGTCGATCGGTTATGGCGCGAGTTGGGTGCGGATGTGGAGCATATGCAAGTGCAGCGGCATGACGAAGTGCTTGCCGCGACCAGTCACCTGCCGCATCTGTTGGCATTCGGCCTGGTGGACTCCCTGGCCAAACGCAACGAGAACCTGGATATCTTCCGTTACGCTGCCGGAGGCTTTCGTGATTTCACCCGAATCGCCGGCAGTGACCCGGTAATGTGGCACGACATCTTCCTGGCCAACCGCGAGGCGGTACTTCGCACCCTGGATACTTTTCGCGGTGACCTTGATGTGTTGCGTGATGCCATTGATGCCGGTGACGGTCATCAATTGCTCGGGGTATTTACCCGTGCGCGGGTGGCGCGAGAGCATTTTGGCAAGATCCTGGCACGGCGGGCTTATGTCGAGCCTGCGGCACATACCCGCAATATCAGCTTTCTGGCGGGCCCCGGTGGCAGCGTCAACGGGCGTATTCGCGTGCCGGGGGACAAATCGATTTCCCATCGCGCGATCATGCTCGGCTCACTGGCCGACGGCGCTACCGAGGTCGAAGGCTTTCTCGAGGGCGAAGATGCCCTGGCGACCATCCAGGCGTTCCGCGACATGGGCGTGGTCATCGAAGGTCCGCATCATGGTCGCGTGACCATTCATGGCGTCGGCCTGCATGGTTTGAAATCACCGCCCGGTCCGATCTATCTGGGTAACTCCGGCACTTCGATGCGTCTGCTGGCCGGTTTGCTGGCGGCACAGAGTTTCGACACCACACTGACCGGCGATGCCTCGTTATCGCGACGCCCGATGGCGCGCGTGGCAGGGCCGTTGCGCGAAATGGGGGCAGTGATCGAGACCGCTGCCGATGGTCGGCCGCCGCTGGTCATTCGCGGTGGTCACACGCTCAAGGCCCTGAAATACGAAATGCCCATGGCCAGCGCTCAGGTCAAATCCTGCCTGCTGCTGGCCGGTCTGTATGCCGACGGTCAAACCAGCGTCAGTGAACCTGCGACCACCCGCGATCATACCGAGCGTCTGTTGCGCGGCTTTGGTTATCCGGTTTGCGTCAAAGCCAATCGGGCGACCCTGGAGTCCGGTCATCGTCTCACGGCGACCCATATCGAGGTGCCGGCTGACATTTCGTCGGCAGCATTCTTTATGGTCGCGGCATCGATTGCCGAGGGTTCTGAGCTTTTGCTGGAACATGTCGGCGTCAACCCGACCCGGGTTGGCGTCATCGAGATCCTGCGGCTGATGGGGGGTAACATCACTCTGGAAAATCAGCGTGAAGTCGGCGGTGAGCCGGTGGCTGACCTGCGCGTGCGCTCGGCCCGACTGAAAGGCATCGAGATTCCCGAGGCCTTGGTGCCGCTGGCAATCGATGAGTTCCCGGTGCTGTTCGTCGCGGCGGCCTGTGCCGAAGGGCGTACCGTGCTGCGCGGTGCCGAAGAGTTGCGCGTCAAGGAATCCGATCGAATCCAGGCCATGGCCGATGGCCTGCTGGCACTGGGTGTGCAAGTCGAACCGACACCGGACGGCATCATCATCGATGGCGGTGCCATCGGCGGTGGTGAGGTCGATGCCCGTGGCGATCATCGTATCGCCATGGCGTTCAGTGTTGCATCTTTGCGGGCGAGTGCCGCCATTCGCGTACGTGATTGCGCTAATGTGGCCACGTCCTTTCCTAATTTTATTGAGCTGTGCGCACAGGTTGGTCTTGGTGTCGTGCAGGAGGTGCATTCGTGAAAGCCAAGGCTCCAGTCATCACTATCGATGGGCCTAGCGGATCCGGAAAGGGAACCGTTGCCGGCCTGTTGGCCAAGCACCTGGGTTGGTGTCTGCTCGATTCGGGCGCGCTGTATCGCCTGCTGGCATTCGCCGCCCGCAACCATGGTGTCGACCTGACCAACGAAGAAGCCCTCAAGCTGCTGGCCGCCCATCTCGACGTGCAGTTCGAGACGGTGGCGGGCGGTGGTCAGCGCATCGTTCTTGAAGGCGAAGACGTCACCCATTCGATCCGTAACGAACAGATCGGCAGCGGTGCTTCCCAGGTGGCTTCGCTGCCGGCGGTGCGCGATGCGCTGCTGCAGCGCCAGCGTGCCTTCCAGGAAGAGCCGGGGCTGGTGGCCGACGGCCGGGACATGGGTACGGTGGTCTTCCCTGACGCCCCCTTGAAGATTTTCCTCACCGCCAGTGCCGAGGAACGTGCACGTCGTCGTTACTTGCAGTTGAAGGCCAAGGGCGATGATGTTAGTCTGTCGAGTCTGCTAGAAGAGATATGTGCGCGCGACGAGCGTGACACCCAGCGAGCGGTAGCCCCGCTCAAGCCGGCGCAAGACGCCATCCAGCTGGACTCTACCGAGTTGTCTATCGAGCAGGTGCTTGAACGCATCCGAAGTGAAATCGCCCTGCGCGATATCGCCGGGTGACCAAGGAGCCATGTGGGAGACCAGACCGAGTCCCGCAGGCTTCCTTTCATATGAACGAAACCCACGTTGTCTGGAGCGTGGCAGATGGGCGTATTCTTCGCCCTTGATCAACAGGAATTAAAATGAGCGAAAGCTTTGCAGAACTTTTTGAAGAAAGCCTGAAAACCCTTAACCTTCAGCCGGGCGCAATCATTACCGGTATCGTTGTCGACATCGACGGTGACTGGGTAACTGTACACGCTGGCCTGAAGTCCGAGGGTGTCATCCCGCTCGAGCAGTTCTACAACGACGCTGGCGAGCTGACCATCAAGGTCGGTGACGAAGTTCACGTTGCTCTGGACGCGGTCGAAGACGGCTTTGGCGAAACCAAGCTGTCCCGCGAAAAAGCCAAGCGCGCTGAGTGCTGGATTGTTCTGGAAGCGGCTTTCGCTGCTGAAGAAGTGGTCAAGGGCGTTATCAACGGTAAGGTTAAAGGCGGCTTCACTGTCGACGTTAACGGCATCCGTGCGTTCCTGCCTGGTTCTCTGGTTGACGTCCGCCCTGTGCGTGACACCACTCACCTGGAAGGCAAAGAGCTCGAATTCAAGGTCATCAAACTCGACCAGAAACGCAACAACGTTGTCGTTTCCCGTCGCAGCGTCCTGGAAGCCGAGAACAGCGCCGAGCGCGAAGCTCTGCTGGAATCCTTGCAGGAAGGCCAACAAGTCAAAGGTATCGTCAAGAACCTCACCGATTACGGCGCATTCGTCGATCTGGGTGGCGTCGATGGCCTGCTGCACATTACCGACATGGCTTGGAAGCGTATCAAGCATCCATCGGAAATCGTCAACGTTGGCGATGAGATCGATGTAAAAGTCCTGAAGTACGATCGCGAGCGCAATCGTGTTTCCCTGGGCCTGAAGCAACTGGGCGAAGACCCATGGGTTGCTATCAAGGCTCGCTACCCGGAAAGCACCCGCGTTACCGCGCGTGTAACCAACCTGACCGACTACGGCTGCTTCGCAGAGCTGGAAGAAGGCGTGGAAGGCCTGGTACACGTTTCCGAAATGGACTGGACCAACAAGAACATCCACCCTTCGAAAGTCGTACAAGTCGGCGACGAAGTGGAAGTCATGGTTCTGGACATCGACGAAGAGCGTCGTCGTATCTCCCTCGGCATCAAGCAGTGCAAATCTAACCCATGGGAAGATTTCTCTGGCCAGTTCAACAAGGGCGATAAAATCTCCGGCACCATCAAGTCGATCACCGATTTCGGTATCTTCATTGGTCTGGACGGTGGCATCGACGGCCTGGTTCACCTGTCCGACATCTCCTGGAACGAAGTGGGCGAAGAAGCCGTACGTCGCTTCAAGAAGGGCGACGAACTCGACACCGTTATCCTGTCTGTTGATCCAGAGCGCGAGCGTATCTCCCTGGGTATCAAGCAGCTGGAAAGCGATCCGTTCTCCGAGTACGTCACTGTCAATGACAAAGGCGCAATCGTCCGCGGTATCGTGAAAGAAGTTGACGCCAAAGGCGCTATCATCACCCTGGCCGACGACATCGAAGCGACCCTCAAAGCCTCCGAGATCAGCCGTGACCGCGTTGAAGACGCGCGTAACGTTCTGAAAGAAGGCGAAGAGATCGAAGCCAAGATCATCAGCGTTGACCGCAAGAGCCGCGTAATCAGCTTGTCCATCAAGTCGAAAGACGTTGAAGACGAGAAAGAAGCGATTCAGAGCCTGCGTAGCAAGCCTGACACCGCTGAAAACACTGGTCCTACCACTCTTGGTGACCTGTTGCGCGCACAAATGGAAAAACAGAACTAAGTTCTGCTGGACCATGAAAAAGGGCGACTTCGGTCGCCCTTTTTTGTGGCCGCGATTCGGGCAGTCTCGAAAAGGCACGAGGCTGGGCCGAGTGTGCGGGCAGAAGCGCCCTCAGGGCCTCCCAGGGCGATTTCAGGAAAAAGAGCGTGTGATGGAAGGGATGGCGTCTGCTAAGCCGCTGTCACGCCCATGCAATATCTTCATGGATGACATGGATGTTGTTATATAAGTCAATACTTGGGCTGTTCAAATCCCTCAGGTCATGCTAAAACCTTCGGAGCGCTGTCCTAGCTGCTTGAAAAAGAAGGGAAAAATATGACGAAGTCGGAGTTGATCGAACGAATTGTCACCCATCAGGGGCTGCTCTCATCCAAGGATGTCGAGTTGGCCATCAAGACCATGCTTGAGCAGATGTCGCAATGCCTGGCGACAGGCGATCGCATCGAAATTCGCGGCTTTGGCAGCTTCTCGCTGCATTACCGGGCACCACGGGTCGGGCGCAACCCGAAGACCGGGCAGTCGGTAAGCCTCGACGGCAAGTTCGTTCCGCACTTCAAGCCAGGCAAGGAGCTGCGTGATCGGGTCAACGAAGACGAAGAAGAGGGGCTCTAGGCCTCCCGAAAGGAGCTGAAAATGCGGATGTTCACGCGAATCCTTACAGCGATCATCGCATTGCTGCTTATCGTATCGACCATAGTGTTTGTTCTTGAGAACCGGCAGATCGTTTCGCTGGTGTTCTTTGGCTGGTCGTCTCCAGAATTGGTCCTTGCTGTGCCGATTATCGCCGCGCTGTTGGTCGGCATGTTGATTGGGCCGCTTTTGGGTTGGGCGGTCGGGCTGCGCAAGAAGCGCAAGCCAGTGGCTCAACGCTCTATCTGAATCGCTTCTCCAGCGATTCAGTATTCTAAAAGTTACCAAGCGTTATGCTTGAATGTGCTGACCTCGCACAGACGGGTCAAATCTATAAAGATTCTCTTCCGATCGTCCTGTTTCTGTCTGACCATACTTTTTCGTAAAAAACCTTCGCTCCCGAAAGTAATGCATTTACTACGTAGTATGTGTACGATTTTTCCGTAGGAAAGTTCTACATACCTTGAGTGAATTGCTTATATCTAATGTAAGTTTCTGATCAGCCCTTATCCGGGTGCCCGTTTTTGTTGGTCGATATCAATGCTGGTCGATCGATAGCTCTCCAAAAGTGAATTTGTCACTCATTGCAAAAAAATAAAAACCGTGCAAAATCCTCGCCGCTTCGCTCAACTGGTGATGGTTGCGCATTGGGATGTTAAGTTTGATGTATGAGTGCATTAATAAAAGCAGGCGTTGGTAGTATGAGTGAAAACATAAGGCTCAGAAAATCGATGCTGTTGAAAGTGTTGATTGTTTACTCAATAAGAGGTGCTTCGGGGCTCGGGACGCTGTTGGCCATATTGTTGGTGGGGCGATATTATTCGAGTGCCGAACTGGCAAGTTACTCGCTATTTATGTTTTTTTTTAATCTCATGACCATCTTCTTCCTCTGGGGGGATGCGGTCACTGTCGTGGATAAATATAATAATGACGGTGATGTGCCGATCACCACTTGGTTAGGCCATAAGGCGCTGGATGGTATCGTAGTCTCGTTAATGTTTTTTTGTGCGTTGTCGAGCTATGGACACTGGAGTTACGGGTTGGCAGGAGCTGTGCCTGTAGGTTTTACCGCGTTGTTGGCTGCGCTGTTAGTGGTGAGGAAGAAAAATATTGCCGCCTCTCTCTGTTTTGAATTCAGTCGAGCCGTTATACCGTTCCTCGTAATGTCGGCAATCATTTTGTCACAGGCAGACATGGAGTTTGATGCTCTTGTAATTGTTGCTTATTCGGCATTTTGGCTTGGCATGCCATTCCTGTTTATCTACGTCAAAAAGAAAAAGCTATGGAGTATAAACTTCTCTCTTGATTTGAGGGACTGGCTGAAAATCAAGCAGGCAGGTATTCCAATTGTAATGCCGCAAATAATAATAACTCTGGTTTTTCAGGCAGATCGATTATTTATAAATTACTGGGGTGGCGCTGAAGAATTGGCCTCCTACTTTGCAGCACAGACACTCTATACGGTTGTATTGGTGGCGGTGCACTCCACATTTAATCTAGTCATTCCAGAGACTTCAAAGGTTGCTGCGGACGGAGAAGGTGACATGCGCAAGTCGGGCAGGATAATGCTGATGGCTCAGTTGGGTGCGAGCATGATTATTATACCTGTGGGGTATTTTTATCTTGAGTTCATAGGCGTAGATCGAGTTGTTGCAATGCAGTCAATGCTGCTTTTGATGGCGGGCGGTATTCTATCGGCATGTTTCGGTATTGGTTTTCCAGCCCTGCAATTCTGTCAAAGAAAAAGTATTTATCTAAAAGTGGTGCTTGCTGGAATGCTTCTCCAATTTAGTGTTATCGCCGTGAGTTATTCGACCTTTGGTTTGTATGCGGTGGCGTTGGGATTTATGGTTTACAACCTGTCTACCTCCGTATTGGCTGCTTTATTCTGGCGAAAGAGGTCAGTTGCTATAAGTCCATTTTCTTTTGTCAGGTTATAAGCCATTTTTGCGGATGTAGAGGGTGGTTCAATGCGTCTTTGTGTTTCTCGAAAAAGTCTGTTTTTAGCATTTCTTGGTGTGGTTTTTATAAAATTGATCCTGGCTATTTACACCATGGAAAAAGGGGTGTGGTCGTTTGGTGAAGGGAATGATGCAGACTATTATCACAATTACGCGTTAGGTAACGTTGAGAAGTTGGCGAATTACTGGAATCGACTGTTAAGGTTGATGAATGACTATGGGTTGTATTCCAGAGACGGTGTGAAAGTCCTACTGATGATGCTCGGGTTCGTCGTAATACCCGTGATGGTTGCTGAGCTGAGTGTCGGCGATCGTATGAGTGACCCAAAAACATATTGTTTCATAGCCCTCTTGGTCAGCGGTTATCCAACATTGTGCTATTACGCGCTTGATATTTATCGAGATGTATTTTTATGTTTTCTGTTTTTGATGTCGGTATTTATGGTTAAACGCTTTTTTTTATCATCAGATGCCCGTGCTCGGCTGATGTTGATGATACTAATAGCCTGTATGTCTTACGTGATGTTTCTATTTAGACCTTATTTGGGGGCCGCTTTCGCGATGGCATGGTTGTGCTCTTTTGCTATATACCATGCGAGGTTGCCAGCGGGTTGGTGTGTTATTGGCTATTTAATAGCGCTCAATGGAATTTATGCATTAGGCGGGCTGGACAGCATTTTACTGTATCGATCAATGTTCGAGTCGACTTTGAAGGGCGGTAGTAATTTGGGATTGGTTTTCGGTTCCGTACCATCATTCACGCCTTTGTTTTTGAAGAGCTTTTCCATTCAGATGTTGGGGTTCTATTTTTCTAATAGTCTCAGCTGGATTTTTTTTCTGGTCGAAAGCGTTCCTTTCATGGCTGGGATTATGTATCTGATCCTCAATAGGCGTTTTGCGGACCGGTTGGTAGGCTTTTTAATAATATTTTCTGTGGTTTACGGGACAGTATGGCTGCTCGGGAACGACAATATGGGCACCGCCATCAGACTAAGGCTATGCAATTATTTGGCGCTCATCATTTGTGTGGCTACGGTTTACCTGAATAAAAAGGCTCACGCTTTACGGGGTGGTATATGAAGGTTCTCATAACCGGTGGCGCGGGCTATATCGGCTCTCATACGATTGTAGAGTTGTTATGCAAAAATATACAGGTCGTGGTAATAGATGATCTGAGCAATAGTTCGGCGGCTTCCCTGAAGCAGGTAACCAGCATCGCTCATCGTAGTCTGGACTTTGTTCAAGGCTCGATACTTGACAAGACATTGTTGAAAAAGGTTTTTTCTGACCATTCGATTGATGCGGTCATCCATTTTGCCGCGCTTAAAGCGGTAGGGGAAAGTTCGCGTAAACCCCTGGAGTATTATCTGGCTAATGTAGCGGGTACGCTATGTCTATGCGAAGCAATGGCTGAAGCGGGTGTTCATCACTTGGTGTTTAGTTCTTCTGCAACTGTTTATGGAGATCCCGTCGAAGTTCCGCTGTTGGAGTCGAGCCCGAAAGCGCCGGCCACCAGTCCTTACGGCTGGTCGAAATTCATGATTGAGCAAATATTGAGTGATATGGGTAACTCTTATAAAAATTGGTCCATTGCTACACTCAGGTATTTCAACCCCATAGGCGCCCACCCAAGTGGTGCCATAGGCGAAGATCCCCGTGGAGTACCGAATAATTTAATGCCCTATATTAGTCAGGTCGCCACGGGGAGGTTGAAGGTATTGTCGATTTACGGCGATGATTATGAGACTCCCGATGGTACGGGTATTCGTGACTACATTCATGTGGTGGACCTCGCAAAAGGTCATTTGGCTGCGCTTGAATATATTTCTTCAAACAAAGGTCATCACGTATGGAATCTCGGTACAGGCGTAGGTTATTCGGTTAAAGAAATTATCGGTGCTTTTGAAAAGGTCACAGGTTGCAGCATACCCGTCGATATTGTTGCACGCAGACCGGGAGATATCGCCATCTCTTGGGCTGATGCCAGCAAGGCTCATAGAGAGTTGGGCTGGAGTGCCGATCTTGGGTTGGAGGACATGATTCGGGACGCTTGGCATTGGCAGACGCTAAACCCCGGCGGTTACGGAAACCACTGATATGAAGATTGTATTGATAGGGACCACCGCTAACGGCATGTTGGGATTCCGATCAGATTTGATAGTTACCCTTGTAGAAAAAGGTTTCGAGGTTTACGCGTTCGCAATCGACTATTGTAACGTCACCCGTCGGAGAATAATGGATTTAAACGCCATTCCGGTGGACTACAGATTAAGCCGAGCCGGGCTGAATCCATTGGTGGACGCTTGGAATTGTTTAACGTTGGCCAGACAAATCAGGAAGATTGCCCCTGCGGTGGTATTTAGCTATTTCGTCAAACCCGTGATATTTGGCACGCTCGCAGCACGGCTTGCCGGGGTTGAGCGACGGATAGCAATGCTTGAAGGCCTTGGCTATGCATTCACTGATTACCCCGGCAAGAAAGGCTTGAAAAAAGTCCTGATCAGGAAAGTCCAGGTGGCTTTATACCGATTTTCTTTTCGATTCCTTGAGCGACTGATTTTTCTTAACCCTGACGATCCGAAAGATTTGCTCGACCGTTACCGTCTGAGTGTAAAAAAAAGTTGCGTGCTAGGTGGCATCGGCGTGAACCTTCAGGATTATCCCTATACAAGACCGACCGCCTCACCCGTAAGTTTTATTTTTGTTGGCCGCTTGCTCGCCGAGAAGGGAGTGCATGAATTTGTTGGCGCAGCCCGGCTGATAAAACTTGAATACCCGGAGGTCAAATTTTTTATATTGGGCGGACTCGACAGATCGAATCCCGGGGGGTTGTCCGAGCAAACGCTGTCAGAGCTTGTTGATAAAGGGGTGGTGATACACCCCGGACATGTTGACGATGTCAGCGCGTGGTTGCGTCGCTCAAGTGTTTTTGTACTTCCATCTTTTTATCGAGAAGGCGTCCCGAGAAGTACTCAAGAGGCAATGGCGATCGGCCGTCCGGTGATTACAACGGATGTTCCCGGTTGTCGGGAAACAGTAGTGGATGGGGAAAACGGCTTTTTGATTCCGCCTTACTCTGCTCCGGCTCTGGTCGAGAAAATGCGTTATTTTATCGAGCACCCTGAGCAAATAGAACGTATGGGGCTGGAAAGTTATGCAATCGCTCAGAAGAAGTTTGACGCGAAGGAGGTCAATGCTCGTCTGGTGGCATATTTCGATTGAGTTTTTACATTCCATAAGTAAGTATCTCATTCGAGCATTCCGGGAGGAAATAATGAGCTGTGTTAATAGGTTAGTCGCCGTGACGGGGGCTTCTGGGTTTGTCGGTGGTGCGATTGCGAATTATCTGAGTCAACGCTCCGACTATGGGTTGAGGGTGGCCGTTCGTGGCCGCTATCTATCCTCTGATACCTCTACCGAGATTACTGTAATTCCGTCAATTGGGCCCGACACCTCATGGGCTCCTTTAGTCACCGGTGCCCACGCCGTCATCCACGCTGCCGCCCGTGTGCACGTCATGCACGACACCAGCGCCAACCCGGAAGCGGAATACTTGCGCGTCAATGTTGCCGGGACCCTCAATCTTGCCGAGCAGGCCGCTGCGGCCGGGGTGAAGCGCTTTATCTTTGTCAGTTCGATCAAGGTAAACGGCGAGGCAACAGCGACCGGCGCGCCTTTTACCGCCGATCAGGCGGTAAATCCTTGCGATCCTTATGGTGTGTCCAAAGCCAGGGCCGAAGAAGGCCTGCGTGAAATCGCCGCTCGCACTGGCATGGAAGTGGTGATCATTCGCCCTGTGCTGGTTTACGGTCCTGGAGTAAAGGCCAACTTTCTCAGCATGATGCGCTGGCTGGACAAGGGTGTTCCGCTGCCGCTGGGTGCTATCCATAACAAACGCAGTCTCGTTGCGCTGGATAATCTGGTAGATCTCATTGCGACTTGCATCCACCACCCGGCCGCTGCCAACCAGACCTTTCTGGTCAGTGATGGCAATGACCTCTCTACCACCGGGCTCCTGCAACACATGGCCCGCGCCCTTGGCAAACCCGCCCGCTTGCTCCCCATACCCATGTGGACGCTGAAAGTTGCTGCCGCCGCTGTAGGAAAGGTCTCTTTTTCCCAGCGTCTGTGTGGTTCCCTGCAAGTCGATATAGGCAAAACCTGTACGATGCTGGGCTGGGCGCCACCGGTGAGCGTGGAAGACGCAATGAAAGCAACGGCGCATTATTTCCTGGAACATAAAAACGATGAGTGAGTGGTGGTGGGTAGTTGCGGCAGGTGTGCTGTCGCTGTTTCTGACGGGCGGGCTTCGCCGTTATGCGCTGTCAAAAAGCCTCATGGATATTCCCAACGCGCGTAGCTCCCACTCGGTGCCGACGCCTAGAGGTGGCGGTGTTTCCATCGTTATCGCTTTTCTCCTCGCCGTCGCGGTTCTTGGCTGGCAACAACTGATGCCGATGTACGCTGTGGCGGCGGTTATCGGTGCCGGTGGCCTGATTGCAGTCATCGGATTTATGGATGACCACGGGCATATCGCTGCTCGGTGGCGTCTGCTCGGGCATTTTGCCGCTGCTGCCTGGGCATTGTTCTGGCTGGGTGGGTTGGCGCCGCTGAGTCTTTTCGGCGCGGTTATTGATCTTGGTCTTGTCGGTCATGTGCTCGCGGCGTTTTACCTGGTCTGGGTACTCAACCTCTATAACTTTATGGATGGAATTGACGGGATTGCCAGTGTCGAGGCGCTTACGGCGTGCTGTGGGGCCGGGATCATTTATGCGCTGACGGGGTTTGCCGAGCTGGCCTGGGCGCCTGTATTGCTGGCAGCCGCCGTTGCCGGTTTTCTGTTCTGGAATTTCCCGCCGGCGCGGATCTTCATGGGCGATGCCGGCAGCGGTTTCCTTGGGATTGCCCTGGGTATTCTGTCCCTGCAGGCTGCCTGGGCCGCGCCACGTTTCCTTTGGGTGTGGCTGATCCTGCTGGGTGTCTTCATCGTTGACGCAACCTTGACCCTGTTCCGCCGTCTGTTACGCGGAGACAAGGTTTATGAAGCGCATCGCAGTCACGCGTATCAGTTTGCTTCCCGCCATTTCGGCAGGCATCTGCCGGTTACTGTCGCTGTTGCGCTGATCAACTTGGGATGGCTATTTCCCATCGCACTATGGGTTGCCTGCATGGAGGGTGATGGCCTTTTGGGGGTATGTATCGCCTACGTCCCGTTAGTCTTGCTGGCCCTGAAATTTCGGGCAGGTGAGCTGGAGCGCATTTGAGCGTACGTACATTTCATTTTTGATATAAATTGCAACAATATTCTACTTCGCCGCAGTCGGTGTTCTGTTTTCCCGGCGAGGGGCAAGAGAGAGGACAAGAGGTGTTCGAAGGGGTCATGAATAAATTACGAGCTTTTTTATTGGCGTTGCCGCGCCGACAAAAGCGAATAATTCAGGTTTCTGCTGACGTTGTATTGGTCTGGATCGCGCTTTGGATGTCGTTTGTCGTTCGCCTGGGGGTCGATGATCTTATCAATCCCCTGGAGAAACACACCTGGTTATTCATCAGCGCACCAATTGTCGCCATTCCTCTTTTCATTCGTTTTGGCATGTACCGTGCGGTCATGCGTTATTTTGGCAATGATGCGCTGATTGCCATCATCAAGGCCGTCAGTCTTTCAGCCTTGATATTGGGTGTCGTGGTCTACTCCTACAGCAACCACCAGGCGGTGGTGCCACGTTCCATCATGTTCAACTACTGGTGGTTGAGCATGGTCATGATCGGCGGGCTGCGTCTGGCCATGCGTCAGTACTTTCTCGGCGACTGGTTTTCGGCTGCCCAGCATATGCCGTTTGCCAATCGTGACGACGGGTTGCTCAAGGTAGCGATCTATGGTGCCGGTGCGGCAGGCAATCAGTTGGTTGCCGCGCTTCGAATGGGGCGGCTGATGCGCCCGGTGGCGTTCATCGATGATGACGAGTCGATTTCCAATCGGGTCATTTCCGGTCTGCAGGTGTACAAGCCCAAGCATATCCAACGCATGATCGATGTTACGGGGGCGCAGGAAATCCTCTTGGCCATCCCGTCTTCAACTCGGGGTCGCCGTCGTGAAGTCCTCGGTTATCTCGAAGGCTTTCCCCTGCACGTGCGCAGCGTGCCGGGGTTCATGGACCTGGCAGCGGGTCGGGTCAAGGTCGATGATCTACAGGAAGTGGACATCGCCGACCTGTTGGGCCGTGACCCGGTGCCTGCTCAAGATGATCTGCTGGAGCACTGCATCAAAGGCAAGACCGTCCTGGTGACCGGTGCCGGCGGCTCGATCGGTTCGGAGTTATGCCGACAGATTCTGATACTCAAGCCGACGACGCTTTTGCTGTTCGACCACAGCGAGTTCAATCTTTACACCATTCTTTCTGAGCTGGAACAGCGTATTGCCCGTGAGTCACTGTCGGTCAAGTTGTTGCCGATCCTCGGTTCGGTACGCAATCACCCCAAGATGCTCGATATCATGAAGACCTGGCGCGTCGATACGGTGTATCACGCAGCCGCTTATAAACATGTGCCCATGGTCGAGCACAATATTGCCGAGGGTGTTATCAATAATGTCGTCGGTACGCTTAATACGGCCCAGGCGGCATTACAGGCCGGTGTTGCCAACTTCGTATTGATTTCCACCGATAAGGCTGTGCGTCCAACCAATGTCATGGGCAGCACCAAGCGTTTGGCTGAGTTGGTCCTGCAAGCCCTGAGCCGGGAAACTGCGCCGGTCATGTTCGGTGACAAAGGCAGGGTTTATCAGGTCAACAAGACCCGCTTCATCATGGTTCGCTTTGGCAATGTATTGGGTTCTTCGGGCTCGGTCATTCCCTTGTTCCACAAGCAGATCAAATCCGGTGGCCCGCTGACTGTTACGCATCCGCGGATTACCCGTTACTTCATGACCATCCCCGAAGCGGCGCAATTGGTGATTCAGGCAGGCTCCATGGGGCAGGGCGGCGATGTATTCGTGCTGGACATGGGCGAACCGGTAAAAATCGTCGAACTGGCAGAGAAAATGGTGCATCTCTCTGGCTTGAGCATTCGCTCCGAGAAAAACCCACAGGGCGATATCTCCATCGAGTTCACGGGGTTGCGTCCGGGTGAAAAACTCTACGAAGAGCTGTTGATCGGTGACAATGTCGTCGCCACGCAGCATCCGATGATCATGAGCGCCCATGAAGACTTCCTGTCCTGGGAGTTGTTGAAAAACCAATTGTCGCGCTTGCTGGTGGCTGTTGAAGAAGACGACTACACCACGGTTAGACAATTACTGCGTGAAACGGTTAACGGCTATTCGCCGGACGGCGAAATAGTTGACTGGATATATCAGGAACGTAGTCAGGAGCTCTGAGTATTAACTGTGAGATAAGGTGTCTGATTGTAAGATGATTTAAGTGAAATAAGCCGAAACTTATAGCTTCATTGACAGGGGTTAACCTTGGTCTAGATTTCAGGGGCAACTTTGGAAAGTTGTATTCCAACCTTGACTAGATAGATGGAGCTTCACTTATGCGTAAGGCTTTTATTTCCGCCCTGTTATTTGCATTTCTCGGCAGTGCCACGGTTGCCGTGAATGCGGCACCGACAGCGCAAGCCCCGGCCACCAGCGCAGCTGTCAGTTCGACGGCCCAGGCGCCGTTCAGCGACAGGTTCAACATCAACAGTGCAGACGCAGAAACGCTGCAAAAAGAGCTCGTGGGGATCGGCGCCGCCAAGGCGGCTGCCATCGTCGCCTACCGTGATGAAAACGGTGCCTTTACCTCGGTTGATGAGTTGCTCGAAGTCAAAGGTATCGGCAAGGCGATCCTGGAAAAGAATCGCGACAAGTTGTCGATCAACTGAGATAGCTTCATTCCTTCCCGAGCAAGGCCGGTCATTTGATCGGCTTTGCTCATTCAGGGCGTTTTTTCGCCTATGGTTCACACCACCGGCCCACTCGATTAAATGTCATCGGCCTTGACACAGGATGGGCTCCTCGACATAGTATTTGATTAAATTATTGTCGTAATATTATGTGTTTATACCCGTAGGCCGTCATGGCCCAGGAGAGTTGCAAGTGAGTGGACGTCGAATCGTAGTCACTGGGATGGGGTTGGTGACGCCATTGGGCAGTGGCGTAGAGTCTGTGTGGCAACGCCTGCTGGCGGGCCGTTCAGGGATTGTCCAATTACCGGAAGAAACCGTTGCTGACCTGCCTGGCAAGGTCGGTGGGCCGGTGCCTTTGCTTGCTGATGATGCCCAGGCCGGTTTCGACGCCGATGCGGCGGTCGCGCCCAAAGAACAGAAGAAGATGGACCGCTTCATTCTGTTTGCCCTGGCGGCGGCAAAAGAAGCGATTGCGCAGGCTGGCTGGGCGCCCGAAAGCGAGGAGGCCCGGGAGCGCACCGCGACCATTATCGCCTCCGGTATCGGTGGATTTGGCGCCATCGCCGAAGCGGTACGCACGGTAGATACCCGTGGGCCGCGGCGTCTGTCGCCATTTACCATCCCGTCGTTTCTGGTCAACCTGGCGGCGGGCCATGTCTCCATTCAACATGGCTTCAAAGGCCCTCTGGGTGCGCCGGTAACAGCCTGTGCTGCAGGCGTGCAGGCTATTGGCGACGCGGCGCGGCTGATCCAGTGCGGTGAGGCGGATATCGCCATTTGCGGTGGTGCGGAAGCAGCCATCGATCGCGTCAGCCTTGGTGGCTTTGCTGCGGCCCGGGCGCTGTCCAGTGACTTCAACGAAACCCCGGAGCGGGCGTCGCGTCCGTTTGATCGTGACCGTGACGGCTTCGTCATGGGCGAGGGTGCGGGGATTCTGGTTATCGAATCCCTGGAACATGCCTTGGCCCGAGGCGCACAACCTATCGTTGAGTTGGTGGGCTATGGCACCAGCGCTGACGCCTACCACCTGACCGCAGGCCCGGAAGACGGCAGCGGTGCACGACGCGCGATGCAGACCGCGATCCGTCAGGCTGGTATCCAGCCAGCCGAAATCCAGCATCTCAATGCCCATGCCACGTCCACGCAAGTCGGCGACAAGGGCGAGTTGGCGGCGATCAAATCGGTGTTTGGTGAGCAGAACGCCATTGCCGTGACTTCGACCAAGTCGGCCACCGGTCATTTGCTCGGAGCAGCTGGGGGAATCGAAGCGATTTTTACGGCGCTGGCAATTCGCGACCAGATTGCTCCGGCTACCTTGAACCTGGAAAATCCGGATGAAGCGGCGCAGGGCGTAGATATCGTGCATGGCGCGGCACGGCCGATGAACATTGAGTACGCCTTGTCCAACGGCTTCGGCTTTGGCGGGGTCAATGCCAGCGTCCTGTTGCGCCGCTGGCATCCTTGAAGTGATGGCCCGGGATTGACTGGATCAGACTTTGTTGAGGTTCTGCTTCAGCCATTCCCGGGTAGTTTGCAGGATCTGCTCGGAGAACGCTTTGTCCTGAACGCTGCGAGCCATGGTCAGGGCGCCGATCACTGTCGACATCATCACCAGGCTGCGGGCATCGGCGTCCGGCTTGTCGGCCATGGCTTTTTCCAGAGCCTCAATACGCACCTTGAGCATTTCATCGGTGAGTGCACTGGGCTCGCCGCGCTGACCGAGTTCGGCGCACATGGTCGGCAGCGGGCAGCCTTTTTCCGGGCTGTCGCGGTGGGCCGGGGACAGGTACATATCAAGGAAGGCGTTGACGCTGTCTTCCTGGTCAAATGTCTTTGCGGTGCGCTCCTTGGATTGATCGACCGCTGCGCGCAGCGCTTTTTCGACCAGTTCGTCCTTGGATTTGAAGTGGGCATAAAAGCCGCCATGGGTCAGGCCCAGAGCTTTCATCAAGGGCTGCAGGCCTGTCGCGCCGATGCCGTCACGGCGAAAACGTGCCGAAGCCTCCTGCAGAATACGTTGATGAGTCTGGGCTTTGTGATCTTCGGCGTAACGCATGCAATGAGCCTTCCTGCAAGAATTCGTAAAATGTTGAGCGACATTCTCACATGGAAAACAGGGGCAATGCAGTATTCATTTTCTGCATTGCCTGCCATTGGTCAGCTTGTGTCCTCCGGGTTCGAGCTGGCCCGTAGTCAGGGCTTTGGCCCGAGCATTTCCTCCAGCGCCTTGCCCTGGGGGGCGCCCTGGATCTGCTGCATCTGGCCCTTGTCATCGAGGTAAAAAATCGACGGTGTGGCGGACAGGCCCATCTCGTTCATCAGCTCCATGTTGGCATCGAGCTTGGCCTGGATATCCGCCGGGATACTGGCCAGGGGCTTCAGCGTGCTGCTGCGGCCCGCCGCTTCGTGTTTGGTCAAAGCCACTTCCGGGTTCTTGTCTGCCAGCAGGGCGGCGGCCTTGGCGGCGCTGTCTTCGCGAATGATGCCGACCATGATGTGGCGCAACTGCACTTTGCCGGCCTTGACCCAGGGCCGCGCCTGCTCCCAGAACATATTGCAGTACGGGCAGTTGGCGTCGCTGAACAAATAGACGATCTTCGGCGCGGTCTGGCTGCCGTCGGCGATCCAGGTGGTCTTTTCCAGTTTGGCCCAGATCTCCTTGGACATTGGTTCGTAGACCAGTTTTTCCAGAGGCGCGCGACTCAGATCCTGGCCTTTGGCATCGTACAGATTGCCGGCGAGCACATGCTCGCCATCGGCGGTCAGGTACAGGGCGATGGCCTGTTTGTTGTACTCGGCGGCATAGCCTCGCAGGCCGCCTGGCGCATCGAAGCTGCTGACGATATGCGCGCCCTTGGCTTCAAGTGCCTTGATCGGTGCCGGGAGCGCCTCGGCTGCTCGTAGTAACGGGCTTTGCAAGGTAATGGTGGCCAAGGCGAGGGTCGACAGAATACGGGGCAGCGTCATGGAGTGGTCCTTGGGGAGGAGGAAACAGCGGCGGCCGACCCCGTTACGCTTTCAAGGGCGCGGGTCAGGCTGGCATTGGACAGTTCACCCAGATGGCTGCCTTGCAGGCGCCCCTCGGCGGAATAGAAAAGCGTGCTGGGCAGGGCCATGGCGCCGACCTGTTGGGCCAGTTCGCCATCGTCGTCGAACAGCATATGATCCAGCGTCAGGCCCTGGGTATTGAGAAAGTCAGCGACAGTCTTGGGACTCTCGGCCTGATTGACGAACAGGAACAGCACATCGTCGCGTTGCTGCTGCGCGGCCTGTAAGACCGGCATTTCCCGACGACAGGGCGGGCACCAGGTGGCCCAGAGATTGATCACCAACGGACGGCCCTTATAGTCGGCCAAACGCACCGGTTCGCCTGCTGCATTGCGCAAGGTGAGATCCGGCAGGGCTGCACCTTGCTGATAGAAGGTCAACGTCAGTTGGGCCAATAGCCAGAACAGCAGGCCGCTTGCCACGCCCAGCGCCAGTGGCCGTCTTGACCCGGCCCGGCGCCAGCCATAGAGACAGCCGCCGACGATAATGGTCAACACGCCGGCCCAGGCGAGAAAGCCGCCGTCGCGGATATCCACGGTCTGCCATGGATTGTCGCGATATTGCGACCAGTAGGTGATGACAAAGGCCAGACGGGCGACCAGCAGGCCAAGCAGGAACAGGCTGAACTGCACCGATTCCGGATTGCTACCGCCTGTGCGTCGAGCGTTCCACCAGGCGACTACCGACGATACGCCCAGCGCCAGCAGCAACAGTAGATGGTTGACCGCCAGGGCAAATGGCCCGATGGCAATACTGAGCATCAGCCATGCTCCCTTGTCGCCTGCCAGTGCTGCATGAATGTCGTCAGGTCGACTTCACCGGTAATGCGGCGTTCACGACGCTCCTGGCCGTCCGGGCCGATCCATAACAGGCTTGGAGGCCCGGGCACCTTATAGCGCCCCAGGAGTTCGCGGCTGTCGGCGTTGTCGGCGGTCACATCCAGGCGCAGCAGGCGCACGCCGTTCAGTGCAGTGAGTGTTTCGGGCTTGGCGAAAATCTGTTTTTCCATGATCTTGCAGGACACGCACCAGTCGGCGTAGTAGTCGATAAGTACCCATTGACCCTGGCTTTGCGCGGCATCGAGTTCTCGCTGCAAGGCCTGGGGATCGCTGATATTGATAAAGGCCTCGTGGCTGCGCTCGATACTGACCGCGTTGCCGCCGCGATAGACCTTCAGCGGCTGCCAGGGATCATCGGCACCGGCCGCAGCGCCGATCAGCATCAG
The DNA here is from genome assembly GCF_047303955.1 of Pseudomonas sp. Pseusp88. Lineage (NCBI taxonomy): Bacteria > Pseudomonadati > Pseudomonadota > Gammaproteobacteria > Pseudomonadales > Pseudomonadaceae > Pseudomonas > Pseudomonas sp. Pseusp88. The sequence goes on along the minus strand of NZ_JBGLYM010000011.1, from coordinate 35,426 downwards.
GACACCCCAGAGGCCGATAATCATGCCTGCGGGGCCAAAAATCCTGGCGCCATTGCGTAGCTGACGGGCCTGGACAATGGCGGCAAAGGCGACGACCAGCAACAGTACGCCCCACAGCCCGACCCACAGCGCTTCGGCCAGCAGCGGCCTGGCGATGATCAGGGCGGTGGCAAGCAGCAACATGCCGAACACGCCCTTGACCACGTCCATCCAGGCGCCGGGTTTGGGCAGGAAACGGTTGCCCAGGGTAACCAGCAGCAACAACGGCAGGCCGATCCCCAGGCCCAGGGCAAACAGCACCAGACCGCCGTGTACAGCGTTGCCGCTCTGGGCGATGTAGAGCAGGGCGCCGGCCAGCGGTGCGGTCATGCAGGGGCCGACCATCAATCCCGACAACGCCCCTAGCACTGCCGCACCCAACAGGCTGCCGCCCTGACGCTGGCGTCCGGCCTGCTCCAGACGATCACGCACGAAGCTCGGCAATTGCAGTTCGAAGAAGCCGAACATCGGCAGCGATAGCAGCACGAACAGCGCGGCGAAACTTCCCAGCAACCAAGGCTGTTGCAACACCGCCTGCAGGTTGCCGCCCAGCAGCGCCGCGACCACGCCAAGCCCGGCGTAGACCAGGGCCATGCTCAGCACATAACTGCTGGCCAGGGCGAAGCCGCGCCGAGGGCGGGCGCCGCTGCCTACTACCACGCCCGCGAGGATCGGCAGCATCGGCAATGAGCAAGGGGTGAAGGCCAGCAACAGACCGAGGCCGAAGAACGCCAGCAGGCTCAGGCTCAAGGAGCGTTGTTGCAGGCTGCCAGCCAGTGCCTGATCCGGAGCCTGTCCGATGCCTGGCTCAATGGTTGCGGCTGCGCTCTTGCCGCTACCCAGGTCGAGTACCTTGCTCTGCGGCGGATAGCACAACCCGGCATCGGCGCAGCCCTGCCAGCCGAGCTTGACCTGACCGGTCACTGCGGCGGGAATACGCACTTCGAGACTTTCCCGGTAGACCTGCTGCTTGCCGAAGAACTCGTCTTCGTGGTCTTCACCCTGGGGCAGCGCCGGCTTGTCGGCCGGGCTCAGGCCGTTGAATTTCAGGCGTTGCTGATACAGGTAATAACCGTCGGCGATGCGCCAGTTGACCACCATATCCCCGTTGCCCGCGCGCTCGGTGGTCAGGATGAAGGCCTTGTCCACGGGGAGGAAATCCGGTTTCTTGGCGAAAGGATCGCTGCCTGAAAAGGCAGCCTGGGCCAGCAGGGGCAGGAAAATGAACAGCAACAACAGCAAACGACGCATGGAGCATGCCTTATTGAGCAGAGTCCCGAAGAGGGTGAGGCCGAGGGATTAACCGTTTATTAACATCTGTGCGCTGAGCACGTGTGAGCCCGGGCCATGGGGCATAATCGCGCCTTAATCCAGTTGCGTTTCACTCTGCCTCTTTGTTTCGGGTTCTGCCATGCACGTATTGCTCTGTGAAGACGACGACTTGATTGCCAGCGGTATTGTTGCCGGGCTCAATGCCCAGGGGCTTACCGTTGACCGCGTGGCCACGGCTTCGGCGGCACGGGCGATCCTGCAGGCGGCGCATTTCGATGTCATGGTTCTGGATCTCGGTCTGCCCGACGAAGATGGCCTCAGGCTGCTGCGTCAGTTACGCCAGCAGGGGGTAGAGCTGCCAGTGCTGATCCTCACCGCCAGGGACAGCGTGACTGACCGTGTTGATGGTTTGCAGGCCGGTGCCGACGATTATTTGCTCAAGCCGTTTGACCTGCGTGAGCTCAGTGCGCGCCTGCACACCCTGATCCGGCGCATGGCCGGGCGCAGCACCAATCTGATCGAGCACGGTACTCTCAGTTACGACCCGAGCAGCCGCGAGACCCTGCTGGCCGGGCAGGTGGTGGACCTCTCCCGACGTGAGCAGTCGTTGCTGCATGCCTTGCTGCACAATCGCGGTCGAGTGCTCTCCGGCGAGCAACTCAAGGACAGCGTCTATGGCTTCGGCGACGAGGTGGAGAGCAACGCCTTGAACGTGCATATCCACCATCTGCGGCGCAAGTTGGGCAACAACATCGTCGAGACCGTGCGCGGCCTCGGTTATCGCCTGGGTGCAGCCCAGGGTGACGATGACGGCGCCAGCGAGGGTCAGCGATGACCAGCCTGCGGGTGCGCCTGAGCCTGACCCTGGGTTCGGCGTTCGTGGTCATCTGGCTGACCGCGGGCATCTGGATGCTCTGCGACCTGCGCGACCAAATGATGGAGTCCCTCGATCAGCGCCTGACCGCTTCGGCAAGAATGGTTGGCGGCATGCTGGCGCAATTGCCCATGCCCGGCCAGGCCGGTGACACGCCCTTGAGTGCGGAAAAGCTGGGCATCGTCAGCAGCATGGCCTGCCAGGTCAATTCCCTGCGTGGCGAGCTGCTGGCGCGCAATCACTCGTCTCCCGAGCAGAGTCTGAGCAGCGAAGATGAGACCGGCTTTTCCGACCGACTGATCGACGGCGAGCACTGGCGTACTTACACCCTGGTTGCGGGCGATTTGCGCATTACTACGGCGGACCGTCAGGCCGAGCGCGATCAACTGCGCAACTCAGTGTTGCTGGCCGCTTCGTTGCCGGTGCTGGCGGCGTTGTTGGGCAGCCTGGGCCTGCTCTGGTTGGGCATCGGCAAGGGCCTGGCGCCGTTGCACCGTATGCGCGATGCGCTCAAGCGTCGGCGCGCCGATTCGGTGGAGCCGCTGCATGTCACCGGCCTGCCCAGTGAGTTGCAGCCGCTGCTCGACACCCAGAATCAACTGTTTCAGCGCATCGCCCAGACCCTGGAGCGCGAGCGACGCCTGACCGGCGATGCGGCTCATGAGCTGCGCAGCCCGTTGACCGCGATCAAGACTCACCTGCAAGTGGCACGCATGACCGAAGGTGAAGCCCGGGACCGTTCCCTGGCCCATGCCGAAGAGGGTGCCGACCGTCTGCATCACACCCTTGAACAGCTGCTGTTGCTGGCCAGGGTCGAGGGTAGTCTGTCATTTGACGATGGCGTGCAATGCACCGCTGAAGACGCCGCACGCCTGGCGATTCACGACACCTGTCAGGACGAAGCGGGCATCGCCCTGCACCTTGCCCAGCCGTTGTCGACGCAAATGCTGGACATACCTTCGGTGCTGGCCATCGCCGCCTTGCGCAATCTGCTGGAGAATGCTTTGCGTCATACCCCGGCACAGACCGCTGTGGAGTTGAGTGTCAGTATCACGCCCGGTCAGGCCTGTTTCTGTGTACGCGACCATGGTCCCGGCATTCCCGAACAGCACCTGCAACACCTGACCCGACGCTTCTGGCGCCAGGGTCAGAGTGTCGGTTCCGGCCTTGGCCTGGCTATCGTGCAGGCGATTGTCCAGCGTTGTGATGGCTCGCTGACTTTCGACAGTCAACCCGACGGCCTGCGTGTGACCCTGTGCCTGCCGTTGCGCAAACACCCCTGAAAGCCCTGCGCTTGACACGTATCAAGGGAGGGGTGGGGGTATCCGCTTAACCTGCAACTCCAAGCGATAAAACGTGCAGGAGTTGCCAGCGTGAAGACCCCTACTCCCGATCTCTCCGCCGCCGAGCCACCCCCGCGAGCCAAGGTGCCCATTGGTCTGTTGATCGCCGTCGTCGCGATGGTGGGGGTGCTGCTCCTGCCATTGCCGTCGGAGTTGCCGGTGGCAGCCCAGCGCATGCTGGCGATCCTGGCGTTTGCCGTGGTGGTCTGGATTACTGAGGCTGTTTCCTACGAAGCCAGTGCGATCATGATTACATCGCTCATGGCATTCCTGTTGGGTACAGCTCCAACCTTGCAGGACCCGTCGGTGATCTACGGCTCGTCAGCGGCCATCACCATGGCCCTGACCGGCTTTTCCAATTCGGCCCTGGCTCTGGTGGCCGGGGCACTGTTCATTGCGGCAGCCATGACCCACACCGGGCTGGACCGGCGCATCGCTCTGGTGACCCTGGCGCGGATCGGCACCAGTACCCGACGGATCATGATCGGTGCGGTCGCCGTTACCATCCTGCTTAGCCTGGTAGTGCCCAGTGCCACGGCGCGCAGCGCCTGCGTGGTGCCGATCATGATGGGCGTGATTGCGGCCTTTGGCGTCGACAAGCGCTCGAATATCGCCGCAGCGATCATGATTATCGTGGCTCAGGGCACCAGCATCTGGAATGTCGGCATTCAGACTGCCGCCGCACAGAACCTGCTGACGGCGGGCTTTATGGACAAGATGCTTGGGCATCGGGTCAGCTGGATCGATTGGCTGGTGGCGGGAGCGCCCTGGGCAATATTCATGTCCGTGGTGCTGGTGGTGTTGGTGCTCAAGCTGCTGCCCCCGGAAAGCGACAGCATTGCCGGCGGCAAAGAGGCGGTGCAGCAATCGCTAAACGACCTGGGCCCCATGAGCGGCGCGCAGAAACGTCTGCTGACGGTCTCGGTGGCGCTGCTGCTGTTATGGGCCACGGAAGGCAAGCTGCACAGCTTCGATACCACCTCTACCACTTATGCCGGACTGGTGGTCCTGCTACTGCCACGGTGGGGCGTGATGGCCTGGAAGGATGTGCAGTCGCGCATTCCCTGGGGTACGGTGATTGTCTTCGGCGTCGGCATCAGCCTGGGCACTGCGCTGCTCACCACCCATGCCGGGCAGTGGCTGGGCGCCCAGGTCGTGGCCCATACCGGGTTGGATCAAGTAGGGCCGGTAGGCGTTTTCGCCATTCTCGGCGCGTTTCTGATTCTCATACATCTGGGGTTCGCCAGTGCAACGGCACTGACTTCGGCGATGCTGCCGATCCTGATCGCGGTCTTGCAGACCCTGCCTGGCGACTTCAATCGCCTGGGCATGACCATGCTGCTGGGGTTTGCCGTCAGCTACGGTTTTATCCTGCCGATCAATGCGCCGCAGAACATGGTCTGCCTGGGCACCGAAACCTTTACCGCCCGCCAGTTCGCCAGAATCGGCATACCGGTGACGGTGATCGGTTATCTGTCGATGCTTGGGTTTGCCCTGACTTACTGGAAGTGGTTGGGGTGGATGTGAGTATCAAGGTAAGACGGTGCGGAATTTGAACGAATCTGTGGGGCCGGCTTTAGCCGGGAAAGCGTATTCCCGGTTAAAGCCGGTCCCACAACGATATCTACCGCGATTGTGCTAAACCGCTTCAAGCAAGGTCGCGATGCCCTGGCCTCCCGCAATGCACTGGGTGGCAATGGCATAACGGCCGCCAGTACGCTTGAGCAAGGACGCCGCCTTGCCGGTAATACGCGCGCCAGTCGCACCCAGCGGATGCCCCATGGCCATAGCACCACCGTCGAGGTTGACCCTGCTCATATCCAGTTGCAGCTCACGCACGCAGGCCAGTGACTGGCTGGCGAAGGCTTCGTTGAGTTCCACAAGGTCGATATCATCGATCGTCAGGCCAGCCCGTTGCAGGACTTTACGAGTGGCGTAGACCGGGCCCATCCCCATGATTTCCGGCGGGCAGCCAGCCACGGCGACGGCTTTTATCCGCGCCAGGATATTCAGGCCGTGACTGCGGGCAAATTCTTCAGTGCAGACCAGTACTGCCGCGCTGCCATCGGTCAGGGGCGAGGCGGTACCGGCGGTGACGGTGCCACCGAAGGCAGGCTTCAATCCGCTCAATCCTTCGGCGCTGGTGCCGGGGCGGATGCAGCCGTCTTCACTGACCTGGCCGTCGGGTGTGGTAATCGGCACGATTTCGTCGACAAATAATCCTGCATCACGGGCACTGGCGGCCTTGGCGTGGGATTGCACGGCCATGGCTTCCTGCTCGACCCGACCGATATCGAAGCGTTTGGCGACTTCTTCCGCAGTGAAGCCCATGGGCATGTAGGCTTCGGGCATGTCCTGCATCAGCGTCGGATTGGGCGAGATATTGAAGCCGCCCATGGGCACGCGTGTCATGGACTCGACACCGGCACAGAGAAAGGCCTCGCCTGCGCCGAGGAGAATCTGCCCGGCCGCGTAATGCACTGAACTCATGGACGAGCCGCAGAAGCGATTAATGGTGGCACCCCCCAGGGTATTGGGGAATCCGGCGCGAAAACTGGCGATACGGGCGATATTCATGCCCTGTTCAGCTTCCGGATAGGCACAGCCCATGATCACATCTTCGAGGGTGGCCGGGTCCAGGTCGAGCTTGTCCACCAGCCCACGCAGCACCTGGGCCGCCAGGTCATCCGGGCGCAGGTTGATCAGGCCGCCCTTTTTCGCGAAGTGGAAAGGCGAGCGGGCGAAACCGGCGATAACGATGGATTGCATGGCAGATCTCCAAGTGGTGTCCGGGATTATTTGTTCATGTCAAGAATCATGCAGGTGGTGGTGCCGGTGGCGTAGAGCCTGCCATCGACGTCGTACAGTCGGCCTTCGGCCAGGGCGGTGGAGCGGCCCAGATGCACGACCTTGCCCTCAGCCCGCACGGGCCCTGTGCTTTCGCCCATGGCGCGGACATAGCTGATGCGCAAGTCGAGGGTGGTGTAGCCCTGGCCCTGTTTGAGCTGGGTGTGGATGGCGCAACCCATGCACGAATCCAGCAGGGTCGCTGCGTAACCGCCGTGGACACTGCCCAGAGGGTTGTAATGCCGTGCATCCGGAGTGCCCTGGAAGACGAACAGACCGGGCGTCCAGTACAACGGAACAAAGTCCATCAATTCACCGATGGGCGGCGAGGGATACTCGCCACGGCCGATGCCGTCGAGGTATTCCTTGGGATCCAGTCGTGCGACTTCTGCCAGGGTGATAGTGCCCGGCTTGCCGAGGCGGGCCCGCATCAGACGTTCTTCTTCCAGCCACAGGGCCAGTCTTTCTTCCCGATCGAGGTTTTGCATGGCGGGTTTTCCTGTCAGTTGCAGGTGGATCTGATTCAGATTACGAGCATAATTTATCTGTTTTTATTATGGGTGCAATATAAAAGTGATGAATGTCCCATGGCATATCTGCCAGAGTGTGGATCCGTAATGGGAGAACCTGCGGGACCGGCTTTAGCCGGGCAGGCGCAAGAATGATCGATACATCCCTTGCGCCCGTAATATCGTCTTCCCGGCTGAAGCCTGCTCTACAGGGGGGCTGCAATACCTTTTCAATCGAAAGGCGTCAGCATGAACCGTCTCTCTTGACGAAATGCTTATGCATATCCAGGGTCAGGGTTTCGATACGCTCGGTGAGGGACTTGGTCAGCTCGGTCAGACGAGTGTTCTGTTCCAGCAACTGGAGCATCTGCGCCGAGTTCTGTGCGGCGATGGCCAAGCGTTCTTCATTGGCCACGGCCAGGGCTTCGCGGTGTTGGGCATCGGCGTCGGCATTGGCCTTGTCCCGGGCGGCCTGACGGGTCTGCGCGAGCAGGATAAGTGGTGCGGCGTAGGCTGATTGCAGGCTGAAGGCCAGGTTCAGAAGGATAAAAGGGTAGAGGTCGAACTTGACCAGTCCGGTCATGTTGGCGCCGACCCAGATTATTACGAGCAACGTCTGCGCACCGAGAAACATCGGCGTACCGAAGAAGCGGGCGAACGCTTCGGCCTTCAAGGCGAACGCGTCATTGCCAAAAGTTGGCGCCAGGTGGGCATGACCTTTGTGGAAGCGCAAATGATCGACGACGGTCTTGGCGGGGCGGTGGGAGTGGCTAGGGTCGGGCGTTGCGGCGCTCATGACGGTTTCCTGCGGCTCAAGGACAAGCGGCCACTATAAAGCCCGCGGCAGCGTCCTTGATACCGGCTGACAAAAGCTTCATGCAGGACGCAGTCAAGTCCCCCCGCCGGGCAGGGAGAGATGACGCAACCGCTTATCGAGGGTAGCGCTCAGGCTCAATCGATGGGGTCAGGGTGCAAGGGTCTGGACACCTGCATGATGCTGGCGTAGTCGTAGACGTACTGCCGTCCGGCATGACTGGTCAAACGCAGCTGATCGATCAGTTGCTGCTCTTTCTTGTTCAGGTACCGCAACCCTTGCTCACTGGACTTGAGGCGATCTCGTTCATGAGCGTCAGGAAAGGTGATGACGTGTGCCATGAAAAATCTCCTTGGTTGTGAGTCCCTAATACTGGCTTTGTAGTCCCTGTCACTTTTATCTTGCGACAGAGGCACCTTACCCACAAAAGTTTGAGCCGGGCAACCCTGCAAATGAAGAGCCGGTCACACTATCCGCGTCACCTCGAAGGTTTGCCGACCGCCGTTGACGCTGATATCGATGACATCGCCCGCGAATTTGCCCAGCAAGTTTTGCCCCAGGGGCGCACGGGCGGTAATCACAGTAATCAGATGCTCGTCGAAGTGGACTTTCAGCCCCGCCCCATCGGGGCCGAGGAACAGGCTGCGGGGCTGGCCATCGTCGTCTTCGAGGGTGATCAGGTCGCCGTTCTGTATGCCGCGCTGCTCGTCGAACGGCTTGAGGCCCAGTTGCTGCCAGGCCAGCAGGGCCTGGCGGATTTCCTCGACCCGCCGTGCCTGGCCTGCCGCCAGGTATGAGGCTTCGAGGCCCAGGGTGTCGTACTTGTTTTCGGCGATGTTTTCTTCGTGGGTCGCGGTTTCGTAGGCGGTTTGGGCGGCGCGCTGGGCGATCTCCAGATCGACCTTGAGTTTTTCGATAATCAACTGATGAACGGCTTGCTTGCTCATGGTCTATCCGCAGAACTGGATGACATTGGCCCGGCTTTTGTCGCTGGGCGCGGTGCGATCCTGTTGTAACCAGAAATTGCACTTGGGACCGTTGAAGCTTTTTTGCTGCTCGGCCTGGGCCTGTTCACGGGCCTGACGGGCTTCGCTCTCGCGCAGGTTCTGCTCGTATTTCTCGAACATGCTGTTGGCGGGCTCGGATGGCGGGGCCGGTGGCTTGCTCAACTGGCTGACAGCGTTCGTCACAACCTGGGTCTGCGCAGCGGGCAGGGCCTTGTACAGCAGGACGCAGGTCAGCAGTACGGCAAGGAATCCGAGCCAGATACCGACGGCGATGCAGCCGATCAGTTTCAGTGGCGGGACGGCAACATTCAGCTCGCGACGGCTTGTGGAGGGCATGGCGGCATTCCTGGTGTTGGCAGTTGCACAGGATTGTCGCACGGCATAAGGCTGGTGGCAGCGGGTTGTTCTGACGGACAATCGGCATTTTTCACGAGGAGCCCTGGATGAAAGCTTCTTGGGATGTGTTCTGTTCGGTAGTCGACAACTTTGGCGACGTCGGCGTGACCTGGCGCCTGGCCCGACAATTGGCGGCCGAGCACGATCTGGCGGTGCGCCTTTGGATCGACGACCTGGCGGCATTTGCCCGGCTGTGTCCGGGGGCCGATGCCGAAGCGGCGCAGCAATGGCAGGAAGGTGTCAGCGTATGCCGCTGGTCGCCGGAGTGGGCCGCCACGGACTGTGCCGATGTGGTGATCGAGGCCTTCGCCTGTCGTCTGCCGCCCGCCTATATGGACGCCATGTTGCTACGCCAGGTGCGGCCGCTGTGGCTGAATCTGGAATACCTCAGCGCCGAGGCCTGGGTTTCCGGCTGCCATGGCTTGCCGTCGCCGCAGTCCAACGGTTTGAAAAAAGTCTTCTTCTTTCCCGGCTTTCTTCCGACGACCGGTGGCTTGCTGCGTGAGCGCGGTTTGATCGAGCAGCGTCAGGCTTTTCAGCTTGATACGTCGATACAGCGAAATTTCCTGCATGGCTTGGGTATCGTGCCCGACGCAGGTGCGCGGCTGGTTTCACTGTTTGCCTATGAAAATCCCGGGTTGGGCAGTTGGCTCGACTTACTGATGAATGAATCGCGAGCCACCCATCTGATTGTTCCAGAAGGGCGGATCCTCGGTGATCTGCAACGCTGGCTGGGTGCCGAAGGCCTGCAGGCCGGAGCCGTCGAAAAGCGTGGAGCCCTGACTGTGCAGGTCATGCCATTCGTCCGACAGGAAGATTACGACCGTTTGTTATGGAGCTGCGACTTCAATGTGGTGCGCGGTGAAGACTCGTTTGTGCGTGCGCAATGGGCCGGTCGGCCGCTGCTTTGGCACATCTACGAACAGGACGACGATGCCCACTGGGCCAAACTGGATGCGTTCCTCGAGCTCTATCTCAAGGGCCTGCCCGAAGCGGCGGCGAGTGCCTTGAGCGGATTCTGGCGGGCCTGGAATGGGGGCAAGGATCTTGGTGCGCACTGGCTGGCGATCAGCGAATACGAGGCAATCTTGCGCAAACACGCTGAAAACTGGTGTCTGGAACAGGCTTCTCAGCGGGATCTTGTCGAGGCGCTGGTACAGTTTTATCGAAATTCGCTATGATACGCGGCCTTGTTATCAAGGCTCTGTACGAAAAGCCGCTTTTCGTACAGAGCCTGTTAGTAAATCCATCCTATTTCGGATATTCGCAATGAAAACTGGTAAAGAACTCAAACCCGGTACCGTGATCAAGATCGATAACGACCCTTGGCTGGTTCAGAAAGCTGAATTCACCAAGTCCGGTCGTAACAGCGCGATCATGAAGACCAAGCTGAAGAACCTGTTGACCGGCTACAAGACTGAAACTGTCTACTCGGCCGACGACAAGCTGGAAGACGTGATCCTGGACCGCAAAGAAGCGACCCTGTCGTTCATCAGCGGCGACAGCTACACCTTCATGGACACCAGCGACTACACCATGTACGAGCTGAACGCCGAAGACATCGAAGCCGTTCTGCCATTCGTTGAAGAAGGCATGACCGACGTCTGCGAAGCTGTGTTCTTCGAAGACCGTCTGGTTTCCGTAGAGCTGCCGACCACTATCGTGCGTCAGGTTGACTACACCGAAGGTTCGGCTCGTGGCGACACTTCCGGTAAAGTCATGAAGCCAGCCAAGCTGAAAAACGGCACAGAGCTGAGCGTTGCTGACTTCATCGAAATCGGCGACATGATCGAGATCGATACCCGTGAAGGCGGTTCCTACAAAGGCCGTGCTAAATAAGCACAGCTTTTCTGTAGCGCTGGAACACAAAAAACCTGCACTAGTGCGGGTTTTTTTGTGGCTGGTCGCAGGACCTGCGTTTTTCTGTGGGACCGGCTTTAGCCGGGAAGACTGAGGGACCGACAATAGAAATCTATCGTCTTGCCTGGCTTCTTCCCGGCTAAAGCCGGTCCCACAAAGGCGCGGTGTTCTACGTAAATAAAAAGCCCCACCTGATTGATTCAGGCGGGGCTTTTTTAGTCTCAACTCGGCTGTATTTACCAGTTCATGGTCGCATCTCCGCTTCAGGCGTCCGGTTTACTTGAGGTGAACCTTCAATTCTTCCGAAGCCTGCAGCATCGCCGAGCGCACTTCCGGCACCTGACTGACCACGTTGAGCAGGCCATAGTCGTGGATCATGCCGTTGTAGCGTACGGCGGTAACCGCCACGCCAGCCTGATCCAGTTTGCGCGCATAGGCTTCACCCTCGTCACGCAACACATCGGCACCGGCGGTCTGCACCAGGGCAGGGGGCAGGCCCTTGAGTTGCTCGATGGTTGCCCGCAGCGGCGAGGCGTAGATCTCGTTACGCTGATTGGCATCGGTGGTGTAGTTGTCCCAGAACCACTTCATCATGTTGCGGGTCAGGAAGTGCCCTTCGGCGAACTGGTTATACGAACCGGTATCGAAATTGGCATCCGTCACCGGCCACAACAGCACCTGGTACTTGATGGCCGGAGTGCCCTTGTCTTTGGCCATCAGCGAGACGACCGCCGCCATGTTGCCGCCGACGCTGTTACCGGCAACCGCCAGGCGCTTGCCGTCGACGTTGATCTCCTTGCCGTGCTCAGCCACCCACTTGGTCGCTGCATAGGCCTGGTTGATCGCTGTCGGGTAGTGCGCTTCAGGAGATGGCGTGTAGTTGACGAAGACCGCCACCGCTCCTGAACCTGCTACCAGGTCACGCACCAGGCGTTCGTGGGTCGGGAAGTCGCCCAACACCCAGCCGCCACCGTGGAAGAACATGAAAACCGGCAACGTCCCTTTGACACCCGCTGGGCGCACGATGGTCAGGCTGATCGCCTGACCGTCGGCGTTGATCACCTTCTGGCTGACATCCGCCTTGGGCAGGGTCAGTTTCACCCCGGCCTGGGCGCCCGTCAGGACAGCACGGGCATCTTTGGGCGAGAGCTGCTCGATCGGTTTGCCGGTGCCCGAGTTCAGAGCATCGAGAAACGCCTGGGTGTTGTGCTCGACATCCGAATTGCCCGCGGCGAAAGCGTTGCCGATGGACAGGGCGAGCAGGGTGCCGGTCAAGACTTTGCTGAGGGTTTTCATGTTCGTTTCCTTGGGCCGGTGGGTTTAGACAGTCACGTGCAGACGGACGTCAACGTTGCCGCGGGTGGCGTTGGAGTACGGGCAGACCTGGTGAGCAGCGTCGACCAGTTGCTGCGCGTCAGCCTGATCCAGCCCTGGCAGGTTGATGTTCAGGTCGATGTCCAGACCGAAACCGCCAGGGATCTGGCCGATGCCGACATGGGCAGTGATCGAAGCATCAGCCGGAATGCTGCGCTTGCTTTGGCCGGCCACGAACTTCAGGGCGCCGATGAAGCAGGCCGAGTAACCGGCAGCGAACAGTTGCTCAGGGTTGGTCGCTTCGCCACCGGCACCGCCCAGTTCTTTCGGGGTGGCCAGTTTGACGTCGAGAATCTTGTCGCTGGAAACAGCGCGGCCATCACGGCCACCGGTAGCAGTTGCAACAGCGGTATAGAGAGTGTTCATGGCGTTACCTCGCAGTATGTATTAAGTGTGTGTTGCGCTAAATATTTGTGTGCTAACTGGTGTGAAGCAAATGTATCGCGCAAATAGTTTGCGCGCAAGATAGTTTTTAAAAAAAGTTTTGCCCGAAGTTTTTTAATAGGAAAATGAGGAGGTTTCAGCGAGGTGAAAGCCTTGGCTTGCGCGGCCTTCAGAGAGGTTATGACCGTTCGTCGGGGGCGGCCAATGATATGGGGTTGCCACACCAACAGCTGGGTCGGGAGGGGATTTCTGTAGGAGCTGCCGAAGGCTGCGAGTGGATCGGCCTGATACACCGCTTTCGCAGCCTTCGGCAGCTCCTACAGGGTTTCATCCCGATCCAGAAGGTTGAGGACGGCTCAGAGCGAGTCCTGCAGATTGCTGCGCAGGCCAATCAACTCACCCTGAATGGCTTGCAGGCGTTCGATGGTCAGGCCGCTGGCGCCGAGGATGCAGTGGGGAATGCGTTTGGCTTTTTCATGCAGGGCGCGGCCTTGCTCAGTGAGATTCAGCAGCACCACCCGCTCGTCTTCCTTGCTGCGGGTACGGCTGATCAGGCCTTCGGCTTCCAGGCGCTTGAGCAGGGGCGTCAGGGAGCCCGGATCGGTCAACAGGCGTGCGCTGACATCTCCGACGGTCAGACCTTGTTCCTCCCACAGCACCAGCATGGCCAGGTACTGCGGGTAGGTCAGGTTCAGCTCCTGGAGCAGGGGCTTGTAGACCTTGGTCATCATCAGCGAAGTGGAGTAAAGGGCGAAGCACAGCTGATTATCGAGCATCAGGGCATCGCATTTTTCCAGCGCAGCGGCAGGGCCGTTGTCATCGGTGTTCATTTAAGTGGACCTCTTGGTCAACATTCGTTGCCGCTTAATTTAGTGCCGCGATCTTTAATGCGCCAGATAAATTCTACCAGCGGTGATACAGGTAACGTTCACGGTTGGTGAAGCCCCCCTTCACGATTCGTTGACTGATTGTGCCGCTCTGCGCATTTGCTCGTTCGCCGAGACTGCGTAGCATGCGCGGCATTGACGAAGTGGGGATGTGGCGTGATCGATATTGTTCTGGATTTTTTGCTGGGCGCTGCCATGGGCACTCTGGGCGGGTTGTTCGGGATTGGCGGCGGCCTGGTAGCCATTCCGGCCCTGGGCGTGTTGTTCGGCCTGGATCAGCAATTGGCCCAGGGCACTGCGTTGTTGATGGTGCTGCCCAATGTCTTGCTGGCCTTGTGGCGTTATGACCAGCGCAATCCCATCTCCCTGCGCAATGCGATGATGCTGATCGTGCCGAGCTTTATCGTGTCCTGGCTGACTTCACTGTGGGCGGTTGGCGTGAATGCCCAGAGCATGCGCATCGGCTTTATCGCCTTCCTGCTGGTGCTGACACTGTTCAATCTGTTGCAGATGTACTGGCGCAAGGGCGATTCAGGCCCGCAACTGCGCCATGGCAACTGGCTGTGGCTGTTGGGTGTGGGCTCCGGGGTGACGGCGGGTATGTTCGGCGTTGGTGGCGGGGTGATCGCTACGCCGATCCTCACCGGCATCTTTGGCTCGACCCAGGTGGCGGCTCAAGGGTTGGCCCTGGCCTTGGCGGCGCCAAGCACGACCATCACCATGACCACTTACGCGTTGCATGGCCACGTCGACTGGGCCTTGGGCATTCCCCTGGCATTGGGGGGGCTGGCCAGTATCAGTTGGGGGGTGAAGCTGGCTCATACCCTGCCTGAACGCACCCTGCGCGCGGCGTTCTGCGTGTTTCTGGTGGTCTGCGCGATCATGCTCGTCTTTAGAGTTTAAAGGCTCAGAGTTTAAAGCCCTCGGCGATGTACTCAGCCAGGCAATCGGTGATCGGCGAAGGGTTCTGTGGATTGCGCAACAGCACGATACTGGCCTGGGGCAGCTGCGGCAGGTTCTCGACTTCGCCGAGGATACGCAGGTCCGGCGTGATCAGGCTTTCCAGTTGCGCAGTGACAGCCAGTCCGGCGCTGACCACGGCCATGATCGCCGACAGGCTGGCACTGGTGTAGGCCACGCGATACTCGCGCTGCACCGTGTCCAGCGCATTGCACGCCCACTCCCGGCAGAAGCAATCGGTGTTGAACATGGCCAGGGGCATGGGCGTCTGCTCATGGGGGTAAAAGCCTGCGGCCTCGGCCCAGACAAAACGCTCCTGGCGCAGGATCTGACCAATCTCGGTGCCGGGTCGGCGGGTGATGATGGTCAGGTCCAGGTCCTTGCGCAGCAGCAATTGCGAGGACTGCTCGCAATGCACTTCCACCTGGATCAACGGATAGGCCCGGGCGAACTGAGAGAGGATGCCGGGCAAAAAGCGCATCACATAGTCGTCCGGCGAGCCGATCTTCACCGAGCCGACCATATGCGGGTCACGCAGGGTGTTGAACACTTCGCTGTGCAGCTTGAGGATGCGCCGCGCATAACCCAGCAGCACCTGGCCTTCAGCCGTGAGGTTGACGTTGCGCCCGTCACGCTGAAACAGCGGACGTTGCAATACATCCTCCTCGAGCCGCTTCATCTGCATGCTCACTGCCGACTGGGTGCGGTTGACCACTTCCCCGGCTCGTGTGAAACCGCCGTTTTCGGCGATGGCGACAAAGGTACGCAGCAGTTCGCTATCAATACTTGGATAAAGCGCCACTCATCAATCTCCCAGATGGGTCGCATAAGAAACATTCGTTGGATGAATCCTACGCCGAGCGCGAGACTTTAGTCATCCCCACTTGGAGGGCAAGATGATGAAAGGTCAAAAAGGTTATGTTCTGGTGGTCAAGACACTCCCCCGTGATTTCTGGGGCGAAAGAGTCATGAAGGCCGTGACGGGCAAACTGCGGCGCTGGTACGAATTGCACCAGCAGCGTCAGCAACTGGCAAGCATGAATGATTCGGCGCTCAAAGACCTCGGGCTGAGCCGGGCTGATATTCAGAACGAAAGCGAGCGGCCGTTCTGGGATGACCCGATGAGGCGCTGACACAGTCGCAGGCATCGGGTAGTTTGAGGCACTGAACAGGAGTACCCGATGCCTGAATCCATTTCCCTCAAGCAGGCCCGCCGCCTGGCCCTGGCGGCCCAGGGCTTCAATCGCAAGGCCATATCAGGGCCGGTCAAGGCCCGCCATGTCACGCAGCTGATCGAGCGCCTGGGCGTGGTGCAGATCGATTCGGTCAATGCATTGGTCCGATCCCATTACCTGCCGCTGTTTTCCCGCTTGGGCAATTACCCTCAGGACCTGCTCGACCAGGCGGCCTGGAGCCAGGGTCGCCAGCGAGCGCTGTTCGAATACTGGGGCCACGAAGCGTCGCTCCTGCCCATGGCGCTATACCCGCTGCTGCGCTGGCGCATGCGTCGGGCGGCTCAGGGCGAGGGCATTTATCAGCAGATGGCGAGGTTCGGCCGTGAGCAACAGCCAGTCATTGCCCGGGTTCTGCAATCGGTGCGTGAGCAGGGCGCATTGGGTGCGGGTAGCTTGAACACGCGACAGGAGCGCGCCGGGCCCTGGTGGGACTGGAGTGCGGAAAAGCATGCATTGGAATGGTTGTTCGCCGCCGGTGAAGTGACCGTCGCCGGGCGTCGCGGTTTCGAACGCCTGTACGACCTGCCAGAGCGCGTGTTACCCGCCTCGATCATGGACCATCCGCAAGTGCCCGAAGCCGAAGCGCAGCGGGGTTTGCTGCTGCATGCCGCCACGGCTTTGGGCGTCGGTACGGAAAAGGACTTGCGTGACTATTTTCGCCAGGACCCGTTGCCCAGTCGTATCGCCCTGGCCGAGCTGGTGGAGATGGGCGCCTTGCAGGTGGTCAATGTCGAAGGCTGGCGGCAACCGGCGTTCTGCCTGCCGCAGTACACGGTGCCGCGCAAAGTGGCCGCCAGTGCCTTGCTCTCGCCGTTTGACTCGCTGGTCTGGGAGCGGGCGCGCACCGAGCGGTTGTTCGACTTCCGCTATCGCCTGGAAATCTACACGCCCCAGCACAAGCGGGTTTACGGCTATTACGTGTTGCCGTTCCTGCATAACGAACGGATCGCCGCCAGGGTGGACCTGCGCGCCGAACGGGCAGCCGGACGCCTGGCCGTGCATGCGGTGCATGAGGAAGACAGCGGATTGGACGAGGAGGGTATGCAGGCACTGGCTAGGCAGTTGCGAGAGCTGGCGCAGTGGCTGGGCCTGGCCGAGATTCAGGTTAATTGCACGCGGGCCAGTGGAGCGCGCTTGTTGGGGCAGTTGTGAGTAGCGAGCTACGAGCTTCAAGCCAGGCGCTTTTTGCTCGCAGCTTCCAGCCCCCCCTTACCTCTTCACCTGTTTCAATGTTTCGGCAATCAAAAATGCCAGCTCCAGAGACTGATCGGCATTCATCCGTGGATCACAGTGGGTGTGATAGCGATCCGACAGGCCGTCTTCGGTGATCGGTCGGGCGCCGCCGATGCATTCGGTGACGTTCTGTCCGGTCATCTCGATATGGATACCGCCAGCATAAGTGCCTTCGGCCTGGTGTACCTGGAAGAACTGCTTCACTTCGCCGAGGATCTGCGCGAAATCACGGGTCTTGTAGCCGCTGCTGGCCTTGATGGTGTTGCCGTGCATCGGATCGGAGCTCCACAGCACCTTGCGGCCTTCGCGTTCCACGGCCCGGATCAATTGCGGCAAATGGTCGCCGACCTTGTTCGCACCCATGCGCGCGATCAGGTTGAGGCGGCCAGGGTCGTTGCTCGGGTTGAGGATATCGATCAGGCGAATCAGATCGTCGGTGTTCATGCTTGGGCCGACCTTGACCCCGATCGGGTTATTCACCCCGCGCAGGAACTCGACATGGGCGCCGTCCAGTTGACGGGTGCGGTCGCCGATCCACAGCATGTGCGCCGAGCAATCGTAGAAATCGTTGGTCAGGCTGTCGCGACGGACGAAGGCTTCTTCGTAGTTCAGCAGCAGGGCTTCGTGAGCGGTGAAGAAGCTGGTTTCGCGCAGTTGCGGCGAGGTGTCCAGGCCGCAGGCGCGCATGAAGGCCAGGGTTTCATCGATACGGTTGGCCAACTGGCTGTACTTGTCGGCCAGGGCCGAGTTGGCGATGAAATCCAGGTTCCATTGATGCACCTGATGCAGGTCGGCAAAACCACCCTGGGCGAAGGCGCGCAGCAGGTTCAGCGTTGCGGTGGACTGGTGGTAGGCCTGCAGCAGGCGATCCGGATCCGGCACACGACTCTTGGCATCGAAACCGATGCCGTTGACGATATCGCCACGGTAGGCGGGCAAGGTCACGCCTTCGATGGTTTCGTCATTGGCTGAACGCGGCTTGGCGAACTGCCCGGCCATGCGCCCGACCTTGACCACCGGGCAACCGGCGGCGAAGGTCATGACAATGGCCATTTGCAGCAGCACCTTGAAGGTGTCGCGAATCTTCGCGGCGGAAAACTCGACGAAACTCTCGGCGCAGTCGCCGCCCTGCAACAGGAAGGCGCGGCCCTGGGTGACCTCGGCGAACTGACGGCGCAACTCCCGGGCTTCACCGGCGAACACCAATGGCGGATAGCTGGCCAGGGTCTGCTCGACCTGCAGGACATGGGCGGCGTCGGGGTATTGCGGTTGCTGCTGGATAGGCAGGGCCCGCCAGCTGTCGGGGCTCCAGGATTGGCTCATTTTGCTGAACTCGAAGATCGGCTGAATCGGACCGGCATGTTAGCAGTTCGCGGCGCGACTGGCGCAGGCGCGCAGAACAGTGCAGGCTTGCCGGATTATGCGCTCGCTGCCTATGACGCTGCGGGGTGGCGGCGAATTTATTCGCGAAGAAGCCGGGGGCATCCGATGCATTTTCGTCATCGGTAATGGCGCTTTCGCGAATGAATTCGCTCCCACAGAAATCCATTTATTTCAGTTGCTTATGAGTTGTTTGATGAGGGATGAAGAGGCAATGACCGAGGAACGTGTAGAGCGGATCCTGGCCGAGGTGCATGACGCTTTCGGCATGATTCGCGTACTTGAAGTGGACGATTACCGGTTCCTCGAATTCGGCGATGCCATCGAACAAAGCTGCACTTTTACCGCCGATCCCAGTTGGCTGGAGTACGACTACACCCGGGCCATGCTGATCGGCGCACTGTGTCACGAGTTGCCGGACAGCGCGCTGTTCCTCGGCCTCGGTGCCGGGACCCTGACCCAGGCCTGTCTCAAGTTTCTGCCCCTGGAAGATGTCGAAGCCATCGAGCTGCGTCCCGACGTGCCGCGCCTGGCTATCGAATACATGGGCCTGGACGACGACCCGCGCCTGTATATCCGCATCGGCGACGCCCTTGAACTGTTGCCGACGGCGGAGTCGGCCGACCTGATCTTCGTCGACCTTTATACCGACGTCGGCCCTGGCGTCGGTCATCTGGCCTGGAATTTCCTGGAAAGCTGCCAGAAGCGCCTGAACCCCGGCGGCTGGCTGGTGATCAACCAGTGGGCCGCCGATGATGGCAAGCCCCTGGGCGCGGCGCTGCTGCGGGGCCTGTATCACCGGCACTACTGGGAGCTGCCGGTGAAAGAGGGCAACGTCATCCTGATCGTGCCCGCCGACCTGGAGCAGCATCTGGACTTTGACGCCCTGACCGGGCGCGCCGAAGCGTTGGCCCCACGCCTGGGTTATTCGCTGCTGCCGTTGATCAAGCAGATTCGCCCCGCCACTTAACGTCCGGTAAAGACCGCTGGCCTGCGTTGCTGCATGGCCAGCAAACCTTCCCGGGCGTCCTCACTGTTCATCACCTGGCTGACCAGACCGGGCAACTGCCGCGCCGCGCTGATTTCGCCTTCGAGTACGGCCTGTCGCGATGACTCGATGGTCGCGCGAATCGCCAGGGGCGCCTGTTCGGCGATACGCGCGGCCAGTTGCAGGGCGTAGGGCAGCAGGTCCTCGCTGGCCAGCACCTCCTGCACCAGGCCCATGCGACAGGCTTCGTGGGCGTCGAATTCATCACCTGTCAGCATCCAGCGCATGGCGTTGCCCCAGCCGGCGATCTGATGCAGGCGCAGGGTAGCGCCGCCAAAGGCGAAGATCCCCCTCTGTACTTCCAGCTGGGCAAAGCGGCTGTTACTGCTGCACAGGTTGATATCCGAGGCCAGCATCAGCTCGATGCCCAGGGTCAGGCAGTAGCCCTGGGCGGCAACAATCACCGGCTTGCTGACCCTGGGCCCGGCGCCGGTACCCCAAGGGTCGTAGCCGCCCTCGGGGACTTGCCAGCCATTGCTCAGGGCCGGGCCGGCTTCGGCCAGGTCCAGGCCGGCGGTAAAGTGCTCGCCATGGGCGAAGATCACTGCGACACGTGCCTGGTCATCGCGTTCGAACTCGCCATAGGCCAGGCTCAGTTGGTTCAACAGCTCAATATCGAAGGCATTGCGCTTGGCCACGCGGTCCAGCCCGATAAGCATGATGTGATCATGCCGTTCGCGGCTGACGCGGCCTGTTACGGAGGAGGTCATGTCGGAATCCCTGTGCGCAGATGTAGGACGGGAGTGCAACGCCTGACTGAAAAGATGAAACGTTTAAGCTGCATCACCAGTGCTACCGGGCCTTTTGCAAAATAGACACTGGCATGGATTTGCGCAAAGCCTGTTACACCTGTCTCTGTTGTTCATGAAACTTTAAAAAAAGGCTCACTTTTCTGCGCAATTCCGGTATAGTGCGCGCCGGCCTTAACAGGCCCTCGTCCAGGTATGCATTTCCCGAAGTCATCTTCGGCTGCTCGTTCGCTACGCGAACTATCCTAGGCGATCCATTCATCAAAACGTTTTCGCAAATCCCCGCCGACAAAGCAGCCAGGGTGACCCAAGGGTCTTACACGGCAGGCGCAGCTTTGTAGCATGGGTCTTTGCGGATGCACTAGAGGCAGACCCATGACCCAGGAACTCGGCGGCTTCGCCGCTCTCGAACTTCACCCGAACATTGTTGCCGCCGTCGTTGCGACCGGCTACGAAGAGCCTTCGGCCATTCAGCAGCAATCGATCCCGATTATCCTTGCCGGCCACGACATGATCGGCCAGGCGCAGACCGGTACCGGTAAAACCGCTGCCTTTGCCCTGCCTATCCTGCATCGCATTGACCCGAGCAAGCGCGAGCCTCAGGCCCTGATCCTGGCGCCGACCCGCGAACTGGCGCTGCAAGTAGCCACCGCCTTCGAAACCTACGCCAAGCAGATGCCGGGCGTTACCGTCGTGGCTGTCTACGGCGGCGCGCCGATGGGCCCGCAACTGAAAGCAATCCGCAACGGCGCGCAAATCGTCGTCGCGACTCCAGGCCGCCTGTGCGATCACCTGCGCCGTGACGAAAAAGTCCTGGCCACCGTGAACCACCTGGTTCTGGACGAAGCCGACGAGATGCTCAAGCTGGGCTTCATGGACGACCTGGAAGTCATCTTCAAGGCCATGCCGGAAACCCGTCAGACCGTTTTGTTCTCGGCGACCCTGCCGCAGTCGATCCGTGCCATCGCTGAACGCCACCTGCGTGATCCGAAGCACGTCAAGATCCAGACCAAGACCCAGACCGTTACCGCGATCGAACAGGCTCACCTGTTGGTTCACGCTGACCAGAAGACCTCGGCTGTACTGAGCCTGCTGGAAGTCGAAGATTTCGACGCCCTGATCATGTTCGTTCGCACCAAGCAAGCGACCCTGGACCTGGCAAGCGCCCTGGAAGCCCGTGGCTATAAAGCCGCTGCGCTGAACGGCGATATCGCCCAGAACCAGCGTGAGCGCGTGATCGACTCCCTCAAGGACGGTCGCCTGGATATCGTGGTCGCTACCGACGTTGCCGCTCGCGGCCTCGACGTTCCGCGTATCACCCACGTATTCAACGTGGACATGCCTTACGATCCAGAGTCCTACGTTCACCGTATCGGCCGTACCGGCCGTGCCGGTCGCGAAGGTCGCGCCCTGCTGCTGGTAACGCCGCGTGAGCGTCGCATGCTGCAAGTGATCGAGCGTGTAACCGGCCAGAAAGTTGCCGAAGTGCGTCTGCCCGACGCCCAGGCCGTTCTCGATGCCCGCATCAAGAAGCTGACCAACAGCCTCGCGCCGCTGGTTGCTGACGCTGAAGCCACTCACGGTGATCTGCTGGATCGCCTGACCGCTGACATCGGCTGCACTCCGCGCGCCCTGGCCGCTGCCCTGCTGCGCAAGGCCACCAACGGTCAGGCCCTGACCCTGGCAGCCATCGAGAAAGAACGTCCACTGGTGCCGAACAGCGCTCCACGTGAACGTACTGGCGAGCGCTCCGGTGATCGTCCTGAGCGCAGCAGCGCTGACCGCGAACGTCGCGCGCCGATGCCACTGGCTGAAGGCCGTGCCCGTTGCCGTACCGCGCTGGGCGCGCGTGACGGTATCGCCGCCAAGAACCTGCTGGGTGCAATCCTCAACGAAGGCGGCCTGGCCCGCGAAGCGATCGGCCGCATCCAGGTCCGTGACAGCTTCAGCCTGGTCGAGCTGCCGGAAGATGGCCTCGAGCGTCTGCTGACCAAGCTCAAGGACACTCGCGTTGCCGGTAAGCAGCTGAAACTGCGTCGTTATCGCGAAGACTGATCAGCACTTGAGCTGATGGTCTGAACAAAAAAATCCCCGACTGGTTCGGGGATTTTTTTGCGCGGGATTTGGTATTTCGATGCCAGCTACATCGCTACAGGGCATTCATGGGCGCACCCCTATGAATATTTCTAGCTCCGTCGGTAGCTGCTCTTTAATCACCGCACGAATCATCTGAATTTGTAGTAGCGTTAAAGGCAGATCACCAGCAGCTTCAGTTGCCATGCGTTTCTACCCTAATACGTCCATTACTGCTTGCTCAAGCTCGGGGGAGACGTCGAGCTAAAACTTGATTGAATCGTCTTCGTTATCGGCGTTCAGAAAACCTGTGAGTTCTAAGAACATGGTCTTCCCGCTGGTCGCTGTTCGTCCCGGTTCTTTGAGCAAATATCCCCGGCGACGAGAGAGCGTAATCAGGCAATGCTGCAGGTGAGCTGAAAAATATGCACCTTATCGTAAAAATTCCTGCCAGCTAATGCCTCTAGTGCGGCAGCCTGCTCGATGTTCAGGTCATAGCCTTTATCTCCTCGCTGAGGAGTTGACCAACCCATGATGCTGTTCAGTTGCGAATCGCAACCGTCAGGCAGATCAATTTCAAACGCCAAAAGCTCTGTTTCTTTATCGAAAACTTCAATGGTGTATTTCAAGGTTCAACCTCGCGTGTATTGTCCGCATCTTTGGTTCGCTCACCTGTTTCGGGGTCAAACTCCCCTAAATGCTTTCCGCGCTTGTTGTACATTTCAACGGCGGCGTGTTGGCTATCCCACTCAAAAATAATTCCATAGAGTCCCACTCCTTCCATCCGTGCATCAGCCGGATGGCATTCAGGCCACAACACCAATAAGTAGTTTTAAGTCAGCTGGTAGCGGTTGCTCGATGAGCGATGAAAGTTTTGCCACCTGCTCGCTCGTTAATATCCAGTCGCCCTCGGCCATCGCATTGAGGCTTCGGTGACCTAGGAACTGTATAATTTGCTCATTAAATACACTGTCAATCTGGAGTTCAAATTTAAGCGAGTCGTCTTCTGTACTGTCGAGCAGAAATCCAAATATATATAGATAAATAAATTCTCCTATTTCTCTATTTTTCGCACGAGCTTGGTTTGTTCACCTGTATCAGGATCAAATTCACCCAATTGCTTGCCTTGTTTATCGTACATTTCTACGGCGCCATGCTGGCTATCCCGCTCGTAAATGCGCCCCTTGCTATCTTTCCAGCGCCTACGGGAAACGCCCCCACCTTGAACCCTTAATTTGCAGTAAGTGGAGATTTCTTTCTAGGCTACAAGTCCAATAAGCAGTTTTAAATCAGTCGGGAGTGGCTGCCCAATTAATGATGACAACTGTGTCACCTGATCACTCGTGAGACGCCATTCACCCGCTGCCATTGCATTAAGGTTTCGGTGGCCGAGAAGCTGTGCAATGCGCTCGGCATATGATTGGTTCAACAGCAGTTCAAATTTAAGTGAATCATCTTCGCTGCTGTCCAGTAAAAATCCGCTGATGTGTACGTACATAAAACCTCCTATTTTTCTACTTTACGCCCAGGTTTTGCTGGCTTTGTTTGCTCACCGGTATTGGGGTCAAACTCACCTAGATGCTTGCCCCGTTTATCGTACATCTCTACCGCCCCGTGCTGGCTATCCCATTCGTAGATACGCCCTTTGCTATCTTTCCAGCGTTTGCGAAGTCCGCCCCCGCCTTGAATCTTCGTTTTGGCGTCAACCTGGACAGCATCTGGAAACGCTGCAAGCCCAATTGGAGGAAGATGATAACTATGATCTCCCCCAAAAGGCCGTGCAAACACCACATACATCGACTTCAGGCCCGTATCCGCCGGAAACACGACAATGCAGTCGTCGGTGGTGATGTCCTCGCCGGGCAGGCCTTCGATCTGGCTGTCGGTGTCGTCCGGGATCGGGTGTACCAGGATGGTGCCCAAGCGGGCGTCGCTGGCTTCGGGATAGATCAGGGGTGGCATTGATCCGAGGCGGCTATCGCGTGGAGTCCAAAGAATGGTGATGCCATTCAGCTTGGCTTCCATGGCGGTTTTGTCGGCATTCCAGGTAGCTTGCACTGTGCGCACCGAGTCATCGCCTGATGCTTTGGTGTGGATGCCATAGACCTGTAGCTCGCCCTCGGTATCGCGGCGGAACTGGAACCGCACCCGCGTGGGCGCGCGGCTCATCCTGCGAAGTTGATCGTCGGTGTGCAGCGTGCCGTCGCCCATTTTGGCCGGGAGCATCCCCAATATGAATACGCTGGCAGGCCCGCCCGCCCCGCGAACCATCCAGGTAAGGCGCTGTTGCATGATGCCGCCACCGGCCATACGGCCCAACCCCAGATCGGCACCGAGCGCAGCGGCTATCGCGGTAGAGGCGGAGGGGAGGAGCATGGCGCCAGCCACCATCACTGCGCCGAAGTTTGATGCAGGTTCTATGGTGGTCCCGGCGTCAGTCTTGCATCGGTTGTGAACCACGCAGGACTTGGCAAAAACCAGGTCTGTGCGTTCTTTGGGCGGCTGCCATGGGTCTTTCGGTACGTATACCGGTTCTGGTTCCTTGGGCTTGTTCCAGGCCGCCCATGAGGCACCACCGTTAGGAAGTTTTTTCTCATGCCAGGGACGCTCGAAAGGGTCCTTGGTTTTTTTCTCGTCCACGACAGGTCCCTGTGTCACGTGATGTCGGACCGGAGATGATGTTGCTCATCTCATATGAGGTCAAACGTGACGCAGTAACCTAAAGTTTCAGGTGCCGCTGGATGTGGAGGTATATCGATCCGGCTCAACCAAAGCGATAGATATCCATCCCCAGCGCACCCATGGTGAAGCCCTGGTGGGCAATGCTGAACTCACCCCCGGCACCGCGCGCAAAGTACAGCGGCAGCAAATGCTCGTCGCTCGGGTGATTGCGCACGGCATTGGGTGCCCGACGGCGGTAGTCGTGCAGGCTGGTTTCGTCGTTGGCGCCGAGCTTCTCGACGAACCAGTCACGGAACTCCCCGGCCCAGGGTTCGATGCTTTCAGGACCTGCCTGCCAGTCCAGCTCGCGCAGGTTATGGGTGATGCTGCCGGAACCGATCAGCAGCACGCCTTCTTCACGCAGACTGGCCAGGGCCTTGCCGACCAGGCTTTGCAGGGCCGGGCCCTGGCGGCTCGGCAGGGACACCTGAACAATCGGAATGTCGGCCTGTGGATACATCAGCGACAAGGGTACCCAGACGCCATGGTCAAAGGGCCGCTGGCTGTTCAGGCGCGCAGGCAGACCTGCCTTGGTCAGCAGTTCC
The DNA here is from genome assembly GCF_047303955.1 of Pseudomonas sp. Pseusp88. Classification (NCBI taxonomy): domain Bacteria; kingdom Pseudomonadati; phylum Pseudomonadota; class Gammaproteobacteria; order Pseudomonadales; family Pseudomonadaceae; genus Pseudomonas; species Pseudomonas sp. Pseusp88. Next base: position 9,876 of record NZ_JBGLYM010000011.1, on the reverse strand, counting down.
ACGACCTCGGTGGACAGTTCGGGCAGGCCGGGGGCAGGGTATTGCACGGCGAAGAGTTCCGGCGGGAAGCCGCCGAAGTCGTGCCAGGTCTCGGGGTGGGGGTTGGCGTTGACCAGCAGCTCCTGGCTTTCCCAGTGCGCCGAGACAATGACAATGGCCCGCGGGCGCGGCATTTCTGCGGCAAGACGCGCCAGTGCCGGGCCGCTTGCGCCGGGTTCCAGGGCAAGCATGGGTGAACCATGGGAAATAAACAGGCTGGGAAACATGAGGGGTATCCTGAGCGATAACATGACGCCATCTTCAGGCAGATCATTGATCTAAATCTAATATAAGTTTTAGCGGCTATTTATCGAATTATCGGGAGGTTTCATGGAGCCGGGGTTTTGGCATTCACGCTGGGCGACGGGCCAGATCGGTTTTCATCAGGCCGAGGTCAATCCGTATCTGCAACGGTTCTGGCCGATCCTGGAGATTGCTGCTGGCACGCGTGTGCTGGTGCCGCTCTGTGGCAAGAGCGTCGATATGACCTGGCTCGGTGAGCAGGGTCTGTACGTGGTCGGGGTCGAACTGGCCCAAGCGGCGGCCGAGGCGTATTTCACCGAGCGCGGTATCCAGCCACTGATCGAGGCTCGTGGCGAGTACAAAGTCTATCGCGATGATCGCTGTGAAATCTGGTGTGGTGACTTCTTCGGCCTGACGCCGGCAGATATCGGTGCCTGCACGGCGCTGTACGATCGGGCAGCGCTAATTGCCCTGCCCGAGGAGATGCGCGGACGCTATGCCGGGCAGCTTGCTCGGCTGCTCGGGGCAGATTGTCGCGGACTGTTGGTGACCCTGGACTATGTACAGGAAGAAATCGATGGTCCGCCATTTTCCGTTGATAGCGCCGAGGTACAGCGCCTGTTGGCCGAGGACTGGCAGGTGGAACTGATCGACTCAAAGGATGTATTGCAGGAAAACGCCAAGTTTGTGCAGCGTGGGGCGAGTCGGCTGGATGAGCAGGTGTATCGAATGACTCGAGCTGAGCGCGCGTAACTGTAGGAGCCGGCTTGCTGGCGATGGCGTCGTCACAGCCGGCATCTTCGGTGACTGACCTGACGCCATCGCCAGCAAGCCGGCTCCCACATATCATTCCCGGTTATACGATGCGGCAAACAAAAAAGGGCGACCGTAGTCGCCCTTTCGATTGGTTGAAGCCTCAACCGCGACGACGCAGCGCCTCGATTCGTTCTTCCAGCGGCGGATGGCTCATGAACAGGCCAGCCAGGCCATGCTTGAGGCCGCCATTGATGCCGAAAGCGGTCAGGCTGTCGGGCATCTGTACCGGTACGCCCTGTTCCGAGCGCAGGCGTTGCAGGGCGCCGATCATGGCGTTGGTGCCTGCCAGTCGTGCACCGGCTTCGTCGGCGCGGTATTCGCGTTTGCGCGAGAACCACATGACGATCGTGCTGGCCAGTACGCCCAGAACCAGTTCGGCGAAGATGGTCGCAATGTAGTACGCCATGCCCTGGCCGTTTTCGTTCTTGAAGATCACCTTGTCGACGAAATTGCCGATGATGCGGGCAAAGAACATGACGAAGGTGTTGACCACGCCCTGTACCAGCGCCAGGGTCACCATATCGCCGTTGGCGACGTGGCCGATCTCGTGGGCGAGCACCGCTTTCACTTCATCGGGCGAGAAACGTTCCAGCAGGCCCTGGCTGACCGCGACCAGCGCGTCGTTCTTGTTCCAGCCGGTAGCGAAGGCGTTGGCCTCATAGGCCGGAAAAATACCGACTTCCGGCATCTTGATCCCGGCTTCACGGGACAGTTGTTCAACGGTCTGCAACAGCCATTGTTCATGACGGGTGCGCGGTTGGGTGATGATCTGGGTGCCGGTGCTCATCTTCGCCATCCACTTGGAGATGAACAGCGAGAACAGCGAGCCTGCGAAACCAAAGACAGCGCAGAAAACCAGCAGCTGATTGAGGTTCAGATCAACCCCGTTTTTTGCCATGAACCCGTTGAAGCCGAACAGGCTCAAGGTGATGCTGGCAATCAGCACGACCGCCAGGTTAGTGGCCAAAAACAGCAAGATGCGCATCATGGTTGGGAAATTCTCCTGGTGACGGATATGTAACGCGATGGGGGGTATATAAGGTGATGCCCCCGGCTATTCAATAGAGGGACTATTTCAAACTGTGTCGCATGGGCAGGTTTTTTCAGAAGTCGTTATGCATCAACGCTTCCAGGCCTGAAGCCGTCGGGCACCGGAACATGAAAGGTTTTTCATTCGGTGCAGGGCTTTCCCCTGCCGCAGGAAGCGGCAGGGGAGGTCGCTATATTACTGGCGGTACGACTTGAGGAAGTTGCCGATGCGCCCAATGGCCTGTTCCAGGTCGTCCACGCGGGGCAGGGTCACGACGCGGAAGTGGTCGGGCCATGGCCAGTTGAACGCGGTGCCTTGTACGATCAGCAGCTTTTCCGAGAGCAGCAGGTCAAGGGCGAATTTTTCATCGTTGAAGATCGGACAGACCTTCGGATCGATTTTCGGGAAGGCATACAGCGCGCCCATGGGCTTGACGCAACTGACACCGGGGATATCGTTGAGCAGCTCCCAGGTGCGATTGCGCTGTTCAAGCAGGCGTCCTGGTGGCAGGACCAGGTCATTGATGCTCTGGTAGCCGCCCAGTGCGGTCTGAATGGCATGCTGGCTTGGTACGTTGGCGCACAGGCGCATGTTGGCCAGGATATCCAGGCCTTCGATATAGCTCTGGGCGTTGTGCTTGGGTCCGGAAATTGCCAGCCAGCCGGAGCGGAAACCGGCGACCCGATAGGACTTGGACAGGCCATTGAAGGTCAGGCAAAGGAGGTCCGGGGCCAGGGAGGCGGTGCTGATATGAACGGCTTCGTCGTAGAGGATCTTGTCGTAGATCTCGTCGGAGAACACCACCAGGTTGTGCTGGCGGGCCAGTTCGAGCATGCCCAGCAGCACTTCCCTGGAGTACACCGCACCGGTCGGGTTGTTCGGGTTGATGATGACCATGGCCTTGGTGTTCGGCGTGATCTTGGCCTTGATGTCGGCCAGATCCGGCCACCAGTTGGCCTGTTCGTCGCACAGATAGTGCACCGGATTACCGCCAGCCAGCGCGACCGCAGCTGTCCACAATGGGTAGTCGGGGGCCGGGATCAGGACTTCGTCACCGTTGTTGAGCAAGGCCTGCATCGACATCACGATCAGCTCGGAGACACCATTGCCCAGATAGATGTCTTCGACGCCGACACCTTCGACCTGCTTCTGCTGGTAGTACTGCATCACCGCCTTGCGCGCACTGAACAGCCCCTTGGAGTCGCTGTAGCCCTGCGCGGTCGGCAGGTTGCGGATCACGTCCTGCAGGATTTCTTCCGGCGCTTCGAAACCAAAGGGCGCCGGATTGCCGATATTCAGCTTGAGGATGCGATGGCCTTCCTCTTCCAGGCGTTTGGCGTGCTTGAGCACTGGCCCGCGAATGTCATAGCAGACGTTGGCGAGCTTGTTCGATTTGCTGACCTGCATGGTGATTGATCCTGAAAATGGACGGGCCGCGATTGACTGAAAATGCAGCTCGTCGAACTTGACGCCTTGAAAATGGGTTTGTGTGCCGCAAATGTGGGTGACAGACTGGCGTCGAACGAGGCGCAATCATACGTGCCACCCGATCTGTGGAGAAGATACAGATCGGGCTTTTTCGGATTCGGAGGTGTACCTGTGGAAAAGCTGGACAAGACCCTGGAAGAATGGCGCGCCATGCTCGATCCCGAGCAGTACAACGTCTGTCGCCTCAAAGGCACCGAACGCCCGTTCTCCGGCAAGTACAACAGCACCAAGACCGCTGGCGTCTATCATTGCGTGTGTTGCAACGAGGCGCTGTTCGACTCCTCTACCAAATTCGACTCCGGTTGCGGCTGGCCGAGTTTCTACGCGCCGCTGGAAGGCAGTGCGGTGGTCGAGGTGCGGGATATCAGTCACGGCATGATCCGTACCGAAGTGGTCTGCGCCAAATGCGACGCCCACCTGGGCCACGTTTTCCCCGATGGTCCGCCGCCGACCGGCCTGCGTTACTGCATCAACTCGGTCTGTCTGGATCTGGTACCCAGAGACTGATCTCTGTCTGCGTCGGCGCTTATCGGGTTACATCAGTTTCAAGAATTGGAGTGCGCGCGATTAAATTGCGCGCTAACTTCATCGGCTACATCTATGTATGCGCGAGGCGCCGCCATGACTGACAACCTGCTGAGCATTCCCTGCACCACCATCAAGGGTGAGCAAAAGACCCTGGCGGACTACGCCGGCAAGGCCGTGCTGGTGGTCAATACCGCCAGCAAGTGCGGTTTCACCCCGCAATACAAGGGCCTGGAGCAATTGTGGCAGGACTACAAGGACAAGGGCCTGGTGGTGTTGGGCTTCCCCTGCAACCAGTTCGGCAAGCAGGAGCCGGGCAATGAAGGGGCGATTTCCGAGTTCTGCGAACTGAATTTCGGTGTCAGCTTCCCGCTGTTCAAGAAGATCGATGTCAATGGCAGTGATGCCCATCCGCTGTTCGTCCAGTTGAAAAAACGTGCTCCTGGCGTGCTGGGCTCTGAACGCATCAAGTGGAACTTCACCAAGTTCCTCATTGGCAAGGACGGCAAGCTGGTCAAGCGTTTTGCGCCGCTGACCAAGCCAGAGGATTTGACCAAAGAGATTGAGGCGTTGCTCTGATTGGGTGGGACCGGCCTTAGCCGGGAAAGCGATACTTCAGACGCCTGATATGTATTGGCTGTACTGATGCTTTCCCGGCTAAAGCCGGTCCCACAAGAGACCTATGTCTGCGTCACCGGTATCCACTGATCCAGCAGGTTGATCAACTCCCCCTTCCTGAACGGCTTGGCCAGGTAATCGCTCATGCCCGACGCACGGCAGCGTTCGCGCTCTTCGGGCATGGCGTTGGCAGTCAGGGCGATGATCGGCAGGTCGGGCCAGCGGCCGCTGCGGCGAATCTGGCGAGTGGCTTCGTAACCATCCATCACCGGCATATTGCAGTCCATCAGCACCAGATCGAAGGCGCTCCTTTCCAGGCATTCCAGGGCTTCGACGCCATGACTGGCCACAGTCACGTCGCACCCCAACTTGCTCAGCATGCCCTTGGCCACCAGTTGGTTGACCGGGTTGTCTTCCACCAACAGGATATTGGAGCGACGCAGCGGGGTGAAGGCTTCCGGCGGCACCTCGATGGCGCTGGGCTCTACTTCATGCAGGACCCGGCTCAGGGTCTGATACAAGGTATGGCGCGCCAGTGGGCGCGCCTGCTGCTGTAGCGGGGCCAAAGTGCTGAGCTGATCGCCGGGCATGAAGTTGCCATAGGCGGTGACCAGCAGGATCGGCACGCTGGTGCCTGGGCGCATGCCGAGCAGGCATTCGGGGCAGTCAGTGATCAACAGGTCGGGCAGACCATCCAATTGCAGGCCGGGAGTGTGCTCGTCGCGGCCCCAACGCTTGAACTCTATGCCCCAGGCGGGCAGCAGGGTGCCCAGCAGCTCCGACAGGCCACTGTTCGCGGCACTGACCACCACCACCCGTCCACGCAGCAACGGCATCGCGCAGGCGGGTTGGTGAATGGGCAGCGGCAGCTCGGCGCAGAAGCGGCTGCCCAGGCCCGCCTGGGACTGGATGCTCAGGTAGCCATTCATCGCTTCGCACAGGTTGTGGGTCAGCGCCAGACCCAGTCCGGTGCCGCCGAACTGACGGGTAATGGCGGCTTCGGCCTGGGTAAAAGGCTGGAAAATCCGTGCCTGGGCGTCCTGAGCGATACCGATACCTGTGTCGCAGACTTCGATGCGCACCCGATCAGCCTGGGTGTCATGTTCAAGGCGCACATCGACCCGTCCGCTGCGGGTGAACTTGAGGGCATTGGACAGCAGGTTGCTGACAATCTGCCGGACCCGGGTCGGGTCACCCAGAACCATCGCCGGGAAGTCCGGGGCAATGATGCAAGTCAGTTCGACGCTGGGGGCGGCGTTCTGCGACAGCAGGCTGGCAGTGTCTTCGATCAGCGTGCCGAGGTCGAAAGGAATGCGCTCCATCTCCAGCTGCCCGGCATTGAACTTGGACAGGTCGAGAATATCGTTGAGCAGTTCCACCAGGACCTTGCCCGAGTCGTGGGCGATCGACAGTTGCTGGCGTTGTTCTGCATTCAGTGGCCCGTCCATGGACAGGGCAAGCATACCCAGCAGACCGTTGAGCGGTGTGCGGATCTCGTGGCTCATATTGGCCAGAAACGCCGAGCGCGCATGGGCCATGTCAAGGGCGGTGCTGCGGGCGATCTGCAATTCTTCGTTGGACTGGCTCAGGCGCAGGTTACTGGCTTTGAGTTCAGTGGTGCGGGCGGAAACGATGTCCTCCAGTTCATTCAGGTGATGGGTCAGGCGGTCTTCGGCTTCGCGGCGGCGGATAAACTCGGTGGTGACATTCTCGAACTGTTTGTTGGCCACTCGCACCAGGACGCCGATCTCGTCGTTCTCGTGACAGGGCGGGCAGGGCAGGGGCGGTTGGCTGGCGTCCCGCGGGTCGCGTTTGCTCAGGGCGCGGATCACCTCCACCAGCGGCCGGGTCAGGTTGACGTAGAAAATGATCAACAGAATGCCGGCCAGGGCCAGGCTGCGCACAAAACCGTTGATCAGCGTGATCTGGGCGCGCTTGAGGAAACGACTGCCGAATGTGTAGGTGTCGACGTTCAGGCGCAGGCTGCCGATGAATTCGGTGGGCATGTGGTCCAGGTGCAGGATGTCTTCGAACTGGCGGCTCTCACCGAACAGGAAGTCGCTGACCACGCGGTAACGGCTCTGGGCGAAGGGCCGCTCGACACTGGACAGCACCACATTGTTGTTGTCGCTCAAGCGCGCACCGACCACAGCCGGGGATTGCAGCAGCCCCAGGGTCAACTCCTGGGCCAGTTCGGCGTCGATGTTGTAGGCGATACGCGAGGCGGTGTTGTGACTGATTTGCAGCAAGGCGCGAATTTCACGATCGATGGAGGCGTCTTCGCTGGCATAATCGAGGGCAATCTGCACCAGGCTGAGCAAGGTCCCGAGAACGAAGCCGACCAGCACTGTGGTGCGCGCCTGCTTGTACGACAGTCGGTTGGTGAATGCGATATCCATGATGCACTGCCACTTCCGGAGTCCATTGCGGGGCAAGCATAGCTGATGGGCCCGGCCTTTAATAAGTTAAATCCAAGGAGACATAGTGGACTCTCGATTGAATGCTTTTCTGGAGCGAGCCGAATCTGTTCTGGCGCGCCTTGAGCCATTGTTGCCTGCTCAGCGTGAGGCTATCGACTGGGGCGATACCCTGGCCGCCCGTTGGGTTCGCGAGGGCCGTACCGGCTACCTGATGCCGCTGGAGGTCAGCCTGGACATGCGCTTGTCGGATTTGATCGGGGTTGACCGCCAATGCGAACAATTGGGCCGCAACACGCGCCAGTTCCTCGACGGTATGCCCGCCAACCATGCGCTGTTGTGGGGCTCGCGCGGCACCGGCAAATCCTCGCTGATTCGCGCGCTGCTGGCCGAACATGCCGCTGACGGCCTGCGCCTGATCGAAATCGAACGTGACCATCTGGGCGACCTGCCGCGAGTGGTCGAGGCCTTGCAGAAGCTGCCGCAGCGTTTCGTGCTGTTCTGCGACGACCTGTCCTTCGAGTCGGGCGAGGGCGATTACCGCGTGCTCAAAAGCGTTCTCGATGGTTCGCTGGAACAGGCGCCGGACAACGTCCTGCTGTACGCCACGTCCAACCGTCGTCACCTGGTGCCGGAAAAGGAAAGCGACAACGAGAACTGGAAACACGTCGACGGCGAGCTGCATCCAAGCGAGGCCGTCGAGGACAAGATTGCCCTGTCGGACCGCTTCGGCCTGTGGCTGTCGTTCTACCCTTTCACCCAGGAGCACTTCCTCGACGTGGTCGAGCACTGGATCGGGCAACTGGCCGAGAAGGCCGGCCTGAGCTGGCAGCGCGACGAAGAGCTGGACATCCTGGCCGTGCGTTGGGCCACCGGACGTGGCAATCGCAACGGCCGCTGTGCCTATCAATTCGCCCGCTACTGGGTCGGCCTGAAACTGTTGGAGCAACCTCATGATTGATCTGCAAACCAGTGGCAAGGGCCTGGACGGCTATGGCCTGCTGACCGCGCAACTGGAGTCGCTGCTGGCCGATGAGCGCGATTTCATCGCCAACGCCGCACAGTTTTCGGCCTTCCTGTATAGCCAGATGGACGACCTGAATTGGGCTGGTTTCTACTTCAATCGTAATGAAGAGCTGGTGCTGGGGCCGTTCCAGGGGCAGATCGCCTGCGTGCGCATCGCCATCGGCCGTGGCGTCTGCGGTACCGCTGCCGAGACACGGCAGACCCAACGGGTCGAGGACGTCCACGCCTTTGCCGGGCACATTGCCTGCGACAGCGCGTCGAACAGTGAGCTGGTGGTGCCGTTGATCAAGGATGGGCGACTGTTGGGCGTGCTGGATCTGGATAGCCCGAGCATCGGGCGGTTCAGCGAAGAGGATCAGGCGGGAGTCGAGAAGCTGGTAGAGATCTTTCTGCGTCTGACCGACTGCTGAGTCGGTCATCTGCCGCCGCGCACAACCGGGTAGTCGTGCGCGGCGTGGCCCATCAGTCGTAGATCACCTTTTTCTTCCATTCCGATTCGACTTCGTCCGCCTTCAGACCTTCGGTCAGGGCGTTTTCGTCGTCCTCGGTCGGCGCGATATTGGTCAGGACCATGGAGTTGGCGCGAGCCAATTGTTTTTCCATGGCGATCAGCGCCTGCTGATAAGTGACCGGGTCCGGTTGGTTACGCAGGTATTGCACACCGCGCTCAAAGGCCAGGCGCGCCTGGCCTGGCTGATCGTTGTTCAGTGCCGCCTGGCCCAGGTTATTGAAGAACTCAATGTGCAGCATGACCAGGATATTGCGGATTTCGCGAATCCAGTGCTTGGCTTCGTTGGTCATCAGGAAGCCGTCGTGGGCCGCGCGAGTGACCTGGCCATGCAGTGCTTCGAGCAGGAAACGCACGTCCTTGGCCTTGGCTTCGGTGAGGATCGGGCTCGGCGGGTTATTGACCGGAATGCCTTCGCCCTTGGCCACCAGCTCGGACAACTCGGCAGCCCGGGACTTGAGCTGGTCATTGTGCTTGTCCAGGTTCTGCATGCGCTGTATGACGTTGAGTTCCAGGCGCGTCATCAGCAGCTTGAGTGCTGGCGTCACCAACTGACCGGGGAAGGTCTCCGAAATTTCGCCGCAACGACGCAGGCGGTCGGTGAGTTCCAGTTTGGTGCGTGCCTTCTCGACCTTGTTGTTTTCAGCGACATGGTTCAAGTAGCCGATCGCGATCAGGAGTGCGATGCCAGCTACTACCATCAGTGTGATCATGAGTGGTGTCACCGCGCTAACCTCTTCTTTAATTCAAGTGTATTGCGCGAGTGTAGTGGCTAAGCACTATTGCGCATAGATGTACCTGTCGGAGTTCGCAACTAATTGACGTCATGGCGGTGACGCTTATCGGAATCCTTCATCTATATGCCTGAAAATGCCGGAAGGCGTGAAGTCATTGATTTAAATAAATTTTCAGATGGGGGTTGACGACCCCCCGATCCATCCATAGAATGCGCGCCACTTACAGCGTAAAGCACACAGCGAAGCGCGGTAAGTAGTGAATGTTGTACGTGTGTCCCCTTCGTCTAGTGGCCTAGGACACCGCCCTTTCACGGCGGTAACAGGGGTTCGAGTCCCCTAGGGGACGCCACATTGCGGGAATAGCTCAGTTGGTAGAGCACGACCTTGCCAAGGTCGGGGTCGCGAGTTCGAGTCTCGTTTCCCGCTCCA
>NZ_JBGLYM010000119.1:0-292 GCF_047303955.1 Pseudomonas sp. Pseusp88 | reverse complement strand
ATCACCCAGCTCGCCATTGCGACCAACAGGGAGGTGGTCGACTTAAAGTACAGCATAACCATGAAGGGAAATAACTATAAAACCAACTGGAGTCTTAATGTTTTCTGCAAACGAAAACAAAAAGACCGAGTCGCAGAAGTCATCCGGCCGTATTTACTAGCAGACGTTCCCTTTATCAGGGCCAAGGTTAACGTACCAATGAGTACAGACTAATCCTGGCCCTACCAAGAATCCTGCAACGCCCCAGTGTGGTGGGCAGGGCCGTGCAGTACTCCGGTCACCGCAACCCGAG
>NZ_JBGLYM010000118.1:0-293 GCF_047303955.1 Pseudomonas sp. Pseusp88 | reverse complement strand
TCAATTTTATTAAACCGCCTGCACTACCGCCCCAGCTGAAATGGACGTATGCCCATGAGCCGGAGCTACTGGGGTGGACAATACGAGCGCGTAATTATAATACGTTTGTAGCCAACTGCATGTTTGCAGCCATGTCCATCATAATATTTGGTTGCTCGATGTTTCTATATTCCGTATACGAAGTATTGAGTCAGCCTTGGCGAACCATGTCCTGCATTTTTTTTTATGCACTTATATCATTTACAATTTCCTGCATGACCCATCAGAAAATGAACTTTGCCTATCGCTTTACT
>NZ_JBGLYM010000117.1:0-293 GCF_047303955.1 Pseudomonas sp. Pseusp88 | reverse complement strand
AAACAGCCGCTTTCAAGGTTGCGTTTAACGGCGGTGGCCGGGGCCATTATGGCGCTGCTGACGTAGTTGCGGACATTGAAGTTGGAGAAGGCCTCGAGCATGTCCTTGCCATCGGGCTTGCGGGTATACAGGTCGTTGATACGCTGGGTTGTACAGGTCAGGTCTTGCAGGGTTTTGCAGCGCTGGCCCCGTAACCCGGCGTCCTGTTCCAGACGGTGCAGGCGAGCGGCAGGCAGTTGTATTTCAGAAAAACACAGCTGCAGATCGCGTACCGGCTGATCATTCCAGCGGGC
>NZ_JBGLYM010000116.1:0-296 GCF_047303955.1 Pseudomonas sp. Pseusp88 | reverse complement strand
CGCTAAACCACTGAAAATCCTCGGCCGAGCGAATGTCGAATATTAGCAATTGACCCTGCCTGGAGGCGGCCACTTGTACCCATTCAATGGGGCCCTGAGCTCTTTGCACGTTTTTCACGAGTTTTGCATCTTCTGTCTCGTTAAGGCCGAACTCTTGCGTCTGTTGTCTTACGTAGTTCATTTGAGCCTCAGTGTGCGCGCGCTCGGCGTCTCTCCTTCGCTGCCACGCAAATCCCAGGGCCAACGCTTAAGAGATCAAGCCTGCCGCGTCGGCCGTAAGCGTCGTAGTCATGTCG
>NZ_JBGLYM010000115.1:0-296 GCF_047303955.1 Pseudomonas sp. Pseusp88 | reverse complement strand
GGCCATGCCCGCCAGGCCGGCGTGTAACTGGATCTGTACCCAGAAACCTGTCGAGGCTCTCGGGTTGCGGTGACCGGGGTACTGCATCGCTCTGCCCACCACACTGGGGCGTTGCAGGGTTCCTGATAGAGACAAGATTAGTCCGTACTCATTGGCACGTTTACCTTGGCCCTGATAAAGGGAACGTTTGGTAGTAAATACGGCCGGATGACTTCGGCCACTCGGTCTTTTTGTTTTCGTTTGCAGAAAACATTAAGACTCCAGTTGGTTTTATAATTATTCCCCTTCATGGTTAT
>NZ_JBGLYM010000114.1:0-304 GCF_047303955.1 Pseudomonas sp. Pseusp88 | reverse complement strand
GACCCGCTGGCGCTGGGCGGCGACGTCGTGGATGCGGTGAGCGGCGTCAGCTTCTATAGCCCCAGGGCCAGTGCTGGTCAGGCGTGGCTCAACGCGTTGATCAATGACCCCGACATACCCCTGCACCGCATGCTCTGGCCCGATTCCGACCTGGAGCGCGCGTGCCAGCCGTATCAGGTACCCGCTGAACCCGCGCGCAACCGCGGCGATGGCCACTTCCGCGGCTGCGCACTGGCGCAGCTGGAAAACAGGAACGCCCCCGCCCCGGACCAGCAAACCACCCTGGACGCGGTGATCGTGGCCA
>NZ_JBGLYM010000113.1:0-304 GCF_047303955.1 Pseudomonas sp. Pseusp88 | reverse complement strand
TGCAGGCGAGCGGCAGGCAGTTGTATTTCAGAAAAACACAGCTGCAGATCGCGTACCGGCTGATCATTCCAGCGGGCGGGCAGCCAGATGTCTTCCAGAGGTTGGCCCGTGGCGGTACGCTCGCCATTGATGAACCCTGTTTCCTGGCGATAACGGGCAATGTTCACATCGTGATAGGTCGTCTTGCCGTCGGTGAGGCGCACTTCCAGCTCGCGCCACGCCTTGCCCTGGTAGAACACATAGACAAAGCCGGGCCGGGCCAGCACCGGCGTGCCGTGATCGTCAGCGCTCTTGGCTCCGGGCA
>NZ_JBGLYM010000112.1:0-323 GCF_047303955.1 Pseudomonas sp. Pseusp88 | reverse complement strand
GCCTGCAAGAGCATTGCCAGCGCAGCGAACATGACCTGCTTATCTGGCTCGACCAACTCAGCCCCAGCGCCGAGGCGATCTACCACGACACCTGCCAGGAGGGTCAGGCCAGCCAGTTGCTGGAAACCGCCCACGCCCTTTACACCCTGTTGGGCAATGGCGAAAACGGCCAGCAGTGGCTGTGCAGGCAGGCCACGCAACCCGACACGCTGTTTGGCCTGGCGCTGTTCAACTTCAACGCGGAAGTCGCCCGCCTGATCAAGCAGGTGACGCACAACTTCAGCACCTACGGTACCCTGGACGACCAGGGCCGCCAGGGCGAT
>NZ_JBGLYM010000111.1:0-326 GCF_047303955.1 Pseudomonas sp. Pseusp88 | reverse complement strand
CAGACCGGCAGCATGGCAGCGACGAAACCGTAGCCCACCAGCATCCAGGTGATCTGCACGCCGGTGAAGGTGAACATCGGCGCCCACGCCGGGTTGGCGGCAATCTGCCCGCCCATCCAGATCGAGGCCAGCAGCAGGGCCACGCCAATCACCGAGATCTCGCCGATGCGGCCCGGGCGGATGTAGCGCATGTAAATGCCCATGAACATCGCCACTGGAATGGTCGCCAGTACCGTGAACATGCCCCAGGGGCTCTCGGCCAGGGCCTTGACCACGATCAGCGCCAGCACCGCAAGGATGATGATCATGATCAGGAAGCAGCCGAA
>NZ_JBGLYM010000110.1:0-337 GCF_047303955.1 Pseudomonas sp. Pseusp88 | reverse complement strand
TCAATTTTATTAAACCGCCTGCACTACCGCCCCAGCTGAAATGGACGTATGCCCATGAGCCGGAGCTACTGGGGTGGTCGATACGGGCGCGCAACTACAATACATTTATAGCCAACTGCATGTTTGTATTTATGAACGCGCTAATCATTGGTGGTTCGCTCATCATGTATTCAGTGTACGAAGGAATGAGTCAGCCTTGGCGAATCATGTCATGCATCTTTTTTTATATGCTTATATCATTTGCAATTTCCTGCATGACACACCAGCGAGTAAATTTCGCTTTTCGCTTTACCAAGTCCGGAGTGGAATATTGTAAGTGGAAAGATTTTCCGAAATG
>NZ_JBGLYM010000010.1:0-193788 GCF_047303955.1 Pseudomonas sp. Pseusp88 | reverse complement strand
TTGGTGAAGTTGCGGTTGAAGTAGGCATTGCGCAGGGTGAGCGTGGCTTTGCTGTCCTCGATAAAGCCTTCGGCCTGGCTAAGGATTGGCAGAAACATTGCCAGACTGCTCGCGCCTAGAAGAACCAATGAACGGGTGCTGGGAGTTGTCATTATTGTTGTGCTCCTTTCTTTAGACAAAACGAATCCCTCCGCCGCCGTAAAACGAGCGACAGGCAATAGAAGGACCTGAAATACCCTGCTGATCAGGGGGGATAAATCGTCAGCCGAACTAACCGAAAGCTGAATTCGGGAAACATAACAGCCGTGAATAGCGGCGGATCAGAGGCTGAGATAGAGGGGGTATAACGCGAGAAAATGAACTTCGAAAGAGTGAAGGCGAAGCGATGACATCGGACTCTATGGTCATATGACATTCCCTGTTATGTTATTTTTATTGTCGTCATACGTCGTCGTACAACATTTTCAGGGATTATTGACAGCTATTTGCCTGCTGTCAAATGGCTAAAAACGAGAAACGACGCTTCGGCGATGAATGACCGTAATAGCAAGCTTGCTACTCAAATTGACCACCGCGTTACCGCAAACAAGCAACGCGTCTAGCACGGGCAATGTCGTACCAAACGCACTCGCCCCCGGGGCAACTACCAGGCAAAAAAAAACCGCCTGGCCATGGCGGTTTTTTTTCAGATCAAGCGTGTCGCCCTTCCCTGCGTATCCGCCAGCGGCGGCAGCCGTGGTCCGATATCTCATTGGCAGGGGCCAGTTCCAGCACATCATCGACCTGATCCACAGCCTTCCACCAGGTTTCTCCCTGACTGGGGAATTGCAGGTAGAACGGCATGCCCATCATCGGCGTCGTCACGGCAATGTTCTTATCCCAGGCAAGGGCCAGGATGCGGTCGAAGGGTTCGTGCCAGGTGTGCATGGACAGGTCGAAGGTGCCGTTATGGATCGGCAGCAGCCAGCGGCCACGTAAATCAATATGGGCTTGCAGGGTTTCCTCCGGCTGCATATGCACATTGGGCCACTCGACGTTGTAGGCACCGGTTTCCATCAGCGTCAGATCAAACGGACCGTACTGTTCGCCGATACGCTTGAAGCCGTCGAAATAACCGGTATCACCGCTGAAGAAGATCCTCTGGTCGCCATTGAGCATGACCCAGGACGCCCACAGGGTCTGGTTGCCATCACTGAGGCTGCGCCCGGAAAAATGCTGCGACGGCGTGGCGACGAAGCGCATGCCACCGATCTCTGCCGATTGCCACCAGTCCAGTTGTGAGACTTTGTCGGCCGGCACGCCCCATTCGATCAGGGTATCGCCCACGCCCAGGGGGGCGAGGAAATGCTCGGTCTTGGCCTCCAGGGCCTTGATCGCCATATGGTCGAGGTGATCGTAATGGTTGTGAGAAAGAATCACCGCCTTGATCGGCGGCAGCTCTTCGATGCTGATGGGCGGCTGATGGAAACGCTGCGGCCCGGCCCACTGCACCGGCGACGCGCGCTCGGCAAATACCGGGTCGGTCAGCCAGAACTGACCGCGCAGCTTGAGCAGGACAGTAGAATGACCGAGGCGATATACGGTGTTATCCGGCGCGGCCAACAACTGCTGGCGCGACAGCGGTTGCACCGGGATCTTGCCCGCCGGACGGGTGTGCTTGGGCTTGTTGAAGGTCATGTCCCAGAAGATGCCCAGGGTTCTGAGCAAACCCGATGGGTTCATCGGCACAGGGTTGCGATAGCGCCCGTTCTGTTGCTGCAGGGTGGGCAATTGAGGGGCGTCGGGGGTGCGTTTTATCGTGGCCATGCGCTGCGGACTCCTGGGTGCCTGCACTTCAGGTCGCCGGTCGAGTTTCGCTCGTTTACCGACCTGAAGAAATGTAACAATGCATTACACTACACAGTGTAGTTTTTATAGCTTGCATCATCGTCGACAGCAAGTAAACTGCTGAGTGTAATTTTTCTCGAAACGCATGTTTGAAGCAGAGCCTTATGAAAGCCCCGGAACGCCTCACCGATCGTAAACGCGAAGCCATTGTCCAGGCTGCCATTGCCGAATTTCGCAGCAACGGCTTCGAAATCACCAGCATGGACAAAGTCGCCGCCACCGCCGGGGTATCCAAACGCACTGTCTATAACCACTTCCCGAGCAAAGAAGAGCTGTTCGCAGAAATCCTCATGCGCCTGTGGTCCCTGGCCGACGAGCAGAACGAGATCGCCTACCAGCCCGGCGAATCCCTGCGCAGCCAGTTGCGGGCCAAGCTGCGGGTCAAGATGAACACCCTGAGCGACAGCAACTTCCTTGATCTGGCTCGTGTCGCCATTGGCGCGACCATCCACTCCCCCGATCGTGCCCAGGTATGGGTCAATCGCCTGAACCAGCGTGAAGAACGCTTCACCACCTGGGTTCAGGATGCGCAAAAGGACGGCCGCTTCAAGCCGGTGGACCCCAGTTTCGCCGCCCATCAGTTGCACGCCCTGCTCAAGGCCTTCTCGTTCTGGCCACAAGTCACGCTGAACGAGCCCCCCCTGCCCGAAGCCCGTCAGGACGAAGTACTGGAAGCGACCCTGGACATGTTTCTGGGTTGGTACGAGATCCCCAAATAAGCAGTTTCACGCCTGCCGGGTAAGCCAGCGCTCGACAATGGCCTGGCGATTGGCCAGGACCGCAGCCCCGCGTTGCCGGGCGGTTTGCAGCACGTCAGCCGGAGCCGTGGACGGATGGCCAGCGTTGAAGGGCGGCTGCGGCGCATATTCCAGATGCAGCTGCACCACCTGGGCCAGATGGTCATCCAATAGCTCGGCGAGCAGGGTCAGGGCAAAGTCGATACCCGCCGTCACTCCGCCGCCCGTCATCATGTTGCCGTCCCGCACCACCCGCTCATGCACCACGGTCGCGCCAAAGGCTTGCAGCAGCGCCTGGGAAGCCCAGTGTGTGGTTGCCCGCCGCCCATGCATCAACCCCGCCGCCCCCAGTACCAACGCCCCTGTGCAGACCGAAGTGATGTAGCGCACGGTTTTAGCCTGCTGTTGGACGAACGCCAGGGTTTGCCCGTCTTCGAGCAATGCATCGATACCCAGGCCGCCAGGGATGCAAATCACGTCCAGCGGCGGGCAGTCTGCAAAAGTGCAAGTCGGCAGCAGGGTCAGACCGGTGCTGGAGACAATGGGATCGAGGTTTTTCCACAGCAGATGCACCTTGATATCGGGCACGCTGGCGAAAACTTCGTAAGGACCGGTGAGGTCCAGTTGCTGGACGTTGGGGAAGACCAGCAGGCCGATATTGATCGTCATAAGTACCTCTCAGATGAAGGGTTGTTGGAGCGAGTATCGTGTGGACAAGCAAACTCTATCCTGAGAGGATTTGGCGGATACGCCACAACACCCACAATTCACGCCAATGCGAACAACCGCCATGTCCCGCATCGTTTACCTGCTGGCCTACCCCAATGTGCAGTTGCTGGATATTTCCGGCCCCTTGCAGGTATTGGCCTCAGCCAATCTGCAGGCGCAGAAACAGGGGCTAGGCACGCCTTACCTGACGAAGGTCGTGGCTGCACAGGTTGAGGGCGTCGTGTCTTCGGCTGGCCTGGGTTTGCAGACCGCTCCCCTGCCCGGCCCAGAACTGCCTTGCGATACCTTGCTGGTGGCCGGGGGCCGGGGTGTCGAGGCTGCTGTGGCAGACAGCCAGTTGCAGCAGTGGTTGCTCGATCACGCCCGTCAGGCACGGCGCGTCGCGTCGGTGTGCACCGGCGCATTCCTGTTGGCGGCCACCGGCCTGCTCGACGGGCGCCGGGTAGTCACTCACTGGAACAGCTGCGAGCTATTGGCCCAGCGTTATCGCGCCTTGAAAGTCGACCCGGACCCGATCTTTATCAACGACGGCCGCTTCTGGACCTCAGCCGGGGTGACCGCCGGGATCGACCTGGCCCTGGCGCTGGTCGAAGCCGACCTGGGTCACGCCCTGGCCCTGGCGGTGGCCCGGGATCTGGTAGTGTTTCTCAAGCGACCGGGGGGCCAGGCGCAGTTCAGCATGGCCCTGTCACAGCAACTCAACGCCCGGCAGACCGACGACCGTTTTGCCCAATTGCATGCCTGGATGCTGGACAATCTCGCCGGAGATTTATCAGTGACCGCCCTCGCCGCCCAGGCGGGCATGAGCGAGCGCAGCTTCGTTCGCCATTACCACGCCCAGACTGGCAACACCCCGGCCCGAGCGGTCGAACAGTTGCGAGTCGAAGCCGCCCGGCGCCTGCTGGCTGACAGCAATCAGCCCCTCAAGCGCATCGCCGCCCGTTGCGGTTTCGGCAGCGAAGAAACCCTGCGCCGCTGTTTTTTACGCAGCGTAGCGGTGACGCCACAGGCCTATCGGGAGCGGTTCAGTGTTGCATCGCAATAAGCCGGATCTGTGTTGGAGCGAGGCTTGCCCATGAAGGCTTTGATGCATGATTTCTAACCCTGCGCGCCGTCCGGTTCGCGGGCAAGCCCGGCTCCAACAAGAGGTAGAGGCAAAACAACTAGAAATTTAATTTCATAAATTGATTTTTATTTTGCATTTAATGTAATTTGTTTTCATCACGAAAACAGAGATAAAAATAATGCATGCCTGTTATCGCCCTTGCCCTGCCCATGCCTCGTATCAACAACCCTTAGCGATACCTCTGCCGAGATTTACCCAAAGCGCCTCTTCGACGATGGGCTGACCCCGTCAGCGTCGAGTCATTCGCCCGCCACTCTCTGCAAGGAATCGCACTATGCCGCCCTCTGCTGGTATTTCGCTGCTGCTCTACGCCGCCATCGCGATCATCGCCTTGATCGTGTTGATTGCCCGTTACCGTCTCAATCCGTTCATTGTCATCACGCTGGTGTCCGTCGGTCTCGCCCTGGTCGCCGGAATGCCGGCCAGTGGCGTGGTCGCCTCCTACGAAACCGGAGTCGGCAAGACGCTGGGACATATCGCCCTGGTGGTGGCGCTAGGCACCATGCTCGGCAAAATGATGGCCGAATCCGGCGGCGCCGAGCAGGTGGCGCGCACCCTGATTGATCGCTTTGGCCAGCGCAACGCGCACTGGGCCATGGTCTGCATCGCCTTTCTGGTGGGGCTGCCGTTGTTTTTCGAGGTCGGTTTCGTGCTGCTGGTACCGATTGCCTTTACCGTGGCACGGCGAGTCGGCGTGTCGATTCTGATGGTCGGCCTGCCCATGGTCGCCGGCCTTTCGGTGGTCCATGCTCTGGTGCCGCCACATCCTGCAGCCATGCTGGCAGTGCAGGCCTATCAGGCTTCGGTGGGGCAGACGCTGTTCTACGCGATCCTGATCGGCATCCCCACGGCAATCATTGCCGGGCCCATTTACGCCAAATTCATCGTGCCGCGCATCCAGTTGCCCGACGAAAACCCGTTGGCCAAACAGTTCCTCGACCGTGAGCCGCGCCAACAGCTGCCGAGCTTCAGCCTGACCATGGCGACCATTCTGTTGCCCGTAGTGCTGATGCTGCTGGGTGGCTGGGCCAATCTGATCAGCACGCCGGGTACCGCCTTCAACAGCTTCCTGCTGTTTATCGGCAACTCGGTGATCGCCCTGCTGCTGGCCACCTTGTTAAGCTTCTGGACCCTCGGCATTGCTCAAGGCTTCAACCGCAACTCGATTCTGAAATTCACCAACGAATGCCTGGCGCCTACTGCCAGCATCACGCTGTTGGTTGGTGCCGGTGGCGGTTTGAACAGGATTCTGGTCGACAGCGGTGTGACCAACGAAATCGTCAGCCTGGCCCAGGACTTTCATCTGTCGCCCTTGCTCATGGGCTGGCTGTTCGCCGCGCTGATGCGCGTCGCCACGGGTTCTGCCACCGTGGCCATGACCACCGCCTCGGGCATCGTCGCTCCGGTGGCGATGGGCCTTGGCTATCCACACCCGGAGCTGCTGGTGTTAGCGACAGGCGCTGGCTCGGTGATTTTTTCCCACGTCAACGACGGTGGTTTCTGGCTTATCAAGGAGTATTTCAATATGACCGTGGCACAGACCTTCAAGACCTGGACGGTGCTGGAAACCCTGATATCAGTGGTGGCCTTCGCCCTCACCCTGGGCCTGGCACAGGTGCTCTGAGTGGACATTCTTTACCAGATCCGCGCACGCCAGGAGTCATTCAGTGCCGGGGAAAGCCGGATTGCCCGGCTGATCCTCAGCGATGTGGCCTTCGCCGCCAGTGCCAGCCTCGACGACCTGGCCAGCCGCGCCGACGTCAGCAGCGCGACGCTGTCGCGTTTTGCCCGCAGCATCGGTTGCCGTGACCTGCGCGACCTTCGCCTGCAACTGGCCCAGGCCAGCAGTGTCGGCAGCCGCTTTCTCAACCCGGAACAGGCCCCCGAGCAGTCGGCGTTTTTCAGCCAGATCGTCGGCGATGTCGAAGCCACCTTGCGCCAGCACCTGGCTGGCTTTGACGAGGCGCGTTTCGCTGCCGCAACCGCCATTATGCGCGATGCCCGGATGATCCATGCCTTTGGCATGGGCGGCTGTTCCAGCCTGTGCAGCGAAGAATTGCAGACCCGCCTGGTGCGCCTGGGCTATCCCATTGCCGCCTGCCGCGACCCGGTGATGATGCGTCTGATCGCCGCCACCCTTGGTCCGGAGCACAGCCTGGTGGCCTGCTCCCTCACCGGCCTGACCCCGGAACTGCTGGAAGCAATGACCCTGGCCAAGAGCTACGGCGCCAGAATCCTCGCCATTACCCAGGCAGACTCGCCCCTGGGGCAACTGGCCGACGTGGTGCTGCCGTTACAGATCGTCGAAACCAACTTCATTTACAAACCCACGGCGGCGCGCTACGGCATGCTGCTGACCATCGACGTGCTGGCCACTGAATTGGCGCTGCTGGCGCCTGAGGACAATCAGGAGCGATTGCGGCGCATCAAGCTCGCCCTCGATGACTACCGCGGCGGTGACGACGGCCTGCCGCTTGGAGACTGAACCATGCTTTATGACCTGATCATTCGCGATGCGTTGGTGATCGACGGCAGTGATACGCCGGGCTTTCGCGCCGACGTGGCGATTCATGACGGCCGCATCCTGCGTATCGGCAACCTCGTCGATGCGTCGGCAGCCGGGGAGATCGACGCGGCGGGCCGGGTCCTGGCGCCGGGCTTTATCGATGTGCACACCCATGACGACACGGTGGTGATCCGCCAGCCCGACATGCTGGCGAAAATCAGCCAGGGCGTGACCACGGTGATCGTCGGCAACTGCGGCATCAGCGCTTCGCCGGTCAGCCTCAAGGGCGCACCACCTGACCCGATGAACCTGCTCGGCGCACAACAGCACTTCGTCTACCCGCGCTTTCGTGACTATCGCGACGCCGTGGATGAGGCTCGCCCGGCGGTGAATGTTGCGGCGCTGGTGGGCCATACCGCCCTGCGCAACAACCATCTCGATGACCTGTTTCGCAGTGCCAGCCCTGACGAAATTGCCGCCATGCGCGAGCAACTGCGCGACAGCCTGGAAGATGGCGCCCTGGGCCTGTCCACCGGGCTGGCCTACGCCTCAGCCTTCTGCGCCGAAACCACGGAAGTCGCACAACTGGCCGAAGAACTGGGCGCCTTCGGTGCCGTCTACACCACCCACCTGCG
The DNA here is from genome assembly GCF_047303955.1 of Pseudomonas sp. Pseusp88. Taxonomy (NCBI): domain Bacteria; kingdom Pseudomonadati; phylum Pseudomonadota; class Gammaproteobacteria; order Pseudomonadales; family Pseudomonadaceae; genus Pseudomonas; species Pseudomonas sp. Pseusp88. The sequence continues at coordinate 186,168 of NZ_JBGLYM010000010.1, read as the reverse complement.
CAGCGAATTCGAGCCGGTGCTGGAAGCCATGGATGAAGCTTTCGGTATCGCCCGCCATGCCAGGGCGCCGGTCATTATTTCCCATCTCAAGTGCGCCGGGGCCGGTAACTGGGGACGCAGCCCGCAACTGCTCGCAGCCCTGGAACAGGCGGCACAGAGTCATCCGGTGGGCTGCGATTGCTACCCCTATGCCGCCAGCTCCTCGACCCTGGACCTCAAGCAGGTCACCGATGCCTTCCGCATCACCATCACCTGGTCGACCCCGCATCCGGAGCAGAGCGGTCGTGACTTGCAGGAAATCGCTGCCGACTGGCAACTGCCGCTACTGGACGCCGCCCGCCAGCTGCAACCGGCCGGTGCGGTGTACTACGGCATGGACGAACAGGACGTCGAACGCATCCTCAGCCATCCCCTGAGCATGATCGGCTCCGATGGCCTGCCGGAAGACCCGTTCCCCCACCCACGGCTGTGGGGCGCCTTTCCTCGGGTACTGGGCCATTTCAGCCGGGACAAGGGCCTGTTCCCCCTGCACGGCGCCGTGCACAAAATGACCGGCCTGTCGGCGGCACGCTTCGGCCTGCATGAGCGGGGGCTCATCAGGGAGGGCTTTCACGCCGACCTGGTGCTCTTCGATGCCGAGCGAGTAATCGATATTGCTGACTTCAAGCAGCCCATGCGCGCGGCGGCAGGGATTGATGCGGTGTGGGTCAATGGCCATTTGAGCTATGCCGATGGCCAGGCCCGGGGTGAACGGCAGGGGCGGTTTCTGCCGCGGTCGGGGTCATTGCGGGAAGGGTTTGGCTAAGGAGGGTCATCGTCGAATGATGACCTGTGGGACCGGCTTCAGCCGGGAAGACAATAGGGAAGCCGATAGAGGTGTATCGCCCATACCTGCCTCTTCCCGGCTGAAGCCGGTCCCACATCAGTCCTGTGCCCGTATCAACTGATCAGCCGACAATCCGTCCGCGACACTCGCCAAACCCGATGGAGACCTGCCCATCGCCCTTGCAGCGGGCACGCAGAATCACTTCGTCGCCATGCTCCAGAAAGCGTCGGCTTTCGCCGCTGGCCAGCTCCACCACCTGCTTGCCGCCCTCGGTCATCTCCAGCAGGCTGCCGTGCTGCCCGGCCTTCGGGCCCGACAGTGTGCCGGTGCCGAACAGGTCGCCCGGTTGCAACACGCAGCCGTTGACGCTGTGATGGGCCACCAGTTGCGCGGCCGTCCAGTACATATTCAGGGTATTGCTCAAGGACAAGCGCTGCGGCGGCAGGTCTTGCGCGCGCATCTGCTCGGTCTGCAACAGCACTTCCAGTTCGATATCCAGCGCCCCGCCCTGCTGGTCTGCCGCATCAAAGAGATAAGGCAACGGTTGCGGATCACCCGTCGGGCGCGGCGGTTGAGCACGACGAAACGGTGCCAGGGCCTCGGGGGTCACCACCCAGGCCGACAGTGTGGTCGCGAAACTCTTCGACAAAAATGGCCCCAGCGGCTGGTATTCCCAGGCTTGCAGGTCCCGGGCCGACCAGTCGTTGAGCAGGCAGAAGCCGGCGATATGGCTGGCCGCCTCCCCGATCACAATGGGTTTGCCATCAGGATTGCCCGGACCGATCCATACGCCCATTTCCAGTTCATAGTCCAAACGCTTGCAGGGACCGAAATCCGGCACTTCCTGCCCCGGCGCCAGAGTCTGGCCGTAGGGGCGTTTGACTTCGCTGCCAGTCGGGCACAGGGTCGAAGCGCGACCGTGATAACCGATAGGCACGTATTTGTAGTTGGGCAGCAGAGGGCTGTCCGGGCGGAACAGCTTGCCGACGTTAGTGGCGTGATGGATGCCCACGTAGAAATCGGTGTAGTCGCCGACCCGCGCCGGCAGGTGCATGCGGCATTCGTCCATGGGATGCAACAGGCTGGGGCTCAGGGCCAGCAGGCGCTCGAAGTGCGGGCTGGCCTCATCGAACAGCGCCAACAGTTCCCGGCGCAGGGCCTGCCGATGGGCCGCACCGAGGGCAAAGAACGCATTGAGATGATCCGCACTTGCCGCCTCGGCAGCGGTGCGCGCGTCATTGCTGAACAGGTCGTGGGCCAGGGCCGCCTGCAGATCGAAGATCATCTCGCCAATGGCCACCCCGCCCCGCGGGCCAAGGTCACCCCGACTGAAAACGCCGTGGGGCAGGTTCTGCAGCGGGAAGTCGGGATGGCCGTTGGCCGATGCCACCCAGCTGCGCGGAAAAATCTGACTCATAACGCGGATTCCTTGAAAGTTCTCGCCATACCATTCCAGCAGGCATCGTAATCGGTTTGCAGTTGCTCACAGGCCAGGGCATGGCGGCTGGGACGCAGCACTTTGCCGGCCTCGAACATAAAGGCCATGGTCTGCTCGATCTTGTGCGGCGCCAACTCCACCGCCATGGCTTTCTCTGCCGTGGCGTTGTCCGGGCCGTGGGCACTCATGCAGTTGTGCAGCGAGGCGCCACCGGGCACGAAACCTTCGGCCTTGGCGTCGTAGGCCCCGTCGATCAGGCCCATGAATTCATTCATCAGGTTGCGGTGGAACCAGGGCGGCCGGAAGGTGTTTTCCGCCACCATCCAGCGCGGCGGGAAGATCACGAAGTCGACGTTGGCCTGGCCGTGCACCGCACCGGGCGAGGTCAGTACGGTAAAGATCGACGGATCAGGATGATCGTAGCTGACCGTGCCGAGGGTATTAAACAGGCGCAAATCGTATTTGTAGGGCACGTTATTGCCATGCCAGGCCACCACGTCGAAAGGCGAGTGATCGAGGCGGGTTTCCCACAGTTCACCGAGAAATTTCTGTACCAGCATCACCGACTCGGCACGGTTTTCGAAGCAGGCAACCGGCGCCAGGAAGTCCCGCGGATTGGCCAGACCATTGCTGCCGATCGGCCCCAGGTCCGGCAGGCGCAGGGCGCAGCCATGGTTTTCGCAGACGTAACCCCTGGCCGTGGCATCAAGCAACTGGATACTGAATTTCAGGCCACGGGGCAGCACGGCGATTTCCTGTGGGGCGATATCCAAAAGGCCCAGCTCGGTGATGATGCGCAGGCGCCCAAGCTGCGGCACGATCAACCATTCGCCATCGGCATTGAAGAACGTCCGCTGCATCGAGGCATTGGCCCGATAGACATAGACGCTGACGCCATCGGCCTGCTCAGCCGCCGAGGTAGCAGCCAGGGCGATCAGGCCATCGAGGAAATCGGTGGGGTCGGCGGGAATATCGAAGGCATTCCAACGCAGGCGATTGGGCGTAATCGGCCCCTGCTCCATCCCGACGATCTGCCGGGCCATGGGCTGATACTGCGGGTGCGCGGCTGACGGCGTGATGCGATACAGCCAGGTGCGCCGCGCTTCGCTGCGCGGCACGGTGAAGGCGGTGCCGGAAAACTGCTCGGCGTACAGCCCCAGCGGGTGGCGCTGTGGCGAGTTCTGCCCTTGGGGCAAGGCACCGGCAAGGGTCTCGCTGCTGAACTGATTGCCAAAACCGCTCTGATAACTGATTGGGGCGTTCGGCGAGTCGCCGGATAGATGGCTGAACATCTCGACCTCTTGTTATTATCCAAGTGAAATTGCATTTATCGTAAACAGATTACGAATAACGTAATTTGAGTTTGAGAGCGGGTCAAGCTATAAAGCAGCCTTTCCAGACCGGCGCACCGTTCTTCATGACCGACGACATTGCTCTCCCGACTGGCCCGCGCCAGCAAAAGGTCCAGTCCGCCGAAGTCGGCGTGGGTATTCTCAAGGCCCTGGCCGAGCTGGCGCCTTCGACGTCATTGTCGAAACTGGCCGAGCACGTCGACATGCCCGCGAGCAAGGTGCACCGCTATCTGCAGGCGCTGATCGCCAGCGGTTTCGCCGAACAGGACGCGGTGACCAATCATTACGGCCTGGGCCGCGAGGCGTTGTATGTCGGCCTGGCCGCGCTGGGTCATCTGGACGTGCTGAAAATCACCGCCCCTCACCTGGCCGCCCTGCGCGACGAACTCAATGAGACCTGTTTCCTGGCGGTGTGGGGCAACAAGGGGCCGACCGTGGTTTATGTCGAGCCGTCCAGCGGAGCGGTGACCCTGGTGACCCAGGTCGGTTCGGTATTGCCGCTGCTTGGCTCTTCTACAGGGCTGGTCTTTGATACTTTTCTCGGTGCCCATGAGACGGGAAACCTGCGCGAAACCGAGTCGGCGTCCTTGACGCCCGCGCAACTCAAGGATATCGAACAGCACCGCGAGGACATCCGCACTACCGGTGTGCATCAGATTCACGGGCTGCTGATGGCGGGGGTCAACGCCGTGTCGTCGCCGCTGTTCAGCATGGGCCACAAGTTGGCCGGGGTCATCACGGTGGTGGGCTCGGCGTCGGTGTTTACCGATGCCCGCCAGAATGATGCCGCTCAGCGATTACGGGTGACGGCGCAGCTGATCAGTGCGCGGATGGGGGGCGCACAATAACCGTTCGCGATGATCCCCTGTGGGAGCGGATTCATCCGCGAAGGGGCCGGCAAAGTCGGTAAATATTCGCCGGCGTATTCGCGAATGAATTCGCTCCCACAATTCGCTCCAACGGGCTGTTTTAATCGGTCGTCAACACCCCACGCCGCACCTGGTCCCGTTCGATGGACTCAAACAGCGCCTTGAAATTACCCTCACCGAAACCGTCATCGCCCTTGCGCTGGATAAACTCGAAGAACACCGGCCCCATCAGGGTTTCCGAGAAAATCTGCAACAGCAGGCGGCGCTCGCCACCGTCGGACGAGCCATCGAGCAGGATGCCACGGCTTTTCAGTTCGGCTTCAGGCTCGCCATGGTTGGGCAGGCGGCCTTCAAGCATTTCGTAATAGGTCTCTGGCGGCGCGGTCATAAAGCGCATGCCCATGCCTTTCAGAGCGTCCCAGCTCTTGATCAGGTCGTCGGTGAAGAACGCCACGTGCTGGATGCCTTCGCCGTTGAACTGCATGAGGAACTCTTCAATCTGTCCGGCGCCCCTGGATGACTCTTCGTTCAGCGGGATGCGAATCATGCCGTCCGGCGCGGTCATGGCCTTGGAGGTCAGGCCGGTGTACTCGCCCTTGATATCGAAGTAGCGAATCTCGCGGAAGTTGAACAGCTTCTCGTAGAAATTCGCCCAGTAAGCCATGCGCCCGCGATAGACGTTATGGGTAAGGTGGTCGATGAACTTCAGGCCCGCGCCGACCGGATGACGGTCCACGCCTTCGATGAAATTGAAGTCGATATCGTAGATCGAAGTGCCTTCGCCAAAGCGATCGATCAGGTACAACGGCGCCCCGCCAATCCCCTTGATCGCCGGGAGCCGCAGTTCCATCGGCCCGGTAGCGATTTCAATCGGCTGCGCGCCCAGTTCCAGCGCCCGGTTGTAGGCCTTTTGCGAATCCTTGACCCGGAAGGCCATGCCACACACCGAAGGACCATGCTCGGCGGCAAAGTAGGACGCCTCGCTATGGGGCTCGTTATTGAGGATGATATTGATCGCGCCCTGGCGGTACAGACTGACGTTCTTGGAACGGTGGGTCGCGACCTTGGTAAAACCCATGATCTCGAATACGGGCTCAAGGGTGTTGGGGATCGGTGAAGCGAATTCGATAAACTCGAACCCCATCAGGCCCATCGGGTTTTCGTATAAATCAGCCATGGTCTGGCTCCTTGCAGGAAAGTGGGAAAGCACGGAGGCGAAACTCACATTCCGGCGGGCGGCGCACAGGGAATCCCTCGCACGCTGCGAGCGAGGAAATCACCGAAGATCAGTTGCAGACCAAAACTTTTCATAAGACAGAGACTACGCCGGCTTGTCGGATTGTGCATCCGGATGGGCTTGCTGGAACGCCCGATGGCCCTGCGCCAGTTGTTCGACCCGCAGGATGCGCGGGCAAGCGCTCAGCTCGACATTGAAACGGCGGGCCGCGTACAGCTGCGGTAACAGGTAGACGTCAGCGACACTGGGCGACGCGCCGAAACACCAGCCGTCGTCAGCGATCAGCTGCTCGACGGCATTGAAACCTTCGCTTATCCAGTGTCCAATCCAGGCGACCACTTCTGTTTCGTCATGCCCCATGTCCCGTAGACGATTGAGCACTGCAACATTGTGCAGGGGATGGATATCACAGCCAATCAGGGCCGCCACCGCCCGCTGGGAAGCCCGTACGATCAGATCGGACGACAACAGGGCAACTTCGGGATAGCGCTCTTCCAGATATTCGATGATCGCCGGCGACTGGGTGATCACCCGGCCCTGCTCGGTGCGCAGGCTCGGGACCCGGCCCTGTGGATTGATCGCCCGGTACTCGGGCTTGAGCTGCTCGCCGCCGTCACGAATCAGATTGACCGGGATCGCTTGATAGTCGAGCCCCTTGAGAGCCAGGGCGATGCGGACGCGATAACTGGAGGTTGAGCGGTAATACGTGAAGAGGTCCATGGGGCGTGCCTGCTCGAGCGCTTGTTGTTTTTATCGTAAACCGTTTACGCAATACGTAAGTTGCAGGATTGGGTGGGCAGTGTCAAGCAACGCGCAGCCCTCCGGATGGCTGACATCCGTGGGACCGACTTTAGTCGGGAAGGCGTATTCCCGGCTAAAGCGGGTTCCACAGAGTTTAGGGCCAGCTATGCTGCAACCCACAAGAACAACACAGGGTCAGCCGCCCGTCATGAATATTCTCTACGACGAACAACTGGACGGCGTGCTGCCGGACGTCGATAAACAACAACTGCTCGATGATCTGCGCCAGCACCTGCCGGCCGTGGAAATCCTCGCCAGCCCTGAGGAACTGCGGCCTTATGAGTGTGATGGCCTGTCCGCCTATCGCACCACGCCCATGCTGGTGGCCCTGCCCAGGCACATGGAAGAGGTACAGGTGCTGCTCAGGCTGTGCCATGAGCGTCGGGTGCCAGTGGTGGCCCGTGGTGCGGGCACCGGATTGTCCGGCGGCGCCCTGCCCCTGGAAAAAGGCCTGTTATTGGTGATGGCGCGCTTCAATCGCATCTTGCATATCGACCCGGATGCGCGCCTGGCGCGGGTCCAGCCGGGGGTGCGCAACCTGGCGATTTCCCAGGCCGCAGCGCCCTACGGCCTCTACTACGCACCGGACCCGTCGTCGCAGATCGCCTGTTCCATCGGCGGTAATGTCGCGGAAAATGCCGGCGGTGTGCACTGTCTCAAGTACGGCCTGACCGTGCATAACCTGCTCAAGGTGGACATTCTCACTATCGAGGGCGAACACCTGAGCCTGGGCTCGGATGCCCTGGACAGTCCGGGCTTCGACCTGCTGGCGCTGTTCACCGGCTCAGAGGGTTTGCTCGGCATCATCACCGAAGTCACGGTCAAACTGCTGCCCAAGCCCCAGGTTGCCAAGGTGCTGCTGGCTGCCTTCGACAGCGTGGACAAAGCCGGACGCGCGGTGGCCGAGATCATTGCCGCCGGGATCATTCCGGGGGGCCTTGAGATGATGGACAACCTGGCGATTCGCGCCGCCGAGGACTTTATCCATGCCGGCTATCCGGTCGACGCCGCAGCCATTCTGTTGTGTGAGCTGGATGGCGTCGAAGCCGACGTGCACGCCGATTGCGAGCGGGTACGCGCGGTATTGACCGAAGCCGGAGCCACCGAACTGCGCCAGGCCAGAGACGAAGCCGAGCGCGTGCGCTTCTGGGCCGGGCGCAAGAATGCCTTTCCGGCCGTCGGGCGCCTGTCACCGGATTACTACTGCATGGACGGCAGCATCCCGCGTCGCGCCTTGCCTGCGGTGCTCAATGGCATTGCCGAACTGGGTCAGGAATATGGCCTGCGGGTAGCCAATGTGTTCCACGCCGGTGACGGCAACATGCATCCGCTGATCCTGTTCGATGCCAACCAGCCCGGCGAGCTGGAACGAGCCGAAGCCCTGGGCGGCAAGATCCTTGAGCTGTGCGTCGCGGTCGGCGGCAGCATCAGCGGCGAACACGGTATCGGCCGGGAGAAAATCAATCAGATGTGCGCCCAGTTCAACAGCGACGAGCTGACCCTGTTCCATGCAGTCAAGGCGGCTTTCGACCCCCTCGGCCTGCTCAACCCCGGCAAGAACATTCCGACTCTGCACCGCTGTGCCGAGTTTGGCGCCATGCATATCCATCAGGGCCAGTTGCCTTTCCCTGAACTGGAGCGCTTTTGATGGTCGATTTCGATGCCAGCGAACAGCTGTTGCAGCAAGTCAACGATGCCCTTGAAAACGCCACGCCCCTGCGAATCCAGGGCGGCAACAGCAAGGCCTTTCTCGGCCGTGAAGTCGCGGGAGAAATACTGGATACCCGGCCCCATCGCGGCATCGTCAGCTATGAGCCGAGCGAATTGGTGGTCACGGCACGGGCCGGTACGCCGTTGAGCGAACTATGCGCGGCGCTCGATGCCGCCGGACAAATGCTGCCCTGCGAGCCGCCGACCTTCGGCGACGCCACTGTGGGCGGCATGGTCGCTGCCGGGTTGAGCGGTCCGCGACGCCCCTGGGCAGGTTCGGTGCGGGATTTCGTCCTCGGCACACGGGTGATCACCGGTCTGGGCAAGCACCTGCACTTCGGCGGCCAGGTGATGAAAAACGTTGCCGGTTACGATCTGTCACGCCTGCTCACCGGCAGCTTTGGTTGCCTGGGCCTGTTGACCGAAGTGTCGCTCAAGGTGCTGCCCAAGCCACGAATGTGCAGCAGCATCGCTCTGCAAATGAATGCCGCCCAGGCCCTGGCTCGACTGCTGGAATGGGGGCGCCAGCCGCTGCCGATTAGCGCTGCCAGCCATGACGGCACCCTGTTGCGCCTGCGTCTGGAAGGGGGCGAAGGTTCGGTGGCAGCGGCTCATGAGCGGCTTGGCGGCGAGCTTATCGATCCAGGTTACTGGCAGGACTTGAACGAGCAGCGTCTGGATTTTTTCACCGATGGCCTGCCGCTGTGGCGCCTGTCACTGCCCCAGGCCACAGGTGTACTGGAGCTGCCCGGCCCGCAACTGCTTGATTGGGCCGGAGCCCAGCGCTGGCTGAAGTCCGATGCTGATGGCCCGACCATCCAGGCCCTGGCAGCCGCCGCAGGCGGGCATGCCACCTGCTACAGCCACGGCCCGCAAGAAAGCCCCTTCCAGCCGCTGCCGCCAGCGCTGTTGCACTATCAGCGTCAGCTCAAGGCCCGGCTCGATCCACATGGCCTGTTCAATCCGGGCCGCATGTACGCGGAGATCTGAACCATGCAGACCACCCTGAGTGAGGGCGCCCGCCAACTGCCCCGAGCCGAAGAGGCCGAACGCATCCTGCGCAGTTGCGTGCACTGTGGCTTCTGCAACGCCACCTGCCCGACCTATCAGTTGCTCGGCGACGAACTGGACGGACCGCGCGGGCGCATCTACCTGATCAAGCAGGTACTCGAAGGCCAGCCGGCCACCGCAACGACTCAGCTGCACCTGGACCGCTGCCTGAGCTGCCGCAACTGCGAAACCACCTGCCCGTCCGGCGTGGATTACCACAACTTGCTGGATATCGGTCGGGCGGCCATGGAAAGTTCGGTGCCACGACCGCTGGGGCAGCGTCTGCTGCGTGCTGGCCTGCGGGCAGTGTTGCCCAATCCGACGCTGTTCAAGTCCCTGAGCCGCCTCGGCCAGACATTTCGCCCGCTGCTGCCCGAGCGCCTGCGCGACGAGCTGCCCACTACTATCCCCACAACCGGGCCCCGGCCCGAACCGCGCCACGCCCGCCGGGTATTGCTGCTCGAAGGGTGCGTGCAAGCGGCGCTTTCGCCCAATACCAACACCGCCACGGCTGGGGTGCTGGATCGCCTGGGCATCAGTGTCACAGCGGTCAGGGAAGCCGGTTGTTGCGGCGCCCTGGACTATCACCTGAACGCCCAGGAAACCGGACTGAACCGTGCCCGCCGCACCATCGATGCCTGGTGGCCCCATATAGAGAGTGGTGCTGTCGAAGCCATCATCCAGACCGCCAGTGGCTGCGGGGCCTTTATTAAGGATTACGGCCACCTGCTCGAGGACGACCCGGCCTATGCCGCAAAGGCCGCGCGTGTCAGCGCCCTGAGCAAGGATCTGGTGGAAGTGCTGCGCGACGAGCCGTTGGAAGACCTCGGTATCCACAGCGAACTACGCCTGGCCGTGCATTGCCCCTGCACCTTGCAGCACGGACAAAAGCTCGGCGGCGCCGTGGAGCAGGTGTTGACCCGACTGGGCTTCAACCTGACGCCAGTGCCCGACAGCCATTTGTGCTGCGGCTCGGCGGGAACTTACTCGATCACCCAGCCGCAGCTTTCCCGGCAACTGCGCGACAACAAAATGAATGCGTTGGAAAGCGGCCAGCCCGAGGTTATCGCCACCGCCAATATCGGCTGCCAGACTCATCTTGGCGGGGCCGGGCGTACGCCGGTGCGGCATTGGATCGAGTTGGTTGAGGAGGCGCTGAGTCAGCCCTGACAACCGAGCGTGAATGGGTGTGAGAGCGGTAGTGGGAGCGAATTATGTGGGAGCGGATTCATCCGCGAAAATTTCGTGATTGTGCGTACTTCTTCGCGGATGAATCCGCTCCCACAAAGAATTCATCCACCTGACTCGCCTTACGAGCTTTCCCGCACCACCAGCTCAAATCCCAGATCCACTTCCGATTCCTGAGGCACACCATCGATCAAGCCAAGCAGTAACTGCGCGGCGCGCTGGCCGACTTCCTGGCGCGGCGTGCGGATAGAGGTCAGACGCGGGACCATATGGGCCGACCCCGGCAGGTCGTTGAAGCCCACCAGAGACACCTGCCGGGGAATCGCAATGCCCCGCCGCAGCGCTTCCAGAGACGCGCCCTGAGCAAGGTCGTCGTTACAGAAGAACATCCCATCGACATCAGGATGTTGCTCTAACAGTCGGGCGAACAACTCTCCGCCCAGGCCTATGGACGAAGGCTCTGGCACCATCACTTCCAATTGCGGGTCATAAAGCCCCGCCGCCTGTAACACCTCGCGAAAACCATTGCCACGCCGAACCACGCGAGGGTCGAGCTGTGCCGCAACATAGGCCAGGCGCCGACGGCCGCTGTCAAGCAGATGACGGGCGGCCCGGGCACCAGCCTGCTCCTGGGAGAAGCCGACACAATAGGCGCCCCGCGCCGGGTCCAGTTCCATCATGTGTACGCAGGGAATACCACTGGCGGCCAGTAACTGACGTAGGGCCGGAGTGTGATCGAAACCGGTCAGCAGCAGTCCCCGAGGCCGGTTGACCAAGTGATTGCGCAGCAGATTCTCTTCCTCTACCGGTGAGTAGTGGTAGTTGCCGATCACAACTTCCAGACTGCGCGGCCGCAGGACGTTCTGAATCGCTTCGAGGGTCTCGATGAACAGTTGGTTGGACAACGATGGCACAAGTACCACCACCGTCTGGCTGTGGGACGAGGCCAGGGCACGGGCTGCAGGATTGGCGACGTAACCCAGGCTTTGCGCGGCCGCACGAACTTTTTCCACCAGCTCCGGCGCGACCGTAGTAACCCCGCGCAGAGCGCGTGATGCGGTAATAGGAGAAACAGCCGCAAGCCGCGCCACTTCATTGAGCGTCGGACGACCGGTAGAACGGGAACCCATGCGAGTCATGCATATCCAACTAGAGTAAAGAGCAGCATTGTACTTGCCAAACCAGGCCAATGAACTCTAAGGTAGCGCTGTCTTATGGACCATGACAACGATTTTGACTGGATTGATAACGATCCGGAGTCGTGCAAGGACGTACCAAAACAATGACAACGACTGGAACGGCTTGAGCTGGTCTTGCTGCGACGCAGTAAAGACAGCGCTGTCTCCAGAGAGGTGCACACTGTGACTAACTCCAAAACTGCTATACCTGCCCTGGTTGTAATGGGCGTTGCCGGCTGCGGTAAAAGCGTTGTCGGCGCAGCCATTGCCCAACACACCGGCGGCCGCCTGATCGAAGGCGATTCCTTTCATCCTGAGGCCAACATCAAAAAGATGAGCGCCGGCATCCCCCTTGATGATGAAGATCGCTCCGGCTGGCTCGATACCCTTGGTAAACAACTACAGACCGCCGTGGCCAATGGCGAACTGCCGATCCTGACCTGCTCCGCCCTGAAGAAAATCTACCGTGACCGTCTGCGCGCTGCCGTGCCGGGTCTGGGTTTTGTCTTCCTGGAACTGACCAAGGAACTGGCCATCGATCGCATCCAGCATCGCCCCGGCCATTTCATGCCCGCCAGCCTGGTAGACAGCCAGTTCGCTACGCTGCAACCGCCCAATGGTGAGCCCAATACCCTGGTGGCCAAGGTAGATGCCAAGGTGTCCATCGAGACCCTGGGCGTGCAGGCAGCCAACTGGTGGAAAGAGTCCCAAGTCGCCAGCGCCTCATGATTTTAAAGGCGTGAGCGACAAAGACAGCGCTGTCTTGGCCATGTGACATAGCCAGCGCTGCGCAACAGCTCCATAAAAAACATAAAGACAACTGGAGACACACCCATGTTCGGTATGACCCATGAGACGTACCTGTTGGTCGACGCGCTAGTGACCGTTATCGGTCTGGTGCTGCTGATCACCAACTTCAAGGTCCACCCTTTTGTAGCACTGACTATCGCTGCCGGTTTCCTCGGCCTGACCTCGGGCATGCCTGTGGAAAAAGTCATGAAATCGTTCCAGGACGGCTTCGGCGGCGTCCTCGGTTTCGTCGGCATCATCCTTGGCCTGGGTACCATGCTCGGCAAACTGATGGCTGACTCAGGCGGCGCCGACCAGATCGCCCAGACCCTGATCCGCACCTTCGGCAAAGACAAAGTGCACTGGGCCATGATGCTCTCGGCCTTTCTGGTCGGGATCCCACTGTTCTTCGAGATCGGTTTTGTCCTGCTGATCCCGTTGGTGTTCATCGTTGCGCGTCGTACCGGCGTGTCCATCGTCAAGATCGGTATTCCGCTGCTGGCTGGCCTGTCGGCGGTACACGGCCTGGTGCCGCCGCACCCGGGTCCGCTGCTGGCCATCGGCATCTTCGGCGCTGATATTGGCAAGACCATTTTCTACGGCCTGATCGTTGCCCTGCCGACGGCCATGATTGCCGGTCCGATCTTCGGTAAGTGGATTGCCAAGTACATTCCCGGCACGCCTTCACAGGAGCTGATGGACCAGATCGCCAAGGAATCGAGCACCGAAAACCTGCCTGGTTTCGGTATCACCCTGGTGACTATCCTGCTGCCCGTATTCCTGATGCTGCTCAAGACAGCGTCGGACGTGGTCCTGCCTGCCGACAATACCTTCCGCATCTGGATGGACCTGATCGGCCACCCTATCGCTGCCCTGCTGTTCGCTCTGTTGTTGGCCTTTTACACTTTCGGTGCCGCCCGTGGCTTTGATCGTACCAAGATCATCAAGCTGCTGGACCAGAGCCTGTCGCCGGTTGCGGCCATCGTGCTGATCGTCGGAGCCGGTGGTGGCTTCAAGCAAATGCTGGTGGACAGCGGCGTGGGTAACGTCATTGGTCATATGGCGGTGCAGGCACAGATCAACCCGATCCTGCTGGCCTGGCTGGTGGCCGCAGTTATTCGCGTGGCGACCGGTTCGGCAACCGTGGCAACCATTACCGGTGCCGGTATTGTCGCCCCTGTGGTCGGCCTGATTCCAGGGGTCAACCGCGAGTTGCTGGTGCTGGCGACCGGCGCAGGTTCGCTGATCCTGTCCCACGTCAACGACGCCGGGTTCTGGCTGGTCAAGCAGTACTTCAACATGACCGTGACCGAGACCTTCAAGACCTGGACCGTGATGGAAACCATCCTGTCGGTAGTCGGCATCATCTTCATCATGCTGTTGTCGATGGTGGTCTGATACCGCGGCCAATGCATGACATGCAGGAGTTGGCGCAGGCTGCGAACCGGTACCACACCGTTTTCGCAGCCTTCGGCAGCTCCTGCAGGCTCCACCGGCTCGCTTCTCCTCGCCAGACCAAGACCATCGCGTTTACTGCCTGACAGCACGCCTCGCGGTCTACCAGATATCTCCTACAGACCTGCGTATCAAATCCCCTGCTTGGATTAAGAAAATTTCACCAAAGAAAAAGCGATTACCCTACTCATTTTTTCGCTTTTTTTGTCTATTGGATGGCAAGGTTCGGGCAAAACCACGAAATCTCGCATACGCTGAGAGTCATTGGATGATGTCCGCATGCCAGCGTCTGGGCCCCGTGCCACGTCAAGCTGTGACAGAGGCCATTTTTTCAGCGATGAAACAGACGACTTTGGGCATGCACCAGTAAATACGGGCATTTGCGCTACAAAACAGGCAGAATTGGCACCGCCGTCAAGCCGATGACGCAAATATCGGTGACAGGGAAATGACAAGGGAATTTAATTTACCGTAACAACGTCATACTGATGGACGCATTTGGATGCAGTCGGCAACAATCACCACGTAAAGGCACACGCCAGCCTCTTGGTAGAGGCATTTCAAGAGGCCATCAAGGAAAAGATTATGTTGATACTCACCCGCAAAGTAGGCGAAAGCATAAACATTGGTGACGAGATCACCGTCACGATTCTTGGCGTTCAAGGTCTTCAGGTACGCCTGGGAATCAATGCCCCGAAAAATGTTTCCGTGCACCGCGAAGAAATCTACAAACGCATCCAGGCGGAACTCGCCCCTCAGCAAGACCCACAATGAATTCATAGCGGCACCCAGCTTATTCGATGCCGACCTGCCACTTGCCCGTGGCGGGTCGCGGCCAGTCGGCATCCAGTGGATGCCGTTTTTTTTCGTCCGCCGACCGGCTTCAGGTCTGTTGCATGTGCTGCATGATGCCGTCCTTGATACGCAGGCGCTTCTCCTTGAGCTTGATCAACTGCTCGTCGCTGACACTGCCTGCCGCTCCAGCCTCGGTGGCGAGGATTTCGGCGTCTATCCCGTTATAGTCAACCAATAGCTGGTTGAGCTTTCTGTCAGTCTTGCTGCGCTGCGCAACCTGCTCCCTGGTAAATCCCAAGTCCTTGAATAAATCGTGCTTGACCGGCATAGCTGGGAACCTCTCATAGGGACGTCGATGACGCTCTAAGCCTAGCAGGTGTAATTGCCGTAAACCCTGCTGGTGATCAATGCCCCTCGCGCAGGCGTCGGGTCTCGTAAGACCTGAGCTGCAGACAGACAAAATCCAGGACGTTCGAGGCAGTAGCAGTCTGGCCCAAGACCGCGCGGCGCTTGATCAGGTCGCCCAGTACATGCTCGACTTCGATCGGCGCACCGCGCTCGATATCGCGCAACATGGACGCGGTCATTTTCGAGCCGGGGGTCGTCAGCATCGTCAGAAAACGCTGGCGCACTTCAGGACGCAGCGCATGACCGGCCGCATCAGCGATCGATGCGCATTCATTGAGCAGACGGATAACCACGGCCTCGCCGCCGGACGCCAGGACATCGCCGATACTGGCGCGCATGGACCCGGTAATACCGGCGCCAGTGGCAATAAAGCACCATTTCTCCCACATTTCCTGAACGATGCGCATGCTCAGGCTGGCATCGAATCCGGCGTCTGCCAGGGCTTCGGCTACTCGCAGGATACGCGGAGTGGTAGCGCCGCTCAGCTCGCCAAATGACAGCTGATTGGTGTCGTTGAGGTGCAGGATCGCTCCAGAAGCATCACGGTCCAGGGAAATCAGGCATTGCCCTCCCAGCACATTGACGCGGTCGAAGCGCTCGCTCAGGCGTTCGATATGGGCCATGCCATTGAGCAGCGGCAGGATCAGGGTCTCGGGACCGACCGCCGCAGCGAACGATTCCATGGCCGCGTCCAGATCGTAGGATTTGCAACTGAGCACAATCAGGTCATAGCCGTCGCCAAGCATTTCAGTCATAACATGCGGCGGCGACGGGTAGAGGATATTGCCCAGAGGGCTGCGCACTACCAGCCCGTCACGGTCGAGTTCCTCGGCACGCCCGGCCCGTACCAGAAAGGTCACATCGCGCCCTGCTTCCAGCAGACGCCCGCCAAAATAGCCTCCAATGGCCCCCGCACCCACGATCAGAATTCGCATTGCCATCCACCTCGAGTCAATCGATAAAGTTGCAGACCAACGCCGAGCATAGTCAATGCCCGGCAAGCCCATAGCATGACAACCATCATTGAAAATAAACCGGGCCCTGTCGAGCGCAAAAAAAATCCCGGAAAGCCAAAGGCTTCCGGGAAAAGGCAATCAAGCCCTGGAGGGGAGTCAGGTCTTGATGCCACTCAAGCCGGGGAACAGGAACGGCAAGCCGCTTTCCAGACGCTCAACCAGATTGGGTACAGCCACATTGATCTCTCTTGATCTCGGGCTCAGGCGCTCCAGCACGGCCTCAATCACTGTGCGGCTGGCGTCGTGATGGAATTGCCAGACCCCATAGATACGTCCCTCGAACGACGCCTCGCTACCCAACAGCGGATCCACTCCCAGGCCTGCGCCCAGGCCGAACAGATGCAGGCCCTGCAGGCGCTGGCCGTATTCGTCAATCGGACAGCCACTGGGATCGGAGTCCAGCCCGCCCTTGGCCCCGCGCAACCTGATCATTGAGCCATCGCGACGCTGCAAGACCGGCAGGCGCGGTTGATAACCGGTGCACTGCACCACCATGCATGACTCGGCCAGGGCTTGTTGCGTCGCTTCCCGGTCTTCACGAGTCGAAAGCAGGCGCACGCTCACCCCGGTATTGCCGACCCGACCTCGATCCATCACTGCCTTGCCCACATCCCGAGCACGATAACGCAGACCACCGGAGCGATTGATGCGCCCCGTTACCGGACAGACATCCTGCTGCGGATTGAACGTATAGCCCACCTGCCGCGCCTCTTCGGCACTTTCATAAAACAGGCGGATGGGCGAGCGATGCACCAGATTGAGGGTCTTCAACCCGGCGAACTCCAGCGCATCGGCAAGGTTTTCCAGCATGGAGAAAGCACTGTGGGAACCTCCGACCAGGGTAATACCCTTGCCACCGGCCAGGGCATCGGCGAATAGCTGGCGCAGTTGTACCGAATTCATCCGCAACAACCGGTCCGCGCCGTGAATGATTGCCGAGGGGGGAACGTACAAACCCTGATCTGCCAGACCGTCGAGCAATTGTTGCGGGTCCTGGCGGCCGCCGAGATTAAGCACCAGCGTACGGCTGCGGATCAGATGGATATGCCCTTCATGCTCAACCCACACTTCATAATCATCGTTGCCAGCCACTACCTGAGTAATGGTGCTGCTGTGCCAAAGCTTGACCCCGTAGTGCCTGACGATATGTTCGAGGAACAGGCTCGAGGCCTCAGTCAGCAATTGGCCGATATCGGGTAGCGGCAGCGCGCTTTGTGCCTGGTAGCGAACGCGCCAGTAGGCGAGCGCGCCCTCCAATGGTTCGAAAATCTCCCGTAATGCCGGATGGCGCAGACAGTCGAGAAAGACGTCACCTACCGAGTTGGCGGTAATCCGGTAATCCCCCAGACAACCCGCGCCGGGCGTCGGACTGCTGTCAACAATGATCAAACCATCGCGCGCCAGCTGCGCCAATGTGCCGCTTTTCAGGGCATTGAACAGCAACCCCATACCCGCCGGCCCTGCGCCGCCAATCACGCAGCCACACTCGATTTCCATGGACTCTGTAAACATGATGAAGCTCCCTGATTTTGGATCGACACACAGAGACCGTCCGACGCCAATCTGGAAAGTCCATCAAGCAGAAGAAGCACACGTGCAATGAAAAGCAGGCAAGACCAGGCCACCGGCAACGCTACCGCCCGGCGTGAACATGGAGTTATAGGGTTAACAAAGAGAGTGGAACGAAGGGGCAAACAAAGAATCGTCAAGCAAAAAACTTAAACTGATAATTTCAAAAAGCTGGAAAAGTGTCAAATTTATGATTTACACCTTAAATCCGACATCATGACTTGTAGGTATATGTTCCAAAAAGAAAATTAATTTTGACGCCAACGGATAAGCAATCGACCTACAAATTATATTTTTTTATATCGAATGTTTTCTCTGAAAACCAACATGCTGTCGCTCGGCGAACACGCACTTGTGGGAGCGTGGCTTGCCCGCGAAGAACGGTGACGCGGTGCACCTGACGCACCGCGTTGCACGTTTCGCGGACAAGCCCGACTCCAACGGATCTGCGTGATCCTGTTGGAGCAAGCGGGCGGTTTACGCCACCAATTGCAACTGGCCTGCTTCAACCAGTGCCCGAGGCGTCTGCTGCTGGATAAAACGCGCGGCCTCAGCCATATCCTGGCCCAACGGGCGATCGTCGGCGTAACGCGCAATCTCCCGGCGCAAGGCGAGGTACAAGGCGGTGGTACGGGGTGCTGCCGGGAGCTCAGAACCCAGAAGGTCGTAACTCTGGCAAGCGGCGAGCAGTTCGATGGCGAGGATCATCTGCAGATTCTCGGCAATCGCCTGAGCCTTGAGTACGGCAGGCGTGGCGTGACACAAAGTATCTTCCTGCAAACCTGAGGTAATGCCCCCGTCGAGGCTGGCGGGCGCCGCCAGACGACGATTCTGCGCCACCAGCGAAACCGCCGTGTACTGCGCGATCATGAACCCCGATTCCACACCACTGGCCCCCGCCAGGAAGGCCGGCAGGTTGTTGACCAGAGGGTTGACCATGCGGTCGAGCCGACGCTCGGAGATCGATGCCAGCTCGGCCAGGGCAATCGCCAGTTGGTCCATCGCCAGCCCCATGGCCGCACCTACCGCGTGAGCCTCGGAGTAAATCTGCGGCTCGTCGGGCGTACCGCAGATCATCGGGTTATCGGTCACGCAAGTCAGCTCGCGCTCCACCACCGCCGACACATCCTCATAGCAGTCACGTACTGCGCCATGGACATGGGGAATGCTGCGCAGGCTCAGGGCATCCTGGGTCTGGCGCCCGCTGGCGGCGGCAAGAATGGCCGAGCCGTCGAGCCATGCGGTCAGGTCGCCGGCAACCTTGAGCAGGCCCCTGGAAGGTCGCAACGCCATGGGTACCGGGTCGAAAGCGCGCAACTGACAGCGTTGGGTTTCGAAGCTCATGGCCGAGACCGCGTCGGCCCAGTCCATCAGCCGCTCGGCCTGATCCAGCAACAGGCAGGCCATGCCGGTGACGCACGGCGTGCCGTTGACCAGGCACAGCCCTTCCTTCGCTTCCAGTACCAGAGGTTCCAGCCCCAGGCGTTGCAGGGCGGCGGCCGCTGGCAGGCGTTCACCGTCGAGCAGGCACTCGCCATGACCGATAAGCGTCAGGCTGATATGGGCCATATGGCTCAGATATCCCACCGACCCCTGCCCCGGCACCACTGGCGTGCAACCGCTGTTGAGCAGCGTGACCAGACGCTCCACCACCACCAGGCGCAGACCGGAATAGCCATGGGCGAAGTTATTGATTGCGGCGGCCATCACCGCCCGGGTCTGCGCCACGCTCAGAGGCTGGCCGACGCCCACCGCATGGCTCATCAGAATGTTATGCGACAAAGCGCTTTGCAGCGCGGGCGGCACCACAGTATTGGCCAGGGCGCCGACACCGGTATTGACGCCATAGGCGCGAATGTTTTTCTGCACCACCGAACGAACAATGGCATGGGCGGCCTCGATGCGCTCCCGGGCCGCCGCAGACAGTTCCAGCACGGCCTGGGCGGTCGCAATACTGACGACCTGTGCCCGCGAAAGCGAGTGTTCGAGGATGACGCGATTCATTACCGGAACTCCTGAGGACGGGGAACGTTGATCCATGCGCTGACGGGCATAGGTCAGTAGAGGTGATTACGGTAAGCTGCCCCGACACTTGCGTAAACGCGGTAATTTCTCATGCGATCAATGATTGAAACGCATACATTGGATAATCCTGATTTCCCCCGTCGCCGCCTGCCCTTGCTGGCCCTGGAAGTGTTCGCCAGCGCCGCCCGCTGCGGCACCTTCAGCCGCGCCGCCAAAGAGCTGTTCGTCACTCAGAGCGCAGTCAGCCGACAGATCCAGCAGCTGGAAGAACACCTGGGGGTCATCCTGTTTATTCGCCACAAGACTGGCCTGCGCCTGACCCCGGAAGCGGAAGCGCTGTTACCGGTGGTTGATGAAGCCTTCGGCCGCGTGGCCCAGGCCTGCAACAGCCTGCGCAGCGCCGGTCAGGTCCTGACCCTGCGCATGCCGCCGACCATCGCCACCCGCTGGTTCCTGCCCCTGCTGCCGGACTGGCGCAGCGTGATGCCGGACGTCGATGTACGGGTGACCACCTACGACTCTTGGGAGCCGCACTTCGAAGACACTGACGTCGATGCCGCCATTATTCAAGGTCGCGGCGACTGGAAAAACCTCGAAGCCATCCCCCTGATGCCCGAGCGCCTGACCCCGGTGTGCTCCCCGGAAATTGCCCGCCGCCTGCATCATCCCGAAGACCTAAGGAGCCTGGCGCTACTGCATTGCATTCCCCTGCATGGCTGGAGCCGCTGGCTGGAAAGCGCAGGGGTCAAAGGTATTGCCGCCCATCGCGGCCAACGCTTCGACACCCTGGAACTGGCCTTGTCCGCGGCTACTCGCGGCCAGGGCGTCGCCCTCGGCGATATCAACCTGATTCGCGAAAGCCTCAATGACGGCGTATTGGTAGCGCCGTTCGATATCGAACTCAGTCAGGGCATGGCCTATTACCTGGTGTACCCGCCGCAACGGGCGCAGCTGCCGAAAATCCGCGCGCTACGCGAATGGCTGAGCGGATCACTGGAACCGACCGTTCGGAGCGAGAGATCGAACTAAAGGAGCCGCCATAGCCTCCATGGTCCGTAACCATTTAAAAAACCGGGAAATGGAAACCGAGGCAATCCAAATGAATGTAGAAAAAGACGCCCGCAGCGGCATTGCCGAAATCGATTATTCGCGTGACACGCTGTTCGGCCCGATCCCCATGCAGGCTACCTGCCGGGTCAGGCTGATCAATGTCGAGCGCGACGGCGAGGAATTACGCGAATTGACCATTCTCGGCGACTTGCCCGATGGCCTGGGCAAGTCCATGGTCATTCGTGTTGCCCTGGAGGGGCGAATCGAAGCAGGTCCGATCGAGCAACAGGATTCGTTGAATGACGCCGAGCATCATGAATTCAAAATCCTGTTCAAAAACGAACGCAAACGCTCAATACATTGAGTTGTTCCGTTAACCTTTTGACACAATTACACAGCGGTACGGGCAATTGGAAAGTTGTCCGATAACTGTTAATTAATCGTTATGTTTAATTAGAACTGGATACGAGCAAAAACGAATAACCACCGTTTCTCTTGTCAACGACTCGAGAAGCGGCGGTCATGCAGGCTGCAAGAGTTCAACGACGTGCGTTGGCCCGCAAGGCAGTGTGTTGGGTATGGGCCAGGTCATAACGCAGCTCGGCTACCAGTTCAGAGATGTCCCGGCTGGTATTGAGCCTGTCCAGGGAAATGCCGGTGACCAGCAATTCGCCCTGATCGCCTTGCGGATCAACGATTTGCACGGTCATTGAGTTGTCTGCAGCAATATTACAAGTACAGCGTAAAGGCAGAAAAGCCTGCTCGATGATACTGCGCAGCTCGAGCGGGGAAAGTCGATAAGCAATCATTGCCATGTTCTCCTGAAATCCTGTAAAGCAGCCATGCACAGCTCGTCAGCCTGTGGCTAAGCCTTTTTATAGCAAAGACGAATGCGCATAAATTATTCGTCAAATAAATACCGCCGAAGAACCGGCTAGTTAACGAACTAATAAAACTTATACCCCAGCCCCTGACAACTCGCAACTTCCGCCCCAAAAAGAATAAGGCTCATAACTAAGAGAACGCTTTGAAAAAAACAGGGCAGAATCGATTCATCGCGCCTTGATCCCGTAATAACAGCGGAATTGCCCGCTGCAGGAGGCGAAAAACAACCAGCCGCGCAGGGCTGCGACCAAGCGTCACACCCCTTTGCGGCGGCCAGCGTACATGCTGATATCCTGACCGAACGATTAGTGTCTAGACGGCTTCCGGGCGCTTGAGGCGCAAGTGAATCAGCGCCACCCGCGCACCACGCTTGTCGCGCTTTTCCTCCACGGAAAACGGCTTGAAGCCCAGGCGCGGATAAAACAGCAGGCCCGGCACATTGTGGTTATAGCAGGACGCGGTCAGCTCCTTGGCTTCATGCTTGTCGAAGGCCAGGTCACTCATGCAGCCGATCAGGTATCCACCAACACCCTTGCCACGGGCCTCGGGGGCAATGATCACGTTGCCCAGGGAGCAGCGGCCGCGGAACTCCGCCCGGGAAAAGTTGGCGTAACCGACCACTTTGTCATTTAGCTCGACCACGATGGAGTCATATCGCTCCTCCAGGGCATCCTTCAATTGCACGGCCGTCAGCGGCCACGTCGCCCGGGGGAACATGTAAAACAGCTCATCGGCGTTCTGCGGCAAGGCACATACAGCGGGGATGTCTTTTTCTTCCAGGGGACGGTGCAGGAACATGGGGCAGGATCCTCGTGAGTAGGCGCCTAGACACTATATGCGAAGCCATGGATCCCGTATTGCCTACTGTCAAAATAATCTCGTCCTGCCCATGACTCCCGGCAAGTCATTGAGTGGACAGGGTCTGCTGCAGATACTCCATCAACTTGCGCGCGGGTTCCGATAACAGGCGGCTGGCCGATATCAGCGCCAGCTCGCTGGGCGGCACCGCTGCAAAACCTTCGTCAGGGCGCAACAGGCGATGGCTCGCCAGCACCGCAGAAGTGGGCAGCAGGGCAATGCCCAGATTGGCAGATACCGCCGCCTGGATGCCGACCAGACTTTGGCTGGCAAACGCCACACGCCAGGTCCGTCCCGCCGCTTCCAGGGCGTGGATGATGCGGTTGCGATAGATACAGCCCTGGGGAAACACCGCCAGTGGCACAGGGTCGGCAATCAGCTGCATATCCGCCCCCGCCACCCAGCTCAGTTGCTCGGGCCAACTGGCCAGGGATGGCGCCTGCCCGGCTTGCGGCCTGACATCGCGCTTGACCAGCGCCAGATCGATATCCCGCGCCTCCAGTTGCGTATGCAGGTCGACACTCAGGCCATTGCGCGTATCCAGGCGGATCTGCGGATACCGCCGGGCGAAGCCAGCGAGCAGGCCCATCAACCGCTGCACGTCGAAGTCCTCGGGCACGCCCAGCTTGACCACGCCACTGGCCTGGCCGCTTTGCATGACGTTATGCGCCTCCATGGCCAGGCCCACCAGGCGTCTTGCATAGCCGATCAGGCGTTCGCCGTCTTCGGTGAGCTGGATGTGCTTGCCGGCGCGCTGACGCAGTAACAGTGGGCGATCGAGCTGTTCTTCGAGTTTGCGGATCTGCTGGCTGACCGTGGACTGGGTGCGGTTGACCCGTTCCCCACCCTTGGTAAAGCCGCCGGCATCAACCACGCTGACAAAGGTCTTCAACAGCTCCAGATCGAACATATACATTCACCAATCGAATTATTTTTCCATAATAATTTAATTTTACGATTAATAACATCCTGCCTAGATTGGTCCTGTACCCATTCACAGGACACTCTCATGACCCCCAACACCCGCCCGCTCTGGCTGACCTTCGACTGCTACGGCACCCTGATCCAGTGGGACGAAGGCCTGCTCGCCCAGGTCCGTACCCTGCTCGCCCGCAAGCAGCGCAGCGAACTCGACCCCGATGCGTTCATCCAGGTCTATGACGAACACGAACATCGCCTTGAGCAGACACCACCGCACCGCTCCTTCGCCGAGATTTCCCGGCTGTCGATGCAACTGACCCTCGAAGGCCTCGACCTGCCCTATGAAACCCGTGACGCCGACGAACTGACCCGGCATATCAGCCAGATGCAACCCTTTCCCGAAGTGGTCGGCACCCTGGCCTGGCTCAAGGCGCAGGGCTTCATGCTGTGCATCGTTTCCAATACTGACGACGCAATCATTGCCGGTAACGTGGCGCAGTTGGGCGGTTATGTAGACCGGGTCATCACTGCACAACAGGCCGGGGCCTACAAGCCCGATCATCGCCTGTTCGAGCACGCCCACCGCGAACTGGGCATCAGCCAGGACCAGGCCGTGCATATATGCGCCAGCCCGCACCTTGACCTGACTGTGGCTCGGGACATGGGCTTTCGTTGCGTCTGGATCGACCGTGGCACCCGGCGCCAGCCGCTGCTCGATTACACCCCGGACGCGGTGCTGAGCGACCTGGGCAAAGTGCCTGACCTGCTGCGCGCCCAAGGCTGGATCGATGAGGAGTATGACCGCCATGGCGCATGATTCCGGACTCCTGCGCAGCACCAGACGTTACTCCGGCGATCTCGATACAGCGGCGATCCAGGCCGCCCGCGTCGACCTGGCCGCCAGCCTGCGCATGGCGGCGCGACTGGGCTTGAGCGAGGGCATCTGCAATCACTTTTCCGCCGTGTTGCCGGGGCATCCCGAGCTGTTTCTGGTCAATCCCTACGGCCTGGCCTTTGAAGAGGTCACCGCCTCCAGCCTGCTGATCTGTGATATCCACGGGCAACTGGTCAGTGGCGACGGCAAGCCCGAAGCCACGGCCTTCTATATCCATGCCCGTCTGCACCGGCACCGCCCTGCGGCAATGGCAGCGTTCCACACCCATATGCCTAACGCCACGGCTTTGGCCATGCTCAGTGGCGAGCCACTGCTATGGGCCGGCCAGACCGCACTGAAGTTTTATGGCCGAATAGCCGTGGACGAACACTTCAATGGCCTGGCCCTGGATGAGTCGGAAGGCGACCGGATAGCCACCGCCATGGGCCAGGCCGATATCCTCTTTCTGAAAAACCATGGGGTGATGGTCACCGCGCCGAGCATCGCCATGGCCTGGGACGACCTGTACTACCTGGAACGCGCCGCCGAGGTTCAGCTCAAGGCCATGAGCAGCGGCAGGCCGCTGAAACCAGTGGAGCCGAAGATCGCCGAACGCACGGCGCGGCAGATGCGCCATGGCGAAGCCGAAAGCGCGCAGATGCATCTGGAGAGTGTGAAGCGGATATTGGCCCGGACCGAACCGGATTTTCGTAGCTGATATTCCGTTGGCGCAGAAATCTCTGGAAGCGGATTGTAGGAGCGAATTCATTCGCGAAGACGGCATTTCAAACAATAGAGATGTGTCGAGTGTACTGACCTCTTCGCGGATGAATCCGCTCCCACAGAGTTTCCTCAAGCTCATTACCCATAAAAAAGGCCCCTGCAGAACTGATCCGCAAGGGCCAAGGGAATCACTGAGCAACTACAACGCTATGGCATCCCCAACCAGTTCGGCAGCGCCAGGGAAATCATCGGCACGTAGGTCACCAGAATCAGGAACGCCAGCAGGATGCACAGCCACGGCATCGCAGCGCGAATGGTCTGGCCCAGGGTCAGCCCTGTCACCGCCGACGTCACGAACAGGTTCAGGCCCACCGGTGGGTGCACCAGGCCGATCTCCATGTTCACCACCATAACGATGCCCAGGTGAATCGGGTCGATCCCCAGCTTCATGGCGATCGGGAAGAAGATCGGCGCCAGGATCAGCACGATGGCCGACGGCTCCATGAAGCTGCCCGCCACCAGCAACACGATGTTGACCATGATCAAAAAGCCGATCGGCGTCAGGCCGCCGCTGATCACCCAACTGGTGATCTGTTGCGGGATCTGTTCGGTAGTCAGTACGTGGGCGAAGAGCATGGCGTTGGCGATGATGAACATCAGCATGATCGACAGGCGCCCGGACTCGAGCAGCACTTTCGGGCAGTCGCTCAGGCGCATGTCCTTGTACACGAACAGCGCGACAAAGGCCGAGTACACCGCCGCCACCGCCGCCGCTTCCGTCGGGGTGAACATGCCACTGTAGATACCGCCGAGGATGATCACCAGCAGCAACAGCCCCCAGAAGGCGCGGCGCGCCGTAACCAGCCACTGACGAAAAGACACCCGTGGCTGGGCCGGCAGTTTCTTGATCCGGGCGACGATGTAAATCACGATCATCAGGATCACGCCGAGCAGAATCCCCGGCACCACACCGGCAATGAACAACTTGCCCACCGAGGTTTCGGTCGCGGCCGAGTACACCACCATCACGATCGACGGCGGAATCAGGATGCCCAGGGTACCGGCGTTACAGATGATGCCGGCGCCGAACTCCTTCGGATAACCGGAACGTACCATGCCCGCCACGGCAATCGAACCCACCGCCGCCACCGTGGCCGGCGAGGAGCCGGACAGCGCCGCGAACAACATGCACGCCAGCACCGCCGCAATCGCCAGGCCGCCACGGATATGGCCGACACAGGCATTGGCAAAATCGATCAGCCGTTGCGCCACTCCGCCCGTGGTCATGAAGGCCCCGGACAGCAGAAAGAACGGAATCGCCAGGAAGGTGTAGCTATCGGAGGTCTCGAACAGCTTGATCGCCAACGAACTCAGGGAGTCCTGGCTGAACAGCAGGATCGATACCGCACCGGACAGGCCCAGGGAGATCGCAATGGGCACGCCCAGGAACATGAAAACGAACAGCAACAGGAACAGACAGATGACCGTCATCAGTGATGCTCCTCACCAGGGTTGGCCAGTTTCGTGGCTTCGGCGGCCTCATCGGCCAGGCCCAGACCGGTCTGCCGGTGGGTCCAGATGCGATAGAGAATTTCCAGGTAACGAATGAACACCAGCGCAAAGCCGATGGGCACGATCACCGTGATATGGGCGATCTGAATACCGAATTTATCCAGGTCCTCGGCACCGATATGGGCGACGAACAGCGCCGAGACCCACTTGTAGCTCGCCATCAGGATCAGCCCGGCATAGGCCATGCAGCACAGGCACGCCAACAGCGCCAGCCAGCGCTGCACCGGCTTGCTGAAGCGCTTGACCAGGGCGTCCACGCCCAGGTGGCCAGCGGTCCGCACGCCGTAGGAAATCCCGAAAAAAATCAGCCAGCCGAAGATAGCCTTGGTCAGCGCCACGCTCCAGGTCATGCCCTGGGCGTAACCCATGGCGTGATCGCCGAGGTAAGCAAAGAAATCGCTGCTGAACGCCCATTTGTCACTCAGGGTGTAGAACAGCGTGTAGATGTTATTGAGCGCCACGTAGACGAATGTCACCAGCGTCATGGCAGCCAGCAGAAAGGCGATAAGACCTTCCTCCAGATGCTCCCAGACCCGCTTCAGCGATTGCATAGAAAGTTCTCCGAACGTAGAGACAGTGGCCACCCGGAACCGGGCGACCACACAGCATCAGGGCCTGCTACAGCGTTATCAGGCGGCTTACTGAGCCTTGTTCGAATCCTGGGCAGCCTTGACCAGGTCAGGCCCGATTTCCGCAGCGAACTGGTCCACGACCGACTTGGTCGCTTCGCGCCACTTGGCCCGTTGCTCAGGCGTGAGGGTCACGACTTCGCTGGTCTTGGAGTCGATGATCTTCTGCTTGGCAGTCTGGTTCAGGGCCTCGGCCTGTTTGTTCACTTCCACCGTGACCTTGTCCATGATCCCCTGCAGCTCGCTGCGCACATCCGCAGGCAGGCCGTTCCAGAACGTGGAGTTGGTGATGACCATGTAGTCGATCAAGCCGTGGTTGGACTCGGTGAAGAACGGCTGCACCTCGTTGACCTTCTGGCTTTCATAGTTCGACCAGGTATTCTCGGTACCGTTGACGGTGCCGGTCTGCAAGCCCTGGTAAACCTCGGCGAAGCTCATCTTGCGCGGGTTGGCGTGCAGGGCCACGAACTGCGCCTCCAGCACACTGGAAGCCTGTACGCGGAACTTCAGGCCACGGGCATCTTTAGGCTCAACCAGCTTTTTGTTGGCCGACAGCTGCTTCAGGCCGTTATGCCAGTAGGCCAGGCCGTGAATACCCTTGTCGTCCATGGAACTGAGCAAGGCTTTACCCTGTGGCCCGTTCTGGAAACGGTCCACCGCTGCCAGATCATCGAACAGGAACGGCAGATCGAAGATCTGGGTTTTCTTGGTGTACTGCTCGAACTTGGCCAGTGACGGCGCCAGCATCTGCACGTTACCGGTCAACAGCGCTTCCATTTCCTTGCCGTCACCGAACAGCGAGGAGTTTGGATAGACCTCGACCTTGACCTTGTCTTTCAGGGCGGGGTCCGCTGCAACCATTTTCTGAAACAGCAGTGCACCCTGGCCTTTCGGGGTGTTTTCGGCGACGACGTGGGCGAACTTGATGACGATCGGGTCGGCATATGCCATCCCGGCGAAGGTTGTGAATGCAGCGGCGCAGAACAGCGCCTTGGTCAGCTTCAACATTGATTTCACCTTGTTATTGTTGTCAGCGATTCGACCTCTGAGGGCCGTTGTTGAGAAGCGGGTGCAGCCATTTATAGCCATTTGCTAGCTCTACCATGCCCAAGCTGGAGCGTTTGTAGAATTAGCTTTTGTATAAGCCAGCGTTCGGTTTAGCTGAACGCTAATTATCGGTAACACTTTCGCCTGCTGAATGTAGCAGTCAAGCCAGGGCCAACAAGCGTTGCGCACGCAACAACACTGGTGCATCGACCATTTGCCCATCCAGCTGGAAGGCTCCGGCACCGCTGGCGGCGGCGCTGGCCTGAACTACCCGCTGCGCCCAGGCCAACGTCTCTGCGGTCGGTGCCAGGGCCTCATGAATCACCGGAACCTGCCTGGGGTGGATACATAGCGCGCCACCAAACCCCATGTCATAGGCATGCCGGACCGAGGCCGCCAGTCCTTCAGGATCGCCAATAGCCGGATAGACACCGTCCAGCGGCGGCAGCAGATTGGCGCTACGCGAATGCAGCTGCACGGCCATGCGCGATTGATCGAGGACAAACTGAGCGGCGGCAGTGCCGTTGTTCAGGTTCATGTCCAGGGCAAGGTCGAGGCCGCCGAAAGACAGGCGCTCAACACCCGGCGCATGGGCGATCTCGGCCAGGGCCAGCAGGCCCTTGGCACTCTCGACAATCGGCCAGATCGGTCTGCCGGTAGCCTGGACCGCAGCAACATGGGCGGCGCTTTCCACTTTGGGCAGCAACACCCCGACCACGCCCTTGTGGGCCTTGCAGAAGGCCAGGTCGGCGGCATGTTCGGCATGCTCAGGTGCATTGACCCGCACCCACACCCCGGCTTCCGGATTGGCCTGCAGGAAGGCCGCCAGGTTGTCCCGGGCCTGACGCTTGAGCGGTTCTTCGACGGCATCTTCGAAATCGACGATTACCGCGTCGGCACCGGCCGCCAACGCCTTGGCAAACCGCTCGGGGCGACTGCCCGGCACGAACAGGGCGCTACGGACGATGGATGGAGACATGCTGGTTTTCCTCATTCAATTCGTTGAAATACGGTCCGGGCAGGAATCAAGCTGATGGGAGAGCACCTGTGGGAACGAATTCATTCGCGAACGGGCCGGCATAGCCAATAGGCTATTCATCGCCTGGAATACAGCTTTCGCGAATAAATTCGCTCCCACAATGTGCTCCCTGGCCACCTTCAATCTGGCTCGGCTCAAACCACCCCGGTCGTCGCCAGCCGCGCCTGGTCTTCACTGGAAAACCCCAGCTCCGCCAGAATGCTTGCCGTGTGCTGCCCCAAGGCCGGGACGGCGTCCATGCGCGGGGTAAAGGCGGCGTTGCGCCCCGGTGGCAACAGCGACGGCAACTTGCCCGCAGGGCTGTCCACTTCGCGCCAGCCATCACGGGCCTTGAGTTGGGGATGATTCCACACACCCTGCATATCGTTGACCCGGGCATTGGCGATCTGGGCGTCCTCCAGACGCGCGACGACTTCATCCACGCTCAAGGCCGCGAAGCCGTCGACGATGATCTGGCGCAGCACTTCGCGGTTTTCCGAGCGCTTGAAATTGGCGCTGAAGCGTTCGTCCGTGGCCAGGACCGGGGCGAGCAGCACCTTCTCGCAGAACAGCGCCCACTCCCGTTCGTTCTGCAAACCGAGCATCACGGTATTGCCGTCGCCGGTAGGGAACGGCCCATACGGGTAGATCGTCGAGTGCGAAGCACCGGCGCGTGGCGGTGGCGGCGCGCCGTTGTAGGCGTAGTACATCGGGTAACCCATCCACTCGGTCAGGCTTTCCAGCATGCTCACGTCGATGCGGCTGCCAACCCCGGTCTTGCCGCGCAGCAACAGCGCCGACAGCACGCCGGTATAGGCGTACATGCCTGCGGCGATGTCGGCGATGGAGCAACCGGCCTTTGCCATTTCGTCATCGCCCGGCCCACCGGTCACCGACAGAAAGCCGCCTTCGCTCTGGATCAGCAGGTCATAAGCTTTCTTCTTTTCATAAGGACCGCCCTCGCCGTAACCGGAGATATCGCAGACGATCAACCTGGGGAAACGCTCATGCAGCGCTTCGAACGACAGGCCCATGCGCGCCGCTGCGCCGGGGGCCAGGTTCTGCACCAGAACGTCGGCCTGGCCGAGCAAGGACTCGAGAATGCCGCCGGCCTCGTCCTGTTTCAGGTCCAGGGTCAGGCTTTCCTTTGAACGGTTGGTCCAGACAAAGTGCGAGGCCAGGCCATCGACCCGCTGGTCGTAGCCACGGGCAAAGTCACCGCTGCCGGGGCGTTCGATCTTGATCACCCGCGCGCCCATATCAGCCAGCTGCCGCGTGCAGAACGGCGCGGCGATGGCATGCTCAAGGCTGACCACGGTGATGCCGTCGAGGGGACGGGGATTGGTTTGAGTCATGTTCATTTACCTCTCATGCCGTCGCACACAACCATCTTTGTGGGAGCGAGGCTTGCCCGCGAAGGCGATGTATCAGATTCAAGGTATGCATCGGATGTACCGGCCTCTTCGCGGACTAGCCTCGCTCCAACAGATTTCTGTGGCGCGATGGCGATTGTCTTCAGATCAAATCCGCCAGGCTGCGTGCATCACGCAACGACCAGACCCTGGCAATCAGCTCACGCCCCTGCTCTGCGTTGCGCGCCCCGGAGAACGCCAGCAGACGCTGGAACTTGTCTTCCAGTTCAGGCCGCGACAGGGTGTTGCCCGGATCGCCCTTGGGTTCGTCAATCGCCGCGCTGAGCACGCGGCCATCAGTGGTGGTGACGATCACCCGGCCCAGCCAGCGCGACGGATAGGCGCCGTCGACTTCCGGATCCAGTTCCATGCTGACTTTCTCGCGGAACGCGGCAACCCGTGGATCGGTCAGGGCCAGGTCGCGGAATTCGATCAATTGCGCGCTGCCATGTACGGCAATCAGGCCCAGCACGGCCCCCATGGAGAACTTGGCCTGGTGCACGGTGGTCGGCACAACGACGCGGCCGAGCACATCGATGGCGCCCTGATGCACACGGGTGACAACCCTGGCGATCTGTTCATGGCTGAGGTTTTCGCGTTGCATCAGGTGCAGCAGCGCATCGGCGGCCGGGTGGGTGTGGCGGCACGAGGCGTGGAACTTGAACGAGGTTTCCGGCAGCGCCCAGCGAGTGCCGAGCCGATCCGACAGCTTGCCCGGGTCGGCATCGCTGGACATCCCGGCGGCCATGCCCTGATCGCCTTCAAGAATATTGCGCGCACCGGTCAGACCGTCTTCGGTCATGTAGGCGGCGAGCAGACCATCGGCCGCGGCCTTGGCAGTGTGCAGTTGTTTGGAGTCGGCAGCGTCACGCAGGAATTCCCACAGGCCGGCGGCCTGGGTTCCGGCGTTGCCCAGCAAGTGGGTGAACTGCTCGCGATTGAAACCCAGCAGCTTGCCTACGCCGACAGCCGCAGCGAGCGTGCCGACGGTAGCGGTGGTGTGGAAGATCCGGTAGTGGGAACGACCCATGAACTCGCCGATGCGAATCCCGGCTTCGTAACCGGCTACCGAAGCCAGCAGCAGGTCCTTGCCGGACTTGCCCAGATCCTGAGCCGCAGCCAGCACTGCCGAGAACACCACGGTGGCCGGGTGCAGCACGGAGCTGTTGTGCAGATCGTCCTGTTCGACCAGATGTGATGAGGCACCGTTGACGAAGGCGGCAAAGTACGCCGACGTTCCACGGCCATTGACCACGATCTTCGCCGCGCCCTCTGCCGGACCCATGCGTCGGGCATAACGCTCGAACAAAGGAATCGGGTGGGCGCCCTGGCTGGCCAGGGCCGAACCCAGCCAGTCGAGAAACAGGTCTTCAGTGCGATCCAGCACAGGGCCGGGAATCTGCTGGTAGGTCAGGTCAGCGAGGAAGGCAACCAACGCTTGGGTATGGCTCATGTACATATCCTCAGAAGCTGCGTGGCAGTTCGAGCAGATGCTCGGCGACGTAGGAAAGAATCAGGTTGGTAGAGATCGGCGCCACTTGGTAAAGGCGGGTCTCGCGGAATTTGCGCTCAACGTCGTATTCGCAGGCGAAACCAAAACCGCCATGGGTCTGCAGGCAGGCATTGGCCGCCTCCCAGGACGCCTTGGCCGCCAGGTACTTGGCCATGTTGGCGCTGGCCCCGGCGTTCTTGCCGTTGTCGTATTCCTCACAGGCACGCCAGCGCATCAGGTCAGCGGCCTCGATCTCGATATGGGCTTCGGCAATCGGGAACTGCACGCCCTGGTTCTGCCCGATGGGGCGGCCGAATACCACCCGGTCGCGGGCATAGGCGGCGGACTTCTCGGTGAACCAGCGACCGTCACCGATGCACTCGGCGGCGATCAGGGTACGTTCGGCGTTGAGGCCATCGAGGATGTAACGGAAACCCTTGCCCTCTTCGCCAATCAGGCTGTCGGCAGGCAGTTCCAGGTTGTCGAAGAACAGCTCGTTGGTCTCGTGGTTGACCATATTGGCGATGGGCTGCACGGTCAGGCCGTTGCCAATGGCGGCGCGCAGGTCGACGAGGAAAATCGACATGCCTTCGGATTTCTTCTGCACCTCGGCCAACGGCGTGGTGCGGGCCAACAGGATCATCAGGTCCGAGTGTTGAATGCGCGAGATCCACACCTTCTGCCCGTTGATGATGTATTTGTCGCCCTGCCTGACGGCGGTGGTCTTGATCTTGGTGGTGTCGGTGCCGGTGGTGGGCTCGGTCACGCCCATGGACTGCAGACGCAGCTCGCCGCTGGCGAGCTTGGGCAGGTAATAGCGCTTCTGCGCTTCGCTGCCGTGACGCAACAGGGTGAACATGTTGTACATCTGCCCGTGTACGGTGCCGGAGTTACCGCCGCACGCATTCACTTCTTCAAGAATCACCGAAGCTTCGGTCAGGCCCAGGCCCGAGCCGCCGTACTCTTCCGGGATCATCGCCGACAGCCAGCCGGCGTCGGTCATGGCCTTGACGAAAGTCTCAGGGAAACCTTTTTCTTCATCGATCTTGCGCCAGTAGGCGGCGTCGAACTCTGCGCAGAGGGCACGTACACCTTCGCGGATGGCATTAAGGTCTTCGTTTTCGTACGGGTTCATCTTGTTATGTCCTCGGATATGCCTTGGCCTGCCATCACTGGGGCCACAAAATCTCGTCCCCAAAAAAATTGAGCCTTCTCAGCCTCAGTCGAACTGCACTTCTGCGCTTTGCGCTACGCCCGCTTCATTACCGGCCCACAGTTGCGCCTTGCCCGCTTGCAGCAGCTGGCCGCCGACCACAAAGGGTGTCGGCACGGTCAGCGGACGCACGCCGCGATAGGCGAAATGACGCACCCTGGCCTCGGGGTTGGCACGAATGAACGCACGCAGGTTAAGGGTGGCGATCATCGGGCCGTGCACAACCAGCCCGGCGTAGCCTTCGACTTCGGTCACGTAGGGGTAATCGTAATGAATGCGGTGGCCGTTGAAGGTCACGGCGGAATAGCGGAACAACAGGGTCGGCGTTGGCGTGACGCTTTCACTCCAGTCACCGGCAGGTGGAGCATCGCCACTGTTGAGTTTGGGTGGGTTGGGTTCGCGGTAAACGATGTCCTGCTCTTCCCGCACGCAGAGTTCGCCGTTCTGCGAATAGTCGTGGCGCAGGGTAACGAACAGCAGCGAGCCGGTGCGGCCGTGCTTTTCCTCGATATGCAGGATGGTCGACAGGCGATGGGCATCGGCACCGGCCTTGAGTGGCGCGATAAATTCGACGCGGCCACCGGCCCACATGCGGTTGCGATTATCGGCCGGGGGCAGGAAGCCGCCGCGGGCCGGATGACCGTCAGCGCCAAGCAGGGATTCGAACACCGGCTCCTGAAAGAAGCACCATTGCCACAACGGCGGCAGCGCCTCGCCATCAGCCGGGACAGGCTCGCCGAAGGTCGCGGCAATGCGCTTGACCAGGTTATGGCTCAGGTGGTCCCGGGCCTCCTCGGTACGTCCAATCCAGGCACTGTAATCCGTAGGCGAAACGGTAGCGCTCATGCAGATAACCTCTTTGGCGGTTTTGTTATGGGGCCATCATGCGGCGGGTCTGGCATTCTGAGAATTTACATTTATGTAATCCGGCGTTCATGTATGCTGAACGCCGTTAGCGGTAAACACTCCAAAAACAATGAGAACTCCGGCATGCATTTCGATCTGGCAGACCTGCGCCTGTTTATCCACATTGGCGAATCGCCGAGCCTGACCCAGGGCGCCCGCCGTGCGTTCCTCTCCCCCGCTGCCGCCAGTGCGCGAATCAAGGCTCTGGAAGGCCAGCTCGACACCCGCCTGCTGTACCGCGACAGCCGCGGCGTCGAACTGACCCCGGCCGGACAGCAGCTGCTCAAGCATGCGCGACTGATCATGCGCCAGGTCGATTATCTGAAAAGCGAATTCACCCATTACGGCACCGATTCGGCCGGGCATATCCGCATCTTCGCCAACACCACGGCGGTCACCGAATTTCTCCCCGAAGTGCTGGCCGGCTTTCTGGCCAAGCGCCCCGGTGTGACCGTGGACCTGCAAGAGCGCCTGTCCCGGGATATCGTCCGTGGCGTACTGGATGGCAGCACCGATATGGGCATCATCGCCGGGCCAGTCGAAGCCGCGGGCCTGCAAGTGATGCATTTCAGCACCGACCGCCTGGTGCTGACCGTGCCCGCCGGCCATGAGCTGGCAAAGCTCGAACAGGTCACCCTCAAACAGACCCTGGCCTATCAGCATATCGGCCTGCATGAAGGCAGTACCCTGCTCAGCTTTCTGCGCGACCATGTCGAGCGCATTGGCGAACAGTTGTCGCTGCGGATTCAGGTATCCAGTTTCGAGGCCATTTGCCGCATGGTCGAAGCCGGCGTGGGCATCGGCATCATTCCCGAATCGGCAGCGATCCGACACAGCCGCACCATGGAACTGGTGACCATACAGCTCGACGAAAGCTGGGCGGTGCGTGAGCGCAGCATTCTCGTGCGCGAACTCGATGCGCTGCCGGGAACGGTCAGGGCGTTGATTGCGACATTGATGCCACAGGCGTCCGAGGTATAGACACGTTGCTCCCATAGAAACCTGTTCCAGTTAAGCAATGTCATAATTTCAGACACACCGCTCGACAAGAGGCGCTAACACCGAAAAGAAATCTGGCAGACTGCACCGCATCTGTCTGTCTTGCTGCGCGGAAGTCTCGCCCATGCCCACTGTCTTCTTCTCACGCCTGAAAACCCGCTGGCTACGCTGGACCTGCCTGGCCCTGCTGAGCGTCGGCCTGCCCGTGGGTTGCGTGGCCTTGCAGCATGAGGAACGCAAACTGGTGTTTGCCATCGAACCAGGCGATGCCAGCTGGTACAGCGGCCTGCCCAGGGGCGTGCAGGAATTCGAACTCAAGGCCTCGGACTTCGGCACCCAGCAGAACATTCACGCCTGGTGGTGGCCATCGTCGCGTCAGGACGCTCCGGCCATCCTCTACCTGCACGGCGCGCGCTGGAATCTGACCGGCCAGCTGTTTCGCATAGAACAACTGCGGGCCCTGGGCTTTTCGGTACTGGCCATCGACTATCGCGGCTTCGGCCAGAGCAAAGGACCGCTGCCGTCGGAAAGTAGCGTCTATGAGGATGCCCGGGTCGCCTGGGAACGCTTGAAGACCCTGCAACCGGATCCGCGTCGGCGGCTGATCTACGGGCACTCCCTGGGTGGCGCGGTGGCCGTGGACCTGGCCGCAGAGCTGGGGCGCGACGCACAACGCAGCCATGAGCCCGTGCAGGCGCGAGGGCTGATTATCGAGTCGACCTTCACCACCCTGGCCGAAGTCGCCACCGCCGTGGCCAGCAAGAAGACCTCGCTGCCGGTGCGCTGGCTGTTGTCGCAGAAGTTCGACAGCGTCGACAAGATCGCCGATATCCATATGCCGGTGCTGATCGTCCATGGCACCGGCGATCAATACGTGCCATCACGTTTCAGCAAGACCCTGTACGAAGCGGCGAGAGAACCAAAAAGCCTGCTGCTGGTACCCGGCGCCACCCATAACAACAGCATGAACCTGGGCCGCCAGGCCTACAGCCAGGCCATCCGCACGCTGCTCGACCCACCGGCGCGCACCGCCACGCAACAGACGGCAGAGCAGGCCACGGCGGGTTAAAGGTTATTCAGCGGGGATCTGCCGGGCGGCAAAGGGGCGACTATTGATCACCACCTTGCCGGGATGACTGTCGGCGGCCACTTCGTTATTCAGCCGTTGCAGCAGTGCCTGGGGGTCTTCGATGGGCAACTGCGCCAGGCGTTGTGCGGGCAAGTTCCACCACTGGCTGGCCAGGAGGCCGTCGATCACGTCCTGATCGAAGCGATAACGCACCACTTTGGCGGGCGAGCCGACGGCAATGGCGTAGGGTGGAATGTCCTTGTTGACCAATGACTGCGCACCGATCACTGCGCCGGTGCCAATGGTCACGCCCTCGAGAATCAAAACGTCCATGCCGATCCACACATCGTGACCGATCACCGTCTGCTGGACGCCATCATGATGCGGCGCAATCCCACCCAATTTCTGGCGCAGGCTGACCAGGCCGCTGTGGGACGTCAGCCAGCTCAATGGATGGGACTTGCGATCCTGACCGATGATCACGTCCTTGGCGATGGAGCAATAACGGCCGATGCTGGCAACGTCATGCAACTCGGTGCCGCTGACGATATCGGTGTAAGCGCCGATGCTCAGCTTGCGCGACATGATCTTGACCTGATGCAACTTGACCCCATGCTCCAGGGTCAGCTCGGTATCGCGGCGCAGGCCCTTGATCCCACTGTCCAGGCGGCACTGATTCAGCGCGAGCGCTTTTTTCAGCTTGCGATCCAGCAGCGCCCGCTTGAGGAAATTCATTGGCAGATTCCACAGAGATTGACGGCACGGCAGCAGGCGCCGCCCCGTCCTACATAAGATCGGGAATCATCTCACAATGATGGCAAATACCAAAAAGGCAAAACCGGGTGGTCATCCGGGCGTATGAGTTGGAATAAGACAGGTGGGAGATTCTATGTTTGCTTTAAAGCCAGAGCAGCCCCTTCGCGGATGAATCAGCTCCCACAGCTCCGATGATATTCATGCGCTACTGTGGGAGCGAATTCATTCGCGAAAACTTTATTCCGGACGCCGCCAATGTGTTGGATGTACCGGCCCCTTCGCGAACAAACTCCACACATGGCCAGTGATGCATAAGAAAATCGCAGGGCATTTCCCTTTCTTCTGAGTGAAATTTCCGAGAAAATCCCAAGCGCTTGCACCTGCCTATTGAGGTGTCTAGGCTGCGCCGGTCGCTGGATTCAGCGATCGGGTTTAGTAGCCCGTCCCAATAGGTGCACAGTACCTTTACCGCCCGGCAACCCGCTTCAGGGTTGCCGTCGGCGTTATGGTGACCGTGCGCAGGGCGCCTTCGGGTGCGCCGGTTTCCTATTGGCCGGTCTACTAACCTGTGCACGGCCGCCACCCATCGTTTAGTAGCGAGCAGTGACGGCTCTATTTCTCAATAGGAGCAATCATGTTCAGGATCACCGAAAATCCCCCTGCCCCACTGCAAACCCTCTTCGCCAACGCCGACCAGCGCATTCGTTTGGCCCGCGACCTTCTGGAATGTCTGGAAGGTGCCGATGCCTGCGACAAACCTCATCTGACCCATGCCGCGCGGCTGCTATTGGATGACGGGTGCGAGGTGATGGCCGTGATGGAGAAACATGTTTTGGACAGGGCTGACAACACCATCACCTGAATTGGAATGAAACCTTGTAGGAGCCGGCTTGCTGGCGATGGCGATGTAATAGCCGACATCTTCATCGGCTGATCCGCCGCCATCGCCAGCAAGCCGGCTCCTACATGTGGGCCCTGTTTCAATTCGAGATCTGGGCAGCGCTGATCGACTTACATCAGGCAATACAACAACACGATATTGACCACCAGCATCGCCAGCGCCGTCGGCACCTGGGCCTTGATCACTGCGTATTTGTCGGGCAATTCCAGCAGTGCCGCCGGGACAATGTTGTAGTTGGCCGCCATGGGCGTCATCAGTGTTCCGCAATAACCGGAGAACATGCCGATGGCCGCCATCACTGCCGGGTTGGCGCCGAACACGCCGACCAGGACCGGTACGCCGATGCCGCCGGTCATCACCGGGAAGGCGGCGAAGCCGTTGCCCATGACGATGGTGAACAGCGCCATGCCGAGCACGTAGACCGCTACCGCCACCAGACGCCAGTCCATATTGATGTAGTGGGTCGCCAGGTGCGCCACCGCCTTGCCGACGCCAGCGTCGTTGAACATCAAGCCGAGCATGGCGAGCATCTGCGGCAGTACCAGCGCCCAGCCGAGGGCTTCGGTCAGGCGACGGGATTCGCGCATGGCCTGCACCGGGGTGTCGCGGGTCAGCCAGCAGGCCAGGGCCAGGGCGATCAGGCTGCCGATACCCAGGGAGACGAAGGTGCTGTTGGCCGGGTCGAGCAACGCAACATCGCCGAACTTGACCTTGCTCAGGAACACCGCGCCGAATACCGTCACCAACGGGATAGCCAATGCCGGGATAAACAGCTTGTTCTTCAGGCGTCCGGCACTGGCGCGGCGAGCGGCATCAGGCAGGTCGTCGTGCTTGCCGAAGCCGACACCGCCGAAGCCTGCGATGACAGCCATCACCAGCACACCGGCGCCGACCACGTCAGACGGCAGTCGCTCGCCGATCAGGAAGGCCACGGCAAACAGCCCCCAGAACAACCCGGCGCTCCAGCGCTTGGGATTGCTGGCATCGAGCAGGGTCATGGCCGAAGTGATGGCCAGGACGATCCCGGCCAACCAGTACAGGTATTGGATCGAGATAATCATTGGGCGCTCTCCTGGGCGACGGCGGTCGGCGTGGCGGCTTGCGGCAATGCCTTGAGTTCGCGGTTCAGGCGCAGGTCAAAGCGATACAGGCGAATGGAGTGGATGATGAACACGCTGATCGCCGTGGGAATGCCCCAGACCGCGATATGCATGGGCTCGACATCAATGCCGGCGCCGAGCAGGAAGGTGTGCATCAGGGCAATGGCGCCAAAAGCGACGAAAATGTCTTCACCGAAGAACAGGCCGATATTATCGGTCGCCGCGCACAGGGCCAGCAGCTTGACGCGGATGGCTTCCGGCAGCTTGCCGAAACGCGATTCCGCCGCACCTTCGGCCATGGGTGCCAGCAAGGGGCGGACCATCTGCGGGTGCCCGCCAAGGCTGGTCAGCCCCAGTGCTGCTGTGGTCTCGCGCACGAACAGATAAGCGATCAACAGCCGCCCGGCGGTGGCGCCGGTAAAGCGCGCGATCCAGTTCTGCGCATGCAGGCGCAGGCCGTGGCGCTCCAGCAGGCCGATCACGGCCAGGGGCAAGAGGATGATCAGGGGCAAGGTACGGGTTTTGATGAACCCGGTGCCGATGGTACTGAGGATGGTGTCCAGGGGCATGCTCGCGGCAAACCCGGTGGCGACCGCCGCCAGGGCGACCACCAGCATAGGATTGAAGCGCAGGACAAAACCCAGAACGATGACCAGCACGCCCAG
The DNA here is from genome assembly GCF_047303955.1 of Pseudomonas sp. Pseusp88. Lineage (NCBI taxonomy): Bacteria > Pseudomonadati > Pseudomonadota > Gammaproteobacteria > Pseudomonadales > Pseudomonadaceae > Pseudomonas > Pseudomonas sp. Pseusp88. The sequence continues at coordinate 146,372 of NZ_JBGLYM010000010.1, read as the reverse complement.
CAGCGGCCAGAGATTGATAGCGGTTTGCATAGGTAACGTCTCTTCGTTGTCAGCCTTGTGGGCTGGATAAACGGCGGAAAACACATCGGGTGTCATCCCTGCTGGCGGTGGTGCCGCAGGGCACAGCCATCTGAATAAATGCGATCTTCTGTAGGAGCTGCCGGAGACTGCGAATGGGATCTACCTGTCACACCGCTTTCGCAGCCTTCGGCAGCTCCTACAGACGTTCATTTCATGTCAGAGGTGTGTGTCGTCTGATCCCACACCTGTTACCAAAGCGGCAGCGTGTAGCTGACAATCAGGCGGTTTTCGTCGAGGTCGTTGCCGAAGTTGGAGCGTACGGTCGCGTTACGCCATTTGATCCCCAGGTTTTTCAGGGCGCCGCTCTGGAACACGTAGCCGATATCCATGTTGCGTTCCCACTCCTTGCCTTCGCCGCCTGCGGCGCGCTGTACGTTGTCGCCGGATACATAGCGGGTCATGAAGGTCAGGCCGGGAAAACCGAGGGAGGCGAAGTCGTAGTCGTAACGGGCCTGCCAGGAGCGCTCGTGGATGTTGGCGAAGTCGCCGATCTGGATAAAGTTGACCAGGTACGGGTCGCTGCCGGTGATATAGGGGAACGGGTCGCTGCCGCTCATGCGCTGATAACCGGCGCCGAAGGCGTGTGAATTGAGTTTGTAGGTGAGCATGCCGCCCATGGCGCGGTTGTCGAGGTCGCGGAAGTTGCCGTCTTCCGAGCTTTTCGAATATCGCAGGTCGGTCTTCAGGCTCTGCCCCGCACCCAGGGGCAGGACATGTACCAGGCCGCCGTAATACTGGTCGTAGACATTTTCCAGTTGTGCGTAACGGGCGCTCAGGGTCAGTTGTGGCGTGATCTGGTAATCGCCACCGCCGAAGTTGAAATCGTTGCTCAGGCCGCCGATGCGGTTGGCGGTCATTTCGGTGAAGTCAGTGGAGCTGTTGGCCTTGATCCGGTCGATATGACCGCCGATGAATTTGAAATCGGTCAGGTCCTGGGAGGTGACCAGGCCGCCGCGAAAGGTCTGCGGCAACAGGCGGGTATCGTTGGAGGACACCACCGGATCGCGGAAGAACAGCGTGCCGACTTTCAGTTCAGTCTTGGAGATCTTGACCTTACCGGTCAGGCCGAGCTTGGCGTAGTCATCCTGGGAGCCGCCGGAAGACAGGTCCGCAGGCAACAGCCCTGTGCCTGCCGTGCCCGAGCCGGAGTCCAGCTTGACGCCAACCATGCCCAAGGCATCCAGGCCGAAGCCGACGGTGCCGGCGGTGTAGCCCGATTGCAGGCGCAGCAGGAAACCTTGTGCCCATTCTTCAGCCTTGTCCCGGGCACCGCTCTGGCGGAAGTCGCGATTGAAGTAGAAGTTGCGCGCTTCCAGTTCGCCTTTGCTGTCGGCGAGGAAATCCGCCTGGGCCTGCAGGCCGTAGCCCAATGTGCCGGTACCCAGTGCAAGCGCACAGAAAACCTTGAGTTTATGCTCGTACATTTACAGCCTCCCCTTGAGCGCACAGCGGCGTTGGGCCGTCTGCTGGCAGAGCGCATTTGTTATTGAAATGGCGCGGCACAAGGAGCCGTCACCCCGAAGGCCTGTCTGCGCCGGTGTCACGCTGCGCAGGTGGCCTCTCTCGTCGGGGCCAATCTTTCGGCAAGGTGGCGTTTTGCGTCCAACGGGAAAAAACCGCTATGCCTCATAAGAATTTCTGTTCACTGTCTGGCATATAACCTGCAATTTCCTGGGGATATGCATTGGCCTTTTGAAACAGGAATCCCCCGTTGAACCTCAAATTTCTGGAAACATTCGTCTGGGTCGCCCGCCTGAAAAGCTTCCGGCTGACGGCGGAAAAACTCTTCAGCACCCAGGCGTCGATTTCCAGCCGTATCGCCGCCCTGGAGGACGAACTGGGCGTGCGCCTGTTCGTCCGCGACTCCAAGGGCGTATCCCTGACCCCCGAGGGGCAGCGGGTGCTGGAGTACGCCGAACGCATGATGGATACGATGCAAAGCATGAAGGCGGCGATCAAGGATCCGCGTCAGGTGCGTGGGCGAATACGTATCGGGGCAATGGATACGGTCATACACACTTGGCTCAGCCCGTTGGTAACACGCTTGATGAAGTGTTACCCGTTACTGGAGATCGAGCTGACCGCCGACACTGCCAGCAACCTCTGTGCGCAGCTGGAAAAGGGCTATCAGGACATCATTTTCCAGACCGACATGCTGCGTTTCGACAGCGTGCGCAACGCCGTATTGATCCGCTATCCGATGCATTGGGTGGTCCCGACCGGCTCACCGTACGACCGTACCTACGAGTCGCTGGAAGAGCTGTCCCAGGAACGCATCGTCACCTTCTCGCGCAACTCGCGGCCCCATCAGGACATCCTCAACCTGCTGCACAACGCCAATATCATCAACCCGCGCATCAACTGCGTGAACTCGGCCTCGGCCATCACCCGCCTGGTGCGGGACGGCTTCGGCATCGGTGCCATGCCGGCGCAACTGGTACGCGGCGAACTGGCCCAGGGCGCACTGACCCTGCTCAACGACATCGCCCTGCCCTCGGTGATGGACATCGTCGCCAGCTGGCGCAGCGGTGCGGGGATGGAGCTGGTGGAGGATATCGTCAGCCTGACCCGGGAAGTGGTCGAGGAATTCCACGCCGAATCGCCGCGTGGGGATGTGCCTTATGTGTTGGATGTGCTGTAGGGAAAACGCAGATCTGGTGTTACGTTGGAGCGAGGCTTGCCCGCGAAGCGATGTTTAAGACACAGAAATGTATCGAACAGTCGGACCTCTTCGCGGGCAAGCCTCGCTCCAACGAAATCTCACCGCCGCACCTGATTGGCGCATCTTATAGAGAGAAGCAGCACTCCCGCGCCCCATCCCTGCCCACAAAAAAAACCAATGCCCGCCCCGTCTTTTTTCTCGTTCGACAAACCCCGGCGCCTCATTAAACCTGCAAGTCGGGTTTACCAGCATTGGTTACGGGAGGCGTCATGCGCATGTCACTTAAGTTCGGCCACAAGATTCTGTTCGGCGCCTGCCTGATCGTGGTTGTGGTGTTTCTATCCTTTGCTCTGTTCAACGACTATCGCCAGAGCAGCAGTACCCGCGAGGCGCTGCAACGCAACTTGCAGGGCATGGGCAAGGTGCTGGGCATCAATATCGAGAGCTGGCTGTCGGGGCGCATTCTGTTGTTGCAGGGCGTGGCCGAGAGCATGGCCGCCGAGCCGACGCCGCAGAACGTCGCCCGCCTGCTGGAGCAGGACATCGTTACCTCGACCTTTGTCGCCAGTTATGTCGGTCTGGCTGACGGACGCTTCGTCATTCGCCCGCAGCGGGTCATGCCCGAAGGCTTCGATGCCCGCCAGCGCCCTTGGTACAAGGACGCCGCCCAGAGCCTCAAGCCGGCCCTGACCGAACCTTATATCGGTGCCGGTACGGATTACCTGGTGATGACCCAGGCGGTGCCGATCAATGCCAAGGGCCAGGTCGCCGGGGTGCTCGGTGCCAACCTGAGCCTTGAGCAACTGGCGAAAATCATCAACGCCGTGGACCTCAACGGCATCGGCTATGCCTTTCTGGTCAGTGCCGACGGCAAGATTCTGGTGCATCCGGACAAAGCCCTGGTGACCAAGACCCTGGCCCAGGCTTTCCCGAATGGCGCTCCGACGATCAATAGTGACTTCAGCGAAGTCGAGGAAAACGGTGCCACCCGCATCATCACCTTTACCCCCATTGGCGGCTTGCCATCGGTGAAGTGGTCGATCGGCCTGTCCGTGGACAAAGACAAAGCCTACGCCGCCCTGCATGAGTTCCGTCGCTCGGCGCTGATAGCCACCCTCGTCGCCGTTCTGGTTACTCTGGCCCTGCTCGGCCTGCTGATTCAGGCGCTGCTGAGGCCCTTGCACAGCATGGGCAAGGCCATGGAATCCATTGCCGAAGGTGAAGGCGATCTGACGCAGCGCCTGAACAGCCAGTCCAAAGATGAGTTCGGCGTACTGGCCCAATCGTTCAACCGCTTTGTCGAGCGCATCCAGCAGTCCATCAGCCAGGTACTGACCTCCAGCAGCCAACTGACTGCCCTGGCGACCCGGGTCAGCCAGGCATCGCATTCGTCCCTGGACAGCTCCGACGCCCAGGCCGCGCTGACCCATAACGTCGCCACGGCAATCAATCAGTTGGGCGCCGCCGCCCAGGAAATTGCCCAGAACGCCGCCCACGCCTCCCATCGCGCCGCCGACGCCCGGGAGCAGACCGAGCACGGCCGGCAAGTGGTGGAGCGCAGCCTGGTGGCGATGTCACAGTTGTCATCCCAGGTGATCAGCACCCGTCAGGATATCGAGAGCCTCAACGACAAGACCCTGCGCATCGGCCGTATCCTCGATGTGATCAAGGGCATCTCCGACCAGACCAACCTGCTGGCCCTAAACGCCGCTATCGAAGCGGCCCGGGCCGGGGATGCCGGACGCGGCTTTGCCGTGGTCTCGGATGAAGTGCGCAGCCTGGCCCAGCGCACCCAGCAGTCGGCCAACGAAATCCAGAGCATGATCGAGGAACTGCAGGTCGGCGCCAGCAGCGCGGTCACCGCCATGCTTGCCAGTCAGCGCCACAGCGATGACAACGTCAAGACCGCGCACCTGGCCGGGGAGCGCCTGAACAGCGTGCTGACGGGGATCGGCGAAATGAACGAGATCAATATCTCCATGGCCGCCGCCACGGAAGAACAGACCTCTGTGGTGGATAACCTGGACCGGGATATCAGCCACATCACCGATCTCAACCAGGCCATGGTCGGTAACCTCAAGTCGACCTTGCAGGCGTGTACAGAGCTGGAAGATCAGTCCAAGCGGCTACAGCAGTTGGTCAATACCTTCCGCATCTGAACTGGATCTCACGCTTTAGGCAAACTCCCGTGGGACCGGCTTTAGCCGGGAAAGGGCCAGCGCAGGCAAGACATTTTCGGCGCCTGAGCCATTGCCTTACCGGCTGAAGCCGGTCCCACTGAAAATCCACTCAAACCAAGAGAGTCGCCAACCTCATTCCCCCCGATGCCGAATAAAGGTATCCAGCAGCCAGGTCCCCGCCGGCCCCAGGCTGCGCTGGCGGGACCAGATCACGTCCACTGCCGAACTGCGCGGCCAGCCAGGTACATCGAGTTCCTTCAGCCTCCCGCCGGCATATCCCGAGACCAGCCAGCGCGGCAACGCCGACCAGCCGAAACCGAACGCCGCCATGTCCATCAGCAACAGGTAATTGGGTGCCGACCAGCTGCGGTGGCCGCTGGTGGGCAAGTCGTCGGTGGGCACTCCCTGATCGACCAGGGTATTCAGGCGCAGGGCGCGATGGCCTGCCAGTTTCTGATAATCCACCGCTGTCTCTGCTGCCAACGGGTGTTTGTGACCGACGAACAGGCCGAAATCGGCGCGTTCGGCAATGGTTGCGTAGCCGACTTCCGGCGGATAACTCGCCTGCGCGGATAGCAGCCCCAGAGAAGCGCGACCCGACTGAATCAGGTTGATCGCATCACCGTGCTCAGCAAACACGCACTCCAGTTCCAATTCGGGAAAGCGCTCGTCCAGTTCGCTCATGCGCGCTTCGAAATCGGTAAAAGGGTTGGCATCGGACAGCACCAGGGTCAGGCGCGGTTCCATGCCTGCGGCCAGGCGCCCCGCGGCGCGGCGCAATTTGTCCGAGGCAGCGAGCACATCCTCGATACGACCGAGCATCGCCCTACCCGCCTCGGTCAGGACCGGATGCCGGGCCGAACGATCGAACAGTTCCAGGCCCAGATCGATTTCCAGGCGGGCAATGGCTTCGCTGATGGTGGACTGACTCTTGCCCAGGCGCCGCGCCGCTGCGCTGAAGGAACCGAGGGCGACGGTCTGGGCAAAGGCTTCGAGGGCTTCGGGAGAATAATTCATATATCGGTTTTTCCGATGGAGACCATTTTCACTGTAACGCAAGGACCGATGACAATGCAGGCCTGTTTCGCACTACGAGAGAAGTTGTCATGTCTGCCAAGGGGAAAACCCTGAAGGAGCGCGCCTTCCATGCCCTGCTGTTCGAGATCATCGGTGTGCTGCTGTTTGCGCCGCTGCTCGCCTGGCTCATGGACCACTCGTTGAGCCGCATGGGCGCCATGACGGTGATGGTGTCCACCGCTGCGATGCTCTGGAATATGCTGTTCAATGCATTGTTCGACCGTTTGCGCGCGCGCCTGCATCTGGCCATGTCCATGGGCTTGCGAGTGTTACATGCCCTGGCGTTCGAGGGAGGATTGGTGCTGGTAGTAGTGCCACTGGCGGCGTGGTGGCTGTCGCTCAGCCTGCTGGATGCGCTGCTGCTGGATATCGGCCTCTTGCTGCTGTTCCTGCCTTATACCCTGATTTTCAACTGGCTCTACGACACCTTGCGTGAGCGCCTGGCGCCCGCACGGGACGCCAGGGCTGTGCAGCGTTAGGCGGATTCAGGCAGGAACAGGTACGGCGAGTGCGCCAGACCGGCCTGGAGCTGCCTGGTGCCTTCGTCGGCGAACACTTCTTCCTTGCCCGCTTCCAGAGCGTCGAGGGTTTCGATGGCCACGGACTGCGGGGAAACCTTGGGCGCATCAAAACCGTGAGTCAGGTCGGTGTCGACGAACCCCACATGCAGGCCCAGCACCTGGATGGCTTTCTCACGAATATCCATGCGCAGGGCGTTGGTGAAGCTCCAGGCCGCCGACTTGCTGGCGCAATAAGCAGTGAGGATCGGCAGCGAAACCCAGGTAGCGTTGGACAGCACATTGACGATGGCGCCACCGCCATTGGCCTGCAATACCGGGACAAAGCCCTGGCTCATGCGAATCACGCCGTAATAGTTGGTTTCGAAGAAACGCCGCGAATCCTCGATCACCGCCGCATCCAGGGAATTCTCCCGGACACCGGCGATACCGGCGTTATTCACCAGCAGCGTGACATCACCACACTGGGCAACAGCTGCGGCGACCGACGCATCATCGGTGACATCAAGCTTGACCGGCACCACGCCCGGAATGTTGATGCTCTCGGGATTACGCACACCGGCGTAGACCTTCTTCGCGCCACGGGCGAGCAGTTCCTGGGCGAAAGCCAGGCCGATACCGCGGTTAGCGCCGGTGACGAAAGCAATGGAATCTTTGACTTGCATGATGTTGCCCCTTGCTGAAATGGGTGGCGAATGCGTTGAGGATCAATTGGATTACGACCGTAATTCTATTGATAATGCAGGGTCCATTCGCGAATCGCAAGGGGATTTATCAGGTTGCTGCAAGCGCTACTGGTCTTCCCAGGGCAAAGCCTTACCCGCACGGACCTGAGCGTTGATCGAACGCAGCAGGTCCAGAGGATCGCGATCGGTACGCGCATGGCTTTGTTCATCAACCCAGGTCGAGACCTGCCGCCGGTCCAGCCCCGGGCGTAGATGAAGGATCTCCACCAGTTGCCGTTCACATTGCTGGGCGTAGGCCACTACGCTGGAAAACAAAGGGCTGTTCATAGGGGCGGGATCCTCATCATTCGTCTGCCAGCGACGTCAATATGCCAGTAGCGCCCTGCAAGCGCACCTGCCTTGAGCGTCGCGCAAAGCCGGTGCTACCATTCGCAACCGCCGGGCCGGCAAGGAATCAACGGGATTATGAGCAGTATTCGCGAGCGCAACAAAGAGCTGATCCTGCGCGCTGCCAGCGAGGAATTTGCCGACAAAGGCTTCGCTGCCAGCAAGACCAGCGATATCGCGATCAAGGCCGGGCTGCCCAAGCCCAATGTCTACTACTACTTCAAATCCAAGGAAAACCTCTATCGCGAGGTGCTGGAAAGCATCATCGAACCGATCCTTCGCGCCTCCACACCGTTCAACCGCGATGGCGTCCCAGCCGAGGTGTTGAGCGCCTATATCCGTTCCAAGATCCGCATTTCCCGCGACCTGCCCTTCGCCTCCAAGGTTTTTGCCAGTGAAATCATGCACGGCGCGCCGCATCTGACACCCGAACAGGTGCAACAGCTTAACAATCAGGCCAGGCACAATATCGACTGCATCCAGGCCTGGATCGACAGCGGCCAGATCGCCCCTGTCGACCCTCATCACCTGATGTTCAGCATCTGGGCCGCGACCCAGACCTATGCTGACTTCGACTGGCAGATCTCCAGCGTCACCGGCAAGGAAAAACTCGACGACGCCGATTACGAAGCCGCCACCGAGACCATCACCCGGCTGGTGCTCAAGGGGTGTGAGCTGGATCGGGTGTAGCCCTGTGTGCAGCTAGCGCAGAGATGTGGAAGCAGAACCTGTGGGAGCGAATTCATTCGCGAAGAGGCCGGTACATTCAACGCATTTTCAACGACTTTAATATTGCCTTCGCGAATGAATTCGCCCCCACGGAACTCGCTCCAGATCCACTATCACAGCCATAAAAAAACCCGCCGAAGCGGGTTTTGGTGTGACCATCCAACATCCTGTCGGCTGCCGTCCTGACAATGGTCGATCGTCCGTGATCCCGCAGCGCTTCCTTGGCTGCGGTTGTTGGATCCAATCTTACCGCTATCCTGAAAAATGGCAATAGCGCGAAACACCCTCTCGTCGTGTAAGACTTTAGCCATATACGCCTACGCTCCATAAAGAAAAATCTCACATCACTCTCAGATTTGTAGTGTGATAGCCGAAAGCCTTTAAAGCCCCAATAAAAACACATCGAGGCCGCGATCATGACTATGCGCAACTTCTCCATCAGCCGGCGTCTGTGGCTGATTCTCATCGTATCGTTGCTGATGCTGTTCACCCTTGCAGCCGTCATGCTCAAGCAAGTGCATACCGACCTGTATGAGGCCAAGGCGCAGAAAACCATGCACCTGGTGCAGGCGGCCAGTGGGGTTCTCGACTACTACAACGGCCTGGAAAAAGCCGGCACCCTGACTCGTGAACAGGCCCAGCAACAGGCGCTGAGCGCGATTCGCGGGCTGCGATACAACCAGACCGACTACTTCTGGATCAACGATCTGCGCCCGGTAATGATCATGCACCCGGTCAACGCCAAGCTCGAAGGTCAGGACCTCTCCGCCATCCGCGACCCGGACGGTTTCGCGGTGTTCAACGAGATCGTCGCCGTGGCCAAGAGCAAGGGCGCCGGCCCGGTCAACTATCGCTGGCCCAAGCCTGGCGCCAGCGAGCCAGTGCCGAAGACCTCCTATGTGCAACTGTTCGCACCCTGGGGCTGGATCATCGGTTCGGGCGTGTATGTCGATGACGTGGTCGCCGAGTTCCGCCAGCAGGTGATGTATGCCGCGCTGGTCAGTGCCCTGATCATGCTGGTCATGGGTCTGTTGGTGGCGACGATCGCCCGCAGCATCGTCAAGCCCTTGCAGGTCACCGTGAGCGCCATGGCCAATATCGCCAGCGGCGAGAGCGACCTGACCCGCGCCCTGGACACTCACGGCAGCGACGAAGTCAGCCAACTGGCCCGACACTTCAACGACTTCACCGCCAAGCTGCGCGGGGTCATCAACCAGTTGCAGCAGTCGGCGACCAGCCTCGGCCAGGCGTCCACGGCCATGGGCAGCGATTCCGCCCAGGCCCTGAGCCGCAGCCAACAGCAATCCCAGCAAATGGATCTGGTGGCGACCGCCGTCAATGAAGTGACCTATGGCGTGCAGGATGTGGCGAAGAACGCCGAGCATGCCGCCAAGGAAATGCGCGATGCCGAAACCCAGGCCAATCAGGGTCAGGTCAATATCGACAGCAGCCTGCGCCAGATCGACCACCTGTCCGGGACCATCGAACAGGCCGTGGAGGTGATCCGTACCCTTTCCAGTGAAAGTACCCAGATCGGCGGCGTGCTGGAAGTGATCAGCTCGATTGCCGAACAGACCAATCTGCTGGCGCTCAATGCCGCTATCGAGGCCGCACGGGCCGGAGAGCAGGGTCGCGGCTTTGCCGTAGTCGCCGACGAAGTTCGACTGCTGGCTCAGCGCACACAGAAGTCCACGGCGGAAATCCAGGGCATGATCGAGCGCCTGCAGACCCACTCCAACGCCGCAGTGAAAGTCATCGGCGACAGCAGCCGGTCCTCGCAGCTGACTATCGAACAGGCCAACCTGGCCGGGCAGAGTCTTGGCTCGATCATTCAGGCGCTGCGCAATCTCAACAGCCTGAACACCTCCATCGCCAGTGCGACACTGGAGCAATCCCACGTGGTAGAAGACATCAACCAGAACGTGACCCAGGCCGCACAGCTGTCGCAAAGCACTGCTCTGGCCGCTGAGCAATCCAGCACCGCCAGCCTGCATCTGAAGGACCTCAGCGAGCAACTGAACAGCCTTTTGCACCAGTTCAAGGTCTGACGCAGGCCGCACCCCCACGGGCTCGCGCCGGGCCCGAGGGTTGCGTTGTCAGGCGCAATCCCTCAGGCTCGTGCCCTCTTCACTGGGGACACAACTTCATGGACAGCAACCTCAGTCGGCGCGAGCAGTTGCGCATCGTCATTTTCCAGACCGACACCCCTGCCGGGCGGCGCTTTGACCAGGCGTTGCTGGTGATCATCCTCTGCAGCCTGTTTATCGTCATTATCGACAGCATTGAATCGGTCCACCGCAACTACGCCGACCAACTGGCCTGGATCGAATGGGGCTTCACCGCTGTCTTCGCCATCGAATACGCCCTGCGCCTGTACTGCTCGCCAAGGCCTCTGCAATACGCCTTCAGCTTCTATGGCCTGGTGGACCTGCTGGCCATCGTACCGGGCATTCTCGCCATCTATTACAGCGACGCCCAATACCTGCTGATCGTGCGCATCATCCGCATGCTGCGTATCTTTCGGGTGCTCAAGCTGGGGCCCTATCTGAAACAGGCCAATTACCTGCTATCGGCCCTGCGCGGCAGCAAACAGAAGATTATCGTGTTCCTGGTTTCGGTCTCGACCCTGGTCGTGGTATTCGGCACCCTGATGTACGTGATCGAAGGCCCGGAACACGGCTTTACCAGCATCCCAATGGGCATCTATTGGGCCATCGTCACCCTGACCACCGTGGGTTTCGGCGATATCGTGCCCAAGACCGCACTGGGGCAAATGCTCTCGTCGCTGGTGATGATCACCGGTTACTCGATCATCGCCGTGCCCACCGGCATCTTCACTGCCGAACTGGCCAATGCCATGCGCGGCGACCAGTTGCAGCGCGACTGCCCTGTGTGTACCAAAAACACCCATGAACACGATGCGGCATTCTGTTCGCGCTGCGGCAACGCGCTGTTTCCGGGACCTGCAAAGAAAGCATAAGCAAATACGTTTTTAATCTTTAAAGGCCTATTGCAGTCCGGCTATAGTCCCGGCACTCAGCCATCATCCCCTTATAAAAATACTCAACTCAACCAAAGGAATGCGCAGTGAAAAAACTCTTCGCCGCCTCGCTACTGGCCACCGGCCTGGCCCTGAGCAGCGCCGCCATGGCTGCCCCTACCCTGCTTAACGTCTCATACGACGTGATGCGCGATTTCTACAAGGACTACAACGCCGCCTTCCAGAAACACTGGGAAGCCGAGCACAAGGAAAACGTCGCGGTTCAGATGTCCTTTGGCGGTTCGAGCAAACAGGCGCGTTCGGTCATCGACGGCCTGCCCGCCGATGTCATTACCATGAACATGGCTACCGACATCAACGCCCTGGCCGACAACGGCAAGCTGGTCCCGGATAACTGGGTCACCCGCCTGCCGAACAACAGCGCGCCGTTCACCTCGGCCACGGTATTCATCGTGCGCAAAGGCAACCCCAAGGCTCTGAAAGACTGGTCCGACCTGGTCAAGGACGGCGTCGAAGTAGTGGTGCCGAACCCGAAAACCTCGGGCAACGGCCGCTACACCTACCTCTCCGCCTGGGGCTACACCCTGAAGAATGGCGGTGATGAGGCGGCAGCGAAGAAATTCGTCGGCGACCTGTTCAAACACGTACCGGTACTGGATACCGGCGGCCGTGGCGCCACTACCACCTTCATGACCAACCATATCGGTGACGTACTGATCACCTTCGAAAACGAAGCCGAGATGATCGCCCGCGAGTTTGGCCGCGATCAGTTCGAAGTGGTCTACCCAAGCGTCTCCGCCGAGGCCGAGCCACCGGTCTCCGTGGTCGATACCGTGGTCGACAAGAAAGGCAGCCGCGCCCTGGCCGAAGACTACCTGAAGTTCCTCTGGTCGCCAGAAGGCCAGGAAATCGCCGCGAAGAACTACCTGCGCCCGCGTGACCCGGCCGTACTGGCCAAGTACACCGACCGCTTCCCGAAAGTCGACTTTCTCTCGGTAGAGAAGACCTTCGGCGACTGGCGTACGGTGCAGAAGACCCACTTTGTCGACGGTGGGGTGTTTGATCAGATTTATCCAGGGAAATAGTCCGACGGTTCATGTTCAAAACGGCAGCCTCTCGAGGTTGCCGTTTTAATAGAGCCATTGCTCGAGCTCATCAAGCCGTTGCCAGCTAGTAGTTAGTTACGATCATTGCAGAATGCCTGTACTCGAGGACATGAGCGCCCATCGCAACAATTAAACGCTCGTCCGCCGATACGGCAGTCAGAATATTCGGTCGAGGTCCAAGGGGCGAATGGATCCAGCCCGTTCCCGCAAAAGAAGTATCTCTGGAACCATCCGAATTGAATCGCGCCACGAGAAATCCATATTCCCCTGTCGACAATTGCATGCCGCCAACCGCGATGATTTTAAAATCTGTCCGTCTAATGCCTTGCACGGTAAGCGTACTGAAATCATCGCGTTGGTGACCTACCACTTGAAACAAGACAGGCTTACCATTGTTGAAAGTCCGTATATGCCTTCCATACTCATCAAGGCAGGTAATCATCGAGAAGACAGCGCCTGAACTTTCGATCACCCGATTGACGCAGACAACACTTGAATCCGGACCTTCCACCATGCCTACGCACCGTAGGGAATTCGAACTCGTATATTCCCTAGGGTCAATCAAAACGCTGCCGTCCTCGCCGTATGTGTGATCAATCACTCCCGCCTCGGTATATCTCGCAATCCAGGCCAAGCGTATGGATCTAGCGTTATCAAACAAACTACCGCAAATAACAATCTTGCCGTCAGCAAGCGCCTGAACAGACTCAACCTCCAAGGCGTGCCCCACCGGTGGAATGAATAATGCTACGCCTTGCTTGCCAAAACTATCGTCCAGATTTCCGTCTGCCGTAAACTTTGCAATGTACGCTCTGTCAGCAGTATGAGCACCACCATAGACGAGTGCACCGGAGGCCAGGGAGCAAGATTTCCCACTGCCCCCCACACCGTAAGCTTCAGATTGGCTATCCTCGATATTCAGCGGGGCTACAAAATCATCATGATCAAGACCAATGTCCAAATGATGTAGTACTATCCCGGCCTCTCCGAATTCCTCATCCAGACTACCATCGGCCTTTAGCCGTACCAGCGCGACTTCGTTCCTGACCAGACGATTACTCGCAACCAGGGTGACTCGGCCGTCAGGATGTAAATCAATATGATTAATAGCTATATAGGTCCTTCTAAACACACCACCCAAGTCTATTTTAGCGACACCATCAATCCCATAACTGCGGTCAGGCCGATAATCTCTGCCCAAGCGTGCAACCATTGAAAAACGCGTTAGATATATGGGAATCAATGAGTCATCATCAACCTGGAACGCATAATAAAGCGTTCCATCAATGTACCGAGCCATACGAATCGTGCCTTGCGCGTGAAACTTAAAGGACACATTAATTATATCTTTAATGACACCCGCCTCTTCATGCCTTTTCATGATAAAAACCTCATCTAGCCTGTTAAAAACAGAGCATTCACGCTGCCCTTCGCCCACTTAACCATTAACCAGCATGACGACGGACTTATCACCATTGACACCCGCAGCAATGATTGCACGCGGCTCAAGCGTGAGCGCCGAGAGCGAGTTAATGCCAGGTGCAAACTGTTTATTGAACCAGCCATTTGCAGCAAAAGAATGATCCCTGGTTCCATCGGCATTAAAACGCGCCATTAGAAACTCGCTTTGCCCCGGGCCGTCACTCATGATACTGGAACGCCCGGCCACGACAATTTTAAAAGCAGTCTCGCTGTGGTGTTGCAGCACGACACGATGGAAATGGTCAACACTGTGACCTATCACGCTAAAAAGCACAGGTTTACCCTTATTAAAGGGCAAGACGTCAACGCCATTTTTATCAAGATGAGCGACAACTGTGCCCCTTGGGCTCTGCTGATCCCTCAGAACAAGCGTGAAGACGCAGACCAATGATAAATCCGGGCCTTCTGCAGCGCTTTGACACATAAAACCAAATACTGCGTCGGCGGGATAATCCTGCGGAGGGTCATATAACACGAAGCCGTCCTTGCCGAATGTGGGGTCAACAATTCCGTCCGCGGTATACCTGGCGAGCAATCCCTTAGGCTGCACTTCATCACGTTCACTGAAGAAATGGCCGCAGGCAACAATTCTCCCGTCAGAGAGTTCGGTGACGGACCATAGCTGAACGGATAGCCCTTCGGAGCCCGCAGGGGCAACCTGTACAATGCCATTACTGCCAAAGCTTGTGTCCAGGGTTCCATCTGGCCTGAACCGGGCCATGAAGCCGAAACCCGGATTGGGGAAAATGGCAGTAGTGCTGGCATAAATAAGCGCGCCAGAGGCGAGGGACGTCAGTTGCCCAGCTGCCCCCCGCTGTCGAGCATCTGACGGCTCACGGTAGGCAGCATCAGTATGGCCCGGGGATATATTTAAACGGTGTACAATGGTTCCACCCTTGCCGAACGTCTCATCCAACTGGCCATCAGGCTTGAATCGCGCCAAACCTGCCATGAACGCCCCCGCCATATCACGCACAAGCACCGTGACTTTGCCCTGCGCATCCAGCTCCATCGCCAGAATATAGGCGCCTATCGTAAACTCTGGAAGCTTGTCAAAACTCACCTGAGCGAAACCAGCTGTACCGTAATCAGGATCCGGGCTGTCAGTCGTATCGAGGCGAACCACCACAATGCTGTTTCTCGAATACTCCGGACCGGTCCAGGGAATCACCGTCGCCGTGAAAGCGACATAAAGCCGCCCATCAGAATGTCGCGCGATACTGCCAACCTGTTCAACCGGACGTTTGAAGGGAACTTCAAATAGCGCCCTGATATATCCCAACTCGCTATATTTGTTGATTTTCAAGATAAGCTCCTCATATAGGATAGCGCCCGCTTCCTTGAACACCAGGCACTACTCATCAATTAATTCCGAACAATCACTCTCCCTACATTAGCAGTCACGATGCATACCGACACCAGACAAAGACAGTATTCTTAGATCAATTCTCGATAAGCCATGATTGCCATATCGACGTCTAATATCACACCATGTTATTAATGAAAAGCCCCTCACTAACAACGAACAACACTATTGACAACTACAGGTATTTTTTCGACGCCCCCTCTAGTGTGCGAAGCCCTGTCGACCGGCACAAGGTTGCGAAGGCTCGCTCGGCTCATTGGCTAACTGACGACTCAACCCTGCCGGGCTTGCCTGGATCTGTAGGAGCTGCCGAAGGCCGCGAAATTGGCTGCCTGGTGTACGGTGCAGAAGTCCCACTTCGTCGATGGCGAGGTGTTTGATCAGATTTATCCGGAAAAGTAACTTAGTCGATATATAAGCAAGACGGCAACCTGTTGACATTCAGATTACCGTCCTGCCATGGATAAAATTCAAATAAAAGCGCGTTTGCGCTGCTCCCCCTGCACTGCGACTCCTCAGTTTCTGATGACCGTAACGGTCGCCGCATTGTTATTTCCACCCAAAACCACAATTGATCGTCTTTCTAACATGATGAATCTGAGCTTATGGAAGCCGCCTTTATAGGCCTCAGTAAACCATCCCTGCCCCGCAAAAGATGTATCTCTGGAACCGTCAGTATTAAATCGCGCCACCAACATCTCTGGCCGCCCCGAAGCCGTACCGGAGGTACATTCGCCAGCAGCCACAATCCTGTTATCCAGACCGACTGCAACAGCATGCAGGAAATCAATTTCGTGACTGACCACGTCGAAGATAACTGGCTTACCCGCATTGAATGAGTACAAATCGACACCATTCTGATCAAGAAATGAAACCTGTGAATAAAGATTTAATGGAGCCCCTGGATCAAAGACGGTTATATTCGATACACAAGCAAGAGAGAACTCAGGACCTTGCGCTACTGCTCCACACTCAACACGCGAAACATTTGAAGTCCCCTCAGGAGCTCCGATTATCAAGTGCCCCTTATCACCGAATGTCTGGTCAACTACGCCATCTGGGAGGCACCTGCAAATCCAGCCCCGCACGGGGGGTTCACCTGAGGGTAATTCAATATAAGCAGAACCAAAGACCACCATTCGTCCATCGGACAGTTCAGCGACTGCTCTGCACTCCAGACGATACACTTCAGTCCGGGGAGAAGATATCTCTGTTACCCCGTCTTGACCAAACGTCCTATCCAGGCTTCCATCCGGCCTGAATTTCGCGACAACGACCAATTCCTTCCCCTCATGGCTAAAACCACCGCAGCAAATAAGCGCATTAGAGGATTGAGAAATCAGGCGCGCGTTTGACCCTGACCCTGAATCTTGATGTTCATTTGGCGTAATATTTGCGTAAGTGACAGGCGCTGCAGATACGGGTGAGTCTCGTAGATAATGTATGATGCTCCCACCATTTCCGAATGCTTGATCCAGTCGGCCACTGGCATCAAGTTTTACCAACCCTGCGGCTGTTCGCGCGTGACCATACGCTATCAGAACAACACTGCCTTCATCTTGCAGTACCATGGCCTGGAGCTGAAGTCCGGACTCTCTGAAAAAATCGATAGTTGTAAATCCTTGTTCCCCATAACCCTTATCGAGATTGTTTTGCGCATCCAGACGGGTAACAATTACCGTGTAGCGAGGAGGTTTGTAACCCTCCAGGGCACCGGAAAAAGCCACATACATCCTACCCTCGGGGTCCCGGGCCAGACCGTACACAGCATTAACAGCGCGCTCATATGGCACTTCAAACATCTCTAAAATTCGCCCTGACTGCTGTTCTCCTTTAATAGATTCCATAATAGAAGTTCCTTTAGGCTGATTATTAAGCGTGCCTAATCCACATCCAAACAAAGAATCGATGCACAGTCACGCCATAATAATAGCTTCGCCTGATGCCTCATGGACCGATCCTTAATATCAAATCTCGATAACTCAAAGTCGGCTTAAAGCTGATATAAATTTAAATCCCGAATCAGACCAGACAGGTGTTAACCGGTTGGCGAGCCGCTCGATACACCATATCGACTTCGGCGCCTTGTGATTGGTTGCGGCACCAAATAGGCAACGAACTAACCTCGATTCAACTGGCTTTGTCTGCTAGCGTTTTATCTAGTGGATTCAATCAGTTGCATCGCCATCAGTTTAAAATCAGCCGCAGATGTTGTGGGAGCGGATTTATATGCGAAAGGTCATGATCGTGCAGAACTTTTCGCGGATAAATCCACCCAGAAGTCGCGATATCTCTACGCAACACTTAACGCAGACAGAGCCATTCAATTGCCAAACTGACGACTCAACCCCGGAGGCACGCCGTGCCCATCGGTGGCTTGCCATGGGCCGTCGGGGCTCAGGGCCCAGGTCCAGCCGTTGTCCCAGCGGTAGTAGGTGCGCTGGCGGTAGAAGGTGTTACTGGCATTGTCCAGCACGTGCACACCCAGGCGCTCGTCCCAGTGGCTATGACCGCCAGGGGGTGGGGCAAAGTGGCTGGAGGTTTTCTGCGGTGCCCCAGGGGTTTGCGGCGTGTTGCCGCGCGGGGTGCCGGGCTGGGAGGATGGCAGGCTCGGGATCGGTTGTTCGCTGCGTTGTGCCGGGGGCTGAACCGCACAGGCACTCAGCCCCAGAACCATGGCCAACAAACTGATACGGGCGGTGCGGTACATGATGGATTCCCCTGTCGTCGGATTGATAAGGCTCTTTTCAAACCCCAGCGCAGCTCTGTGGGACCGGCTTTAGCCGGGAAGGCCTGTTCCCGGCCAAAGCCGGTCCCACAGGATTCGGTGTTATTGATCCGGGCTATCGATGGTCAGCGCCTGGAGTTCGCTCACGCTACTGGCTAACGGCTTGCTGCGCCCTATCCACTCACCGGTGGTCGGTTGCCCGGCGCGGGATACCCGCGCCAGAAGTTGGACTTCAGGGAAGTTCGACAGTTTCAGTTGCGGCATCATTGCATCGGCATCGCCCAGTTCGACATCTACCGGCAAATCGGCCACGGTGACTCGCTTGACCGCCAGCGGCGCTGCAGGACCTGATACGGCGCGAGCAAAAATAAAGACGCTGTCTGCCGGCGCAACCCTGGCCTTCAGTTCAGGGGCCAGATCAACGTGGACCCTGATCAGCGCAGCCTTGGCCGGGACCGCCTCCGCCAGCTTGCCGCCACTGGCGGTCAGCCGCTCGCTGGCACGGTCGATACCGCCCTGCAGGGCCGAACGCGATGGGTCGTTGGGCGGCAGTACGGCCAGCAAGCGTTTCCAGTAGTCCACCGCCTGCTGATAACGCTCGCTTTCGAAGGCGGCGATACCCAACAGGCCGAGGCTGGTGACTTCCTTCGGGTCAGCCTTGAGCGCCTCGCTGGTCAGGGCCTGGACCTGCGGGGTGAATTTCTTGTCGGCAGCGAAATACAGTGCCTGAGCCCACTGTCCGAGCAGCTCGGGCTGACGTCCGGCCAGGCCCACGGCGCGCTCGAACATGGCGGCGCCGTCGGCTGGGCGATCCTGGGCCATGTAGGTCCGGGCGAGGTAGTAAGTGGTCTCGGCGGAGTCCGGCTGGGCCTTGACCGCCCGCTCCAGGCGTTGGGTCATTTCCCCTATGGACGCAGGTGGCGTGGCGAACTCGCGGGACAGCTCGACCTTGTCGCTGGCGCCGAAATGCAGATACAACCCAAACCCCAATACTGGCACCAGCACGGCGGCCAGCAACGGCAAGGGCTTGCCCAGCCGCGAAGTACGGGCGCTATCGGCCCCCTCGGTATCGGTCAGCAGCTCACGGGCGGCTTCGGCGCGGCCGCTTTCCAGCTGCGCCTCGGTCAGCACGCCTTCGGCCTGCTGGCCTTGCAACTCGGCGATACGCTCCTGATACAGGGCGACGTTAAGGGCGGTGCGATCTTCTTCACGCTGGGCACGACGGCCACGCAGGACAGGGATCAACAGGAAACTCAGGGCCACCAGCAACAGCAGGCCGGCCGCCAGCCAGAAATCAGTCATTCGCGATTTTTATCCAACAGATGGGCGAGGCGCTCGCGCTCCTCGTCAGAAAGGACGTCGGTATCGTTGCGGCCTTGGCTGCGACGCCGTCCGACAATCACGGCAATCACCAGTACGCCGCCGAGCAGCAGCCCGGCAGGACCGAACCACAACAGCCAGGTACGTGCGCTCAGGGCCGGTTTGTAGCGGACGAAGTCACCGTAGCGGTCGACCATGAAATCGATGATCTGCTGATTACTCTGGCCTTCGCCGAGCATGCGGTAGATCTCGCGACGCAGGTCGGCGGCAATCGGCGCATTGGAATCGGCGATGTCCTGGTTCTGGCACTTGGGGCAGCGCAGCTCCCTGGTCAGTTCACCGTAACGGGCGCGTTCGGCCTCGTCACGAAAGGAGTAGGCGTCGATGGCGGCATGGGTGACGGTCGCCAGCCCCAGGCTGAGTACGGTCGCAGTCAACAGGCGCTTGATCATTTCGCTTCGTCCACCAGAGCCTGATAGCGGCTGGCGAGTTGTTCGCGCCAGACGGTGTCGTCGATTACGCCGACGTGCTTGTAACGAATGATGCCCTTGCGATCGATCAGGTAGGTTTCCGGCGCGCCGTAGACCCCCAGGTTGAGGCCCAGGCTGCCGTCTTCGTCGCGGATATTGAGCAGGTACGGGTCGTGGAATTCCTTGAGCCACTTCAAGGCGTCGGCGTTGACATCCTTGTAGTTGATGCCGTAGATCACCACGCCCTGTTGCGCCAGCTTGTTCAGCACCGGATGCTCGACCCGGCAAGACACGCACCAGGTGCCCCAGACATTGACCAGCGCCGGTTTGCCCAGCAGGTCGGCACGGGTCATGAGCTTGTCGCTCTGCACCGCAGGCAGGGAAAACTCCGGGAACGGCTTGTCGATCAGCGCCGAGGGCAGCTCGGCGGGATCCAGGTACAACCCGCGATAGAGAAACAGCGCCACACCAAGGAACAACACCAGAGGCAGTAACATGATCCAGCGCTTCATGCCGCCACCTCTGCCAGGCCCAGGGCCTCGCGAACCTTGCTCCTGACCTTGACCCGATAACGCCGGTCCAGAGCCGCGAGCAAGCCTCCCAACGCGGTGATCAGGCCGCCGAACCAGATCCAGCGCACGAATGGTTTGACATGCACCCGCACCGCCCAGGCGCCGTTGTCGAGGGGCTCACCCATGGCCACGTAGAGGTCGCGGGTGAAACCGCCGTCAATACCGGCCTCGGTCATCATCGATTGCTGCACGCTGTACAAACGCTTCTCCGGATGCAGTTCGGTCACCAGTTGGCCGTCGCGCAGCACACGAATAGTGCCGCGATCCGAGGTGTAGTTCGGTCCCTGATAATGCTTGGCGCCGTCGAAGACGAACATATACCCGCCCAGTTCGGTGGAGTCGCCGGGAGCCAGACGCAAATCGCGCTCGGCGCTGTGCTGGCTGGACAGGACCACGCCCAGAGCGCAGACGGCGATACCGATATGGGCCAGTTGCATGCCCCAGTAACTGCGGGTCAGGCTGCGCATACCCTTGATCAAACCCTTGTGGCGGGTCTTGTCGAGCAGGTCGCGGATACCGGCCAGCAGCACCCATGCTGCCAGCGCGCAGGTGGCCAGCACCGCCCACTGGAAGTCGCCGAGGGCAAAACCGGCGATGGCGGCCAGTACAGCCGTACCGACCAGTACCGGGGCGAGCATGCTTGCCAGCCATTTGACCGGGGTGTCTTTCCAGCGCACCAGTACACCCACGGCCATGACCACCATCAACAGCCCCATCAACGGTACGAACAGGGCATTGAAGTACGGCGGGCCGACCGACATCTTCGCCCCGCTCATGGCATCCAGCACCATCGGGTAGAGAGTGCCGAGCAGAATCATCGATGCGGCGACCACCAGGATCAGGTTATTGCCCAGCAGCAGGGTTTCCCGCGACCACAGGCCAAAGCCTACGTGGCTCTTCACCACCGGGGCGCGCAGGGCGAACAGGGTCAGCGAGCCGCCGACCACGAACAGCAGGAAGATCAGAATGAACACGCCACGGGCCGGGTCCGACGCGAAGGCATGCACCGAGGTCAGCACCCCGGAGCGCACGAGGAAGGTGCCGAGCAGGCTCAGGGAGAACGCGGCGATGGCCAGCAGTACGGTCCAGCTCTTGAACACGCCGCGCTTTTCCGTGACCGCCAGGGAGTGGATCAGCGCCGTGCCCACCAGCCAGGGCATGAACGAGGCGTTTTCCACCGGGTCCCAGAACCACCAGCCGCCCCAGCCAAGTTCATAGTAGGCCCACCACGAGCCCAGGGTGATACCCACACCGAGAAACGACCAGGCAACGATGGTCCAGGGCCGCGACCAGCGCGCCCAGGCAGCGTCGAGGCGACCGCCGAGCAAGGCCGCGATAGCGAAAGCAAAGGCCACGGAGAAGCCGACATAGCCCATGTACAGCATCGGCGGATGGACGATCAGGCCGATATCCTGCAATAGCGGGTTGAGGTCACGACCGTCCGCAGGGATCTGCGGCAGGATGCGGCTGAAGGGGTTGGAGGTGACGATCAGAAACAGCAGGAAGCCGACGCTGATCATGCCCATCACTGCCAGTACCCGCGCCAGCATGACCTGAGGCAGTTGCCGGGAGAATACCGAGACGGCAAAGGTCCAGCCGCCGAGGATCAGCGCCCACAACAGCAGCGAGCCTTCATGGGCACCCCACACCGCGCTGAACTTGAAGTACCAGGGCAAGTGGCTGTTGGAGTTTTCCGCGACATAGGCGACGGAGAAGTCGTCGTTCATGAATGACCAGGTCAGGCAGCCGAAGGCAAACAGCAGAAAGGCAAACTGTCCCCAGGCTGCGGGCTGGGCCAGGCCCATCCATTGCCGGTCACCGCGCCAGGCGCCCCAGAGGGGTACGCTGGCCTGCACCACGGCAAAGCACAGTGCCAGAATCATGGCCAGATGGCCGAGTTCAGGAATCATGGTTCTTTACCCTTGTTTTGCAGGTGTGGTGGAGCCCGGGCCAGCCTGGCCGCTTTCTTTCAGGGCCTTGGTCACTTCGGGGGGCATGTACTTTTCGTCGTGCTTGGCCAGCACTTCATCGGCCACGACCACGCCGTCACTGTTGAGCTTGCCCAGGGCGACGATGCCCTGCCCTTCACGGAAAAGGTCTGGAAGGATGCCGCGATAGGTAATGGTCACCGACTTGTTGAAGTCCGTGACCACGAATTTGACGTCCAGGGAATCGGCGGAGCGTTGCAGCGAACCCTTTTCCACCATGCCCCCGGCGCGGATACGCGTGTCATGGGGCGCTTCACCCGAGGCAATCTGGGTCGGGGTGTAGAACAGGTTGATATTTTCCTTCAACGCACTGAGGGCCAGGGTCGCGGCTATACCGACCCCGGCGAGGATGGCGACGATGATCAACAGGCGCTTCTTGCGCAACGGATTCACTTACGGTTCTCCCAGCGCAGACGTCGCGCTTCTTGTTGCAGGTAACGCCGACGGGCCAGCACGGGCAACGCCACATTGAGGATCAGCACAGCGACGCAGATGCCGTAGGCCGACCAGACAAACAGAGCATGATGCCCCATGGCCAGGAAATCGCTGAATGAAACAAAACTCACAATTGCTCCCCTTGCTCTGCCGGGTGGCCCAGGCTTTTCAGGACTTCAGCCTTGACCCAACTGGCCCGTGCTTCACGCTTGAGCACTTCCAGGCGCATGCGTAACAGCAACACCGCGCCAAAAAAACAGTAGAACCCCAGCACCGTGAACAGCAACGGCAGCCACATCTCGGCGGGCATCGCCGGTTTTTCCGTGAAGCTGAAGGTCGCGCCCTGATGCAGGGTATTCCACCATTCCACCGAGAATTTAATGATCGGGATATTGACCACACCGACAATAGCCAGCACCGCGCAAGCCTTGGCCGCGCTGTCGCGGTTGGTGATGGCATTGCCCAGGGCGATCAGGCCGAAATACAGGAACAGCAGGATCAGCATGGAAGTCAGGCGCGCGTCCCAGACCCACCATGCCCCCCAGGTCGGCTTGCCCCAGATGGCACCGGTGATCAGGGCCACGGCGGTCATCCAGGCGCCGATGGGCGCCGCGCACTGCAGGGCGACGTCGGCCAGCTTCATTTTCCAGACCAGCCCGACCACGCTGCATACCGCCAGCATCACGTAGCAGGATTGAGCGAGCATCGCTGCCGGCACATGGATATAGATGATGCGGAAGCTATTGCCCTGCTGGTAGTCCGGCGGTGCAAAAGCCAGGCCCCAGACGATACCGATACTGATCAGCAACAAGGCGGCGACACTCAGCCATGGCAGCAGCCGGCCACTGATGCCATAGAACCATTTCGGCGAGCCCAGTTTGTGGAACCAGGCCCAGCTGATGCCGCGCTTGACGCTGCTATTCACACTGCCTTTCATCAGATTGCCTTTCATCACGGATGCAGGGTTCGGTAAGAGGCCCGACTATGCGGCGCACTCCTCAAAACCTCAATTATTCACCGACGCTGATCTTCAGGCCGGCGGCTATCGCAAAGGGTGCCAGGGTCACTGCCAGGGCGGTCAGACTGCCCAGCCACAACAGATAACCCGTGGCGGGCATGCCCATCAGAGCCGCCTGCAACGCGCCACTGCCCAGGATCAACACCGGGATATACAGCGGCAGAATCAATAAAGCGAGTAACAAACCACCGCGTTTCAAACCCACGGTCAGCGCCGCACCTACGGCGCCGAGCAGGCTGAGAATCGGTGTACCCAGCAACAATGACGCCAGCAACACCGGCAGACATTGCGCCGGCAAACCCAGCATCAGGGCCAGCAGCGGTGCCAGCAGCACCAGGGCCAGGCCGGAAAAAACCCAGTGTGCCAGTACCTTGGCCAATACCAGAAGCGCCAGAGGGTGCGGCGAAAGGACCCACTGCTCCAGAGAGCCGTCCTCGAAATCACTGCGAAACAGCCCGTCCAGCGAGAGCAGGACCGACAATAACGCGGCCACCCACACCAATCCCGGCGACAAGGTTTGCAACAATTGCGTCTCGGGGCCTACCGCCAGGGGAAACAGTGCAATGACAATCGCAAAGAACACCAGGGGGTTGGCAAGCTCGGCCGGACGACGAAACAGCAAACGTGCCTCGCGGGCGACGAGCAGAGTAAAGACATGACTCATACGGCCCACTGTCCCAGGTCAATGTCCCGATAACCTGTCGGCATACGGGTAAGGGTATGGTGAGTGGTCAGCACGACCATGCCGCCCTGCTCACAATGTTCGGCCAGATGCGCTTCCAGTTGCGCTACGCCCTGCTTGTCCAGAGCAGTAAAGGGCTCATCGAGAATCCACAGCGCCGGGCTGTCCAGATACAGGCGGGCCAAGGCCACGCGACGATGCTGCCCCGCAGACAGGGTGTGGCATGGCAGATCCTCGAAACCGCGCAGCCCTACCGCTTCCAGCGCCTGCTGAATCGCAGCGGCATCGGCCGGACGGTGCAAGGCACAGAGCCAGGTGAGATTCTCGGTCGGGGTCAACAACTCCTTGATCCCGGCAGCATGACCGATCCACAGCAGTTGCCGGGCCAGCTCGGCGCGTTGCTCGATCAACGGCCGGCCATTGAGCAGGATTTCACCTGCACTGGGCTGCATCAACCCGCACAACAAGCGCAACAGGCTGGTCTTGCCGCTGCCGTTGGGACCGCTGATCTGCAGCATGTCGCCGGGAACAATCTGCAACTCGAGGTTCTCGAACAGCATGCGCCAGTCACGCTCGCAGGCCAGGGCTGTTGCTTGCAGCAGGGGAAGAGGACGGCTCATAAGCTGATCCAGAAATCTGATGTGTAGGAGCTGCCGAAGGCTGCGAAAGGTTTCAGATCCATTCGCAGCCTTCGGCAGCTCCTACAGGGGCGCGTCGGGCGTTGGCGGATCCGTCATCACACAAGGAGAACTCAAGTCCCCCTTGAAATGGCCGTTATAGAGGTGCAGCTTGATTGCCTGCCGGCTTCTTCGAGGGCCGGAATTATACATGTCTCTCCTCATCGCAAGAGGGCAATTTCCAGGGTCGCAATTAATGCCAGCTGATATTCCCAGTCTTTCCCAAGCCTCTGCCGCCATGGCCCTGGCGCGCGCCGGTGTATCTGCCGGTCAGATATTCCAGCTCCTGCAACCGATGAAAAACCTGGTTGCGCCAGGGCAAGCGGTGACCGCCGAAGTGGTCAACCTCAAGCAGACCGGGGACCAGACCTATCAGCTGCTGCTTAAACTGATCCAAGGCAACGGCACCCAGAGCATGGTCCCGGTGACCAGCACGCTGCCCCTGACACCCGGCACCAGCCTGACCGTTACCCAAGCATCAGCCAATACGCTGAGCCTGTCCTTGCAGCAGATCAATAATGCGCTCAATAGCGTGCTGACGCGCCTCGACACGCAGAAACTGCCGGTTGGCACTCTGCTCCAGGCCAAGGTCCTGACCAGCCAGGTGGTGACCGATACCCTGGCCCAGCTCGGCGGCCAGTCGACCGCACAACCCGCTCAGCCAGGCGCTGCGCAGAACGCCCAGACCGCCGCGCTGTACCGTTCCATCGTGGTGCTGCTCAATACCGCCCAGGCGGGTACCACCCTAAGCATCGAAAGCCCGCGCCCACTGCCCATCGGCAGCCTGCTCAACGCCCAGGTCCAGGGTAGCCAGAGCTTGAATTTCGTGCCCCTGAGCGCAGGTCTGGATCAGCTTGCTGCAACCCAGCAACTGGCCACTCAGCAAGGGCGTCAGGGTTCACTGGATGTGCTGATCAATGCCTTGCAGACCCTGCAGAACAGCGCAGCAACCAGCGCCCCGACGACTATCACCAGCAGCGCCGCGCCTATCGCGCTGCCCGCCGCCGTGCAGGACAGCATCGACCAGTTGCTGGCGGATCTGCCGGACATTCAGCAGATGTCCACCGCAAAAGGCGTCGCCCAGGCCATCAGCGCCAGTGGCACCTTCATGGAAGCCAAACTGCTGGCGGGCACCGATCCGATGCAGACGCCGGATCTGAAGGCCAATCTGAGCCGCCTGATCGCGCAGATCCTGCCAGGCCTGCCGGACAACACCAGTTACGACGCCGTGGCCGCGTCGAACATGTTGGCGCGGATGATGCCCGCCGTGATCCGTAGCGCCCTCGGCACCCTGGGCCAGGTAGGTGAGCGCCCGCAGTCGATCAATTTCCCCCTGCCCTCGCGTTCGGTCATTGCCGGGGAGAAAGATGATCTGGAAATGCTGCTCAAACTTGCCGCAGCCGCCGTTTCCCGCGTGCAAAGCCATCAACTGGGCGGACTCGAACAGACCCGTACCCACGCCGACGGCACTCAGACCAGCACTTGGCAGATGGAAATCCCCATGCGCAACGGCCAGGACGTCGTGCCTTTGCAGGTGCGCATGCAGCGTGACGATGTGCCTGAGCAGGAACAGAAGCCGGAAGGCGAAGGTAATGAAGGACGGGATGCCCGGGAAAAACTGTGGAAGATCGAGCTGGCTTTCGACCTTGACCCCCTCGGGCCGCTTCAGGTGCAGGCGCAACTGCTGCGCGGCAACCTGTCGAGCCAGATGTGGGCCGAGCGCGCGGACGCCGCAGAAATGATCTCCCGGGAGCTGGGCTATCTGCGCGAACGCCTGATCGCCTCGGGCCTGACGGTGGGTGAACTGGCCTGCAGCCAGGGCAAACCGGCCCATGGCCCCCGGACCAAACTTGAAAAGCGCTGGATTGACGAGAACGCCTGATGAGCAGCAGCGACACTACCCCGCGCCAGGCCATTGCCCTGACCTATGACGGCGTCCAGGCACCGACCTTGTCGGCCAAGGGCGACGATCAACTGGCCGAGGCCATCCTGGCCATTGCCCGGGAAGCCGAAGTACCGATTTATGAGAATGCCGAGCTGGTCAAGCTGCTGGCGCGCATGGAGCTGGGTGACAGCATTCCAGAACCGCTGTATCGCACCATCGCCGAAATCATCGCCTTTGCCTGGCACCTGAAGGGCAAGTTCCCGGAAGGTCGCGACCCGAATGCGCCGCCAATTGAGCGGGATATTACCCCGAAGGCTTGAGGGCCAAGCCTGGATACCTGTAGAAACACCTGTAGGACCGGCTTCAGCCGGGAAAACTTATTCCCGCCTGAAGCCGGTCCCACAAATTGTGCCTCGACTCCTGGATATTATTCCGCAGTATTGCGATGCAACTTGCTCATCAGCTCGGCTTCGGCCTGAGTCAGACCGCAGGCCTGGGTCAGTTCGTCGACACTGGCGCCCATGCCGACCAGGCGTGCGGCCTGGGCAAAGGACAAGGAAGAAGGGTCGCGCTGTTCAAGCGCAGTCAGCTTGTCGGGCAAGGGTGCGACCGTCGCCCGTAACTCGTGCAGATCCTGCCCCATGCGTACCGTGCCATTCTGAAAATTGTCCACGCGACGGGCCAATTCACGATAACGCTGGTCACGCAGGGCATCGCGCTCGTCGCGCTCGCTATCGAGCTTGCGCTGCCGTTTGCCCTGGGACAGGAACATCACCAGCGTCGCGATCCAGAGCACAGCCAGGACCGCGACGACCACCTCGAGAATCAATCAGATGTTCTCCAGCTCGGACCACTCTTCTTCGGTCATCATTTTGTCCAGCTCGACCAGAATCAACAGTTCGCCGTTTTTGTTGCAGACGCCCTGGATGAACTTGGCCGATTCGTCGTTGCCCACGTTTGGCGCGGTTTCGACTTCCGACTGACGCAAGTAAACCACTTCGGCAACGCTGTCGACCAGAATGCCGACGACCTGCTTGTCGGCCTCGATGATGACAATACGGGTGTTATCACTGACTTCCACCGGCGGCAGGCCAAAGCGCTGACGGGTGTCGATCACGGTGACGACATTACCGCGCAGGTTGATGATGCCCAGCACGTAGCTTGGCGCACCCGGAACCGGCGCGATTTCGGTATAGCGCAGCACTTCCTGAACCTGCATCACGTTGATGCCATACGACTCGTTGTCCAGGCGGAAGGTCACCCACTGCAGAATGGGATCTTCGGAACCTTGTGCAGACGACTTCTTCATACCCCTTACCCCTTACGTTCGTGCTGTGCAGGCGACGCTGTTAACGCCGTCCCATGATTATTTGATCTTGTGCATCTGCTTGACCGCGCCACTGGCAATCAACTCTGCCAACTCTGCAACATCCAGCAGCGCGCACATATGTTCGATCACTGTACCGGCCAACCATGGCCTTTGGCCACGATGACCGCGCCATTTAATTTCTTCCGGGTCCAGACGCAACGAGCGACTGACCTGGTGGACCGCCAGTCCCCACTCGTAGCCCTGGACCGAGATCACGTATTGCAAGCCCTGGCGGAAGTCGTCGCGATAACGATCCGGCATGATCCAGCGCGCGGTATCCAGCACTTTCAGGTTGCCCGCCTGGCTCGGCAGAATCCCGAGGAACCAGTCCGGCTGCCCGAACAACGGTGTCAATTCGTGGCCGGCCAGAGGATAGATCGACCCCAGGCAAACCAGCGGCACCGCCAGGGTCAACCCGGCGACGTCGAACAACAGGCACTCGAACGGCTCGGACGCCCATTGCGGACGTTCACTGCCGGTCACCGGTGGCGGTGGTATGCGCTGCATCTGCGTTGGCAGGTGCACATCCACGACCGGCTCGACCAGCGCTACAGTCTGCGATGGTACGACCAGGGCCTCGGCAACCTTCATCGGAGCCGGCACAGGCACCACCAGCGGCACATCAAGCCGCACCTCGGGTTTGACCTTGACCTCGACCGGTGTCGCCACCGGCACGGCCACAGCCACAGGTGCAGGCGCCGCTACGGCAACGGCCACAGGACTGACCACCGGCGCCAGCATGCGCGCATCGTGGGCCATCTCTTCGCGTACGGCAGCCTCGAACTCATCAAAGCCGTCGGGCTCGACCAGTTGTGTCTCGACAACGGCCAAGTCTTCGGTCGCGTCCTGAAGCAGGGCATCCAGATAGGACTGTAGCGCCAATTGCGGGCGCGTGGCCGTAGCGACAGGGCGTTCTGTTGGGCGCTGATTCATGACAGGACCCGCCAAAGATTCCAGCAACTTGCTGACGTTATCGGCTGCATCGACACTTGACTTGAATGTCTGCACGCCACGCCGGGTAATAAAATTCTCAGGTCCACGTCAAGCCACCTGCGCCGCGGCGAGTTGTTCAGAGAGCAAATGCTTGAGCAAGGCCCGGTAAGCCAGGACGCCGCGGCTCTTGTTATCGAACTGCGACGGAGTGACCCCATTGCGGCTGGCATCACGCAAACGGGTATCGACCGGGATATAGGCTTTCCAGACATGCTCGGGAAAACTGTCGCGTAAAAGCTTGAGGGTGCCCATGGACGCCTGCGTTCGCCGATCGAACAAGGTCGGGACGATAGTGTAGGGCAGCGGATGCTTGCGCGAACGATTGATCATGGCCAGGGTGTTGACCATGCGTTCCAAACCTTTGACGGCAAGGAACTCGGTCTGTACCGGAATAACCAATTGTTGACTCGCCGCCAGGGCGTTGACCATCAGTACGCCCAGCAACGGTGGACTGTCGATGATGGCGTAATCGAAATCCTGCCACAGCTGCGCCAGACTTTTGGCAATCACCAGGCCAAGGCCGCCCTGCCCCGGCGTCTGGCGCTCCAGGGTCGCCAGTGCGGTGCTTGATGGCAGCAGCGAAATACGCTCGTCACTGGTAGGCAGCAGCAACTGCCCCGGCAAGTCCTGAGGCACCGTGCCCTTGTGCAGGAACAAGTCAAAAGCACTGTGTTCCAGAGTATCGGGGTTATGGCCGAAATAACTGGTCATGGAGCCATGCGGATCGAGATCGACGACGACCACGCGCTTGCCCGCCTCTGCCAGCAGGCCCGCTAACGCGATGGAGGATGTGGTCTTGCCCACTCCTCCTTTTTGATTGGCTACTGCCCAGACTCTCATTGTGCTTTTTCCTCCCGCCTGGCCATTGCCAAAACGAGAAACGACCTATGGGGCGGGTGACGGAGAATTGACGGTCCTGTTCGGTATCGTCGGCTTGAGTGGCGTCGGTGCAGTTTGTGTGCCAGCACGCTTCAATGCAGCATCGGGCTGCGCATTGGCCGTGCCGGACCCCGTCAGACTACGACGCACCTCAAGATTACGCGAAATCACCAACACGACCCGGCGATTGCGCCCGCGCCCTTCAGCCGTGTCATTGGAGGCAACCGGCTGGAACTCGCCATAGCCGACGGACGCCATGCGGGCCGGGTTGATACCCTCCATCGCCAGGATCCGCACAATACTGGCCGAGCGTGCGGAAGAAAGCTCCCAGTTGGTCGGGTATTGCGCGGTATTGATCGGTTGATCATCGGTGAAACCCTCGACGTGGATCGGGTTGTCGAACGGCTTGATGATCCTGGCCACCTTTTCGATGATATTGAATGCATTGTCGCTGGGCATGGCATTACCGCTGCCGAACAACAGGCTCGAATTCAGTTCGATCTCGATCCACAGTTCGTTGCCCCGTACAGTCAACTGGTTGGACTTGATCAGGTCACCGAATGCATTGCGCACATCGTTGGCAATGGACTGCAGCGGGTCGGAAGACTTCTGGCCGATCCCGGCGTCGGTCTGCTCACTGTCCTTGACCAGGGGTTCGGCGGGCTTGACGGTATGAGGGCGGTTATCGCCGATGGGGATCGGCTTGGTGCTTTTCTCGGCGTCGTTGAAGACCCCGACCAGCGCCTCGGAGAGAATCTTGTACTTGCCTTCGTTGAGGGACGAAATCGAATACATCACCACAAAAAAGGCAAACAGCAGGGTGATGAAGTCCGCGTAGGACACCAGCCAGCGCTCGTGATTCTCATGTTCTTCGGGCGGTCGACGTCTGGCCATGAGCCCTACTCCATGAAGCCTTGCAGCTTGAGTTCGATGGAGCGAGGGTTTTCACCTTCGGCGATGGACAGCAGCCCTTCCAGAAGCATCTCCCGATAGCGGGACTGGCGCATGGCAATGGACTTGAGCTTGTTGGCAATCGGCAACAGGATCAGGTTGGCCGAGGCCACGCCGTAGATGGTCGCGACGAAGGCCACGGCAATACCGCTGCCCAGCTGGCTCGGATCAGCCAGGTTGCCCATCACATGGATCAGGCCCATGACCGCACCGATGATGCCCACGGTCGGCGCGTAACCGCCCATGCTCTCGAACACCTTGGCCGCATGGATATCGCGAGTTTCCTGAGTGATGAAATCCACTTCCAGAATGCTGCGAATGGCCTCCGGCTCAGCGCCGTCCACCAGCAGTTGCAAGCCTTTGCGGGCATAGTCGTCAGGCTCGGTGTCGGCGACCGACTCCAGGCCCAGCAAACCTTCCTTGCGCGCGGTCATGCTCCAGTTGATCACCCGGTCGATACCGGCCGGCAGATCGATGCGTGGCGGGAAGAGAATCCACAGGAGTATCTGCACGGCGCGCTTGAACGAACTGAGCGGCGTCTGCAACAGCGAGGCCGCCAGGGTCCCGCCAAGCACGATCAGGGCAGCCGGACCGTTGAGCAGAGCACCAACATGTCCGCCTTCGAGAAAGTTGCCGCCGACAATCGCCACGAACGCCAGGATGAGGCCAATCAGGCTGAGTACATCCATCAGATACAGGCCTCGACCAGGTGTTTACCGATTTCGTCCAGGCTGTACACCGCGTCGGCCAGGTCCGCCTTGACGATGGCCATGGGCATGCCATAGATCACGCAGCTGGCTTCGTCCTGGGCCCAGATGTGGCTGCCGCCCTGCTTGAGCAGACGCGCGCCTTCACGGCCGTCGGCGCCCATGCCGGTGAGAACCACCGCCAGCACTTTGTCGCCGTAGGATTTGGCCGCCGAGCCAAAGGTGATATCCACGCACGGCTTGTAGTTCAGACGCTCATCGCCGGGGAGGATTTTGATCGTGCCACGGGCATCGACCATCATTTGTTTGCCGCCGGGCGCCAGCAATGCCAGGCCGGGACGCAGGACATCGCCATCCTCGGCCTCCTTGACGCTGATGCTGCACAGCTTGTCCAGGCGCTCGGCAAAAGCCTTGGTGAAGGCCGCAGGCATATGCTGGATCAACACAATGGGTGCCGGAAAACTGGCGGGCAATTGAGTCAGGACCCGCTGCAGCGCCACCGGGCCACCGGTGGAAGTACCGATCGCCACCAGCTTATAGGCCTTGCGCTTGGGTGCGGGCGACGACGGCGCGTGCTGCGCGGCAGGCGCAGGATGATGAGCATGACTGTGGCTGCTGTGGACAGCAGGGGCCGGAGCTGACGTACGCGACGGGATAGAACGCGACGGGGCCGGGGCTGCCGTTCTCGCCGCTGGCGCAGCTGCAACAGGTGCCGCCGTCGGTGCATTGAAGCCACTGAAACGGCGATTACTGCGCGAGATACTGTGGACCTTCTCGCACAGCAGTTGCTTGACCTTCTCGGGATTGCGCGAGATGTCTTCGAAATTCTTTGGCAGGAAATCCACCGCGCCGGCGTCCAGAGCGTCCAGCGTGACGCGGGCACCTTCGTGGGTCAGCGAGGAGAACATCAAGACCGGAGTGGGACTGCGTTGCATGATGTGGCGCACAGCGGTGATGCCGTCCATCATCGGCATCTCGTAGTCCATCGTGATGACATCGGGCTTGAGCAGCAGCGCTTGCTCGATCGCTTCCTTGCCATTGGTCGCCGTACCGACGACCTGGATGTTGGGGTCCGAAGAGAGAATTTCCGTAACACGGCGGCGGAAAAAACCGGAATCATCCACCACCAGGACCTTGACTGCCATAAACACTCCAAAGGGCGCCACGGGCAGCATTCAGGCTGCCCGCGCTCCCAGAATCAAATACGCCGTGCGGCGTAACGCTTGAGCATGCTCGGTACATCGAGGATCAAGGCAATACGGCCATCACCGGTAATGGTGGCGCCCGACATGCCCGGCGTACCTTGGAGCATCTTGCCCAGCGGTTTGATTACCACTTCTTCCTGGCCGACCAATTGATCGACGACAAAGCCGATGCGCTGCGTGCCGACCGAAAGAATCACGACGTGGCCTTCGTGCTGTTCCTCATGCGCCGCCGAGCTGATCAGCCAGCGCTTGAGGTAGAACAGTGGCAACGCCTTGTCGCGCACGATGACCACTTCCTGACCGTCGACAACGTTGGTCGTGGACAGGTCCAGGTGGAAGATTTCGTTGACGTTGACCAGCGGGAAGGCGAAAGCCTGGTTGCCCAGCATGACCATCAGCGTCGGCATGATCGCCAGGGTCAGCGGCACCTTGATGACGATCTTCGAGCCCTGGCCCTTGGTGGAGTAGATATTGATCGAGCCGTTGAGCTGGGCGATCTTGGTTTTCACCACGTCCATGCCCACGCCGCGTCCGGAGACGTCGGAAATCTCGGTCTTGGTCGAGAAGCCCGGAGCGAAGATCAGGTTGTAGCAGTCGCTGTCGCTGAGGCGATCGGCTGCATCCTTGTCCATCACACCGCGCTTGACCGCGATGGCGCGCAGCACTGTCGGGTCCATGCCCTTGCCGTCGTCAGAAATCGACAACAGGATATGGTCGCCTTCCTGCTCCGCCGAGAGCACTACCTTGCCGCCGCGCGGCTTGCCCGAGGCTTCGCGTTCTTCCGGGGTTTCGACACCGTGGTCGACCGCGTTGCGCACCAAGTGGACCAGCGGATCGGCCAGGGCCTCGACGAGGTTTTTGTCCAGGTCGGTCTCTTCCCCGACCAGTTCCAGGTTGATTTCTTTCTTCAGTTGCCGGGCCAGGTCGCGAACCAGTCGCGGGAAGCGACCGAACACCTTCTTGATTGGCTGCATGCGGGTTTTCATCACCGCGGTCTGCAGATCTGCCGTTACCACGTCAAGGTTGGACACCGCCTTGGACATGGCTTCATCGCCGCTGTTGAGCCCCAGACGCACCAGACGGTTACGCACCAGTACCAGCTCGCCAACCATGTTCATGATTTCGTCGAGACGGGCCGTGTCGACTCGTACCGTGGTCTCGGCTTCCGACGCCGGTTTTTCCGGTGGCGCGGCAGCGGGAGCGGCAGAGGCAGATGCACGGGCAGGAGCTGCTGCGGGTGCAGCAGCCTTGGCCGGTTCAGCCTTTGCTGCTGGCGCAGCAGCCGCTGCCGGTTTGGCGGCGGCAGCGGGAGCGGCAGCCGGTTTGGCCACTGCTGCTGGCGCTGCGACGGCGGCAGGTTCGAACTTGCCCTTGCCGTGCAGTTCGTCGAGCAGATTTTCGAATTCGTGGTCAGTGATTTCATCACTGGCCTTGCCGGCAGCGGCAGTGGCAGCGGGTGCGGCGACTACAGGCGGCGCTGTCGCAGCGGCATCAAAGGAGCCCTTGCCGTGCAACTGATCGAGCAAGGCTTCGAATTCTTCGTCGGTAATATCACCTGACTCGGGCGCACCGGCAGCCGGTGCAGCGGGCTTGTCTGCGACCGGTGCGGCAGATATCGCATCCGGGGCAAACTGGCCTTTGCCGTGCAACTGGTCGAGCAGGGATTCGAATTCGCTGTCGGTGATTTCGTCGCTGCCAGCCGCAGCAGCATCCGGAGCCGCCGCTACAGAAGCAGCAGGCGCCGCCGCTGCAGCCTTGGCCGCATCAAGGGAATCGAGCAGTTGCTCGAATTCATGATCGGTAATTTCGTCGGAAGCAGCTTCGACAGGGGCGTCTTCAGCCACTGGAGCCACAGCAACCGGTTCCGGTTCCGCGGCAACGTCCGCCGAAGCCGGTTCGGCCAGGCGAGCCAAGGCAGCAAGCAGCTCAGGGGTGGCAGGCGTGACGTCCGTGCGCTCACGCACCTGACTGAACATGCCGTTCACCGCATCCAGTGCTTCAAGGACCACGTCCATCAATTCCGAGTCGACGCGACGCTCACCCTTGCGCAGGATGTCGAACACGTTCTCGGCGATGTGACAGCACTCCACCAGCTCATGCAGCTGGAGGAAGCCGGCGCCCCCTTTTACAGTGTGAAAACCGCGAAAAATTGCATTGAGCAGGTCTGCGTCATCCGGTCGGCTT
This sequence comes from Pseudomonas sp. Pseusp88, assembly GCF_047303955.1. Taxonomy (NCBI): domain Bacteria; kingdom Pseudomonadati; phylum Pseudomonadota; class Gammaproteobacteria; order Pseudomonadales; family Pseudomonadaceae; genus Pseudomonas; species Pseudomonas sp. Pseusp88. Next base: position 111,034 of record NZ_JBGLYM010000010.1, on the reverse strand, counting down.
TCCAGCTCGACCAATTGTTCAGATAACTGCTCCAGAATCTCGCCGGCCTCTACCAGAAAATCCTGAAGGATCTCTTCATCGGCGCCGAAGCTCATTGGGGTGCTCCCTAAAATTAACCGTCAACAGACCTAGAAGCCCAGGCTCGATAGCAGATCGTCTACATCGTCCTGTCCCGATACAACGTCTTCACGCTTATCGGCATGAATCTGCGGACCTTCACCCTGGGACAGATGTTTTTCTGGATCATTTTCTGCACGGATAGCGTCTTCGTCGTGTTGGATACCCGCAAAACGATCGACTTGACTGGCCATCAGCACCAGTTTGAGCAGGTTGCTTTCGACTTCCGTAACCAACTGCGTAACCCGCTTGATCACCTGACCGGTAAGGTCCTGATAATCCTGGGCCAGCAAAATATCGTTGAGATGAGCAGCAACCAGCGTCGTTTCCTTCTCGCTACGCGACAGGAAACCATCCACCTTGCGTGCGAGCTCACGAAACTCTTCGGCGCCGATTTCCCGGCGCATGAAGCGTCCCCATTCCTTGCTCAATTCCTTGGCATCGCTGCTGAGGCCGTGCATCAGCGGCGTGCTTTGCTCCACTAGATCCATCGTGCGGTTGGCCGCGCCTTCCGTCAGCCGGACAACATACGACAGGCGTTCGGTGGCATCAGTGATCTGTGACACTTCCTCGGCTTGCGGCATATGCGGGTCAATCTGAAAATTGACAATCGCACTGTGCAACTCACGGGTCAGTTTGCCGACTTCCTGATACAGGCCGCGGTCTCGGGTCTGGTTAAGCTCATGGATAAGTTGCACGGCGTCGCCGAACCTGCCCTTTTCAAGGCTGCTCACCAACTCATGTGCATGTTTCTTCAGGGTCGACTCGAAGTCGCCCATTGACGAATCTTTGTGCTCCATAGCGCCCTCGCGGCCTACATCAGCTATTTACGCGCTCAAAGATTTTTTCGATCTTTTCTTTCAGCACCTGAGCAGTAAACGGCTTGACCACATAGCCATTCACACCGGCCTGCGCGGCCTCGATAATCTGTTCCCGCTTGGCCTCGGCAGTCACCATCAACACCGGCAAGTGACGCAGGCGCTCATCGGCACGCACCTGGCGCAGCAGATCGATACCGGACATGCCAGGCATGTTCCAGTCGGTCACCAGAAAGTCAAAAGCGCCGCTTTGCAGCATGGGCAGGGCTGTCACCCCGTCGTCTGCTTCAGACGTGTTGGTGAACCCCAGATCACGCAACAGGTTTTTAATGATCCGCCGCATCGTTGAAAAATCATCAACGATGAGGATTTTCATGTTCTTGTCCAATTCGACCTCCAAGCAGTCTTTAACGCATTCAGTACCTGAACGCGCTGTTAAATCTAATTACCGGCACAGCTCACCGGCTGCACTAAACGACGACGGGCTTGGCAAATAACAGGTGTCGAGCCCAAGGGCAACTACATTTGAAGGTCCCCCGCGACCCGCTCCTGCCTTTTCTATCTTCTTACCACGCAACGCTTTGCACAGCCGACCCACAGATTCGACGAAACCCAAGGCTTCGCCAGAAATCTGTCAGCGCGCTCGCCACTCCCCCAAACGCCCTCGCAAGCGAGCTGCGCACTGACTGTGTAACTGGCTGACTCGCGATTCGCTGACCCCCAGGACCTCTCCGATTTCCTTGAGATTCAGCTCTTCGTCATAGTACAGCGCCAATACCAGCCGCTCACGCTCCGGCAGGTTGGCAATCGCGTCTGCCAACGCGGCCTGGAAACGCTCGTCTTCCAGGTCGCGCGACGGCTCAAGTGATCCGCTTGCGCCGTCCTCGTGCAGCCCCTCATGCTCTCCGCCGTCCTGTAACAGGTCGTCGAAACTGAACAGGCGACTGCCCAAGGTATCATTCAAAATCCCGTAATAATCATCGAGACTCAATTGGAGTTCGGCAGCAACCTCGTGATCTTTAGCGTCACGACCGGTTTTCGCTTCAATTGAGCGAATTGCGTCACTGACCATGCGTGTATTTCGGTGTACCGAACGAGGCGCCCAGTCACCCTTGCGCACTTCATCGAGCATTGCACCACGGATGCGAATGCCCGCATACGTCTCGAAACTGGCGCCCTTGGTGGAGTCGTACTTGGTCGACACTTCCAGCAGACCGATCATGCCGGCCTGGATCAGGTCCTCGACCTGAACGCTGGCAGGCAGACGGGCCAGCAAGTGATAGGCAATACGCTTGACCAGAGGGGCATAGCGCTCGATCAGCTCATACTGCGAATCCTTGGATGCCTTGCTGTACATACGATAGCCACTCGCTGTCATTGAACCGGTCCCGCGCTGGTCTGATGGACAAGGCGTTCGACGAAGAACTCCAGGTGCCCACGAGGGTTGGCGGGCAACGGCCAGGTATCGACCTTCTGGGCAATGGCCTTGAACGCCAATGCACATTTGGAGCGCGGGAAAGCCTCATAAACGGCGCGCTGCTTCTGCACAGCCTTGCGCACACATTCATCGTAGGGCACGGCACCGACATATTGCAGCGCCACATCAAGGAAACGGTCAGTAACCTTGGTCAGCTTGGCGAACAGGTTGCGCCCTTCCTGTGGGCTCTGGGCCATATTGGCCAGGACCCGGAAACGATTCATGCCGTAGTCGCGGTTGAGCAGCTTGATCAGGGCATAGGCATCGGTGATGGACGTCGGCTCGTCACACACCACCAACAGCACTTCCTGGGCCGCACGGACGAAGCTGACCACCGATTCGCCGATCCCGGCGGCGGTGTCAATCACCAGCACGTCGAGGTTATCGCCGATATCGCTGAACGCCTGGATCAGGCCGGCATGCTGCGCAGGCGATAGGTGAACCATGCTCTGGGTGCCGGAAGCGGCCGGCACAATACGAATGCCACCCGGCCCCTGCAACAACACGTCGCGCAGCTCACAGCGGCCTTCGATGACATCGGCAAGCGTACGTTTGGGCGTCAGGCCCAGCAGTACATCGACGTTCGCCAGGCCAAGGTCGGCATCCAGCAGCATGACGCGCCGGCCGAGCTCAGCCAAGGCCAGTGAAAGGTTCACTGACACGTTAGTCTTACCGACGCCACCCTTGCCGCCGGTCACCGCGATCACCTGTACGGGATGCATGCTGCCCATGTTATCTCTTTACCTTGTCTTGCTTAGACCGAAGCCACGTTGCGGGCTGCACGTTCAATGAAGAACAGTGCCTGGCAGACCATCGATGCAGATACATTCCTGTGTATTGCCTCACTCAGCCCACTCTCTTGCTGGGGTTGTGATACAGATCGGCAAACATGTCAGCCATAGCTTCCTCGCTAGGCTCTTCCTGCATCTGCACGTTCACCGCACGGGTCACCAACTGGTGCCGACGGGGCAGATGCAGATCGTCTGGTATACGTGGCCCGTCAGTGAGATAGGCCACGGGAAGTTCGTGACTGATCGCCAGGCTCAGCACTTCGCCAAGGCTTGCGGTCTCGTCGAGTTTGGTCAGGATGCAACCGGCCAGGCCACAGCGCTTGTAGCTGTGATAGGCAGCGGTCAGCACCTGCTTCTGGCTGGTAGTGGCCAGGACCAGATAATTGCGTGCCTTAATGCCGCGACCGGCCAGGCTTTCCAGTTGCAGACGCAGGGCCGGATCGCTGGCTTGCAGGCCGGCGGTATCGATCAGCACCACGCGCTTGCGCAGCAACGGTTCCAACGCCTGTGCCAGGGACTGGCCCGGATCGACATGGGTCACCGGCACATTGAGGATACGGCCCAGGGTCTTGAGTTGTTCCTGGGCGCCGATACGGAAACTGTCCATACTCACCAGCGCGATGTTCTGGGCTCCGTACTTGAGCACGTAGCGTGCCGCCAGCTTGGCCAGGGTGGTGGTCTTGCCCATGCCGGCAGGACCGACCATGGCAATCACCCCCGCCTCTTCCAGCGGCTCGATTTCCGGCACCACGATCATCCGCGCCAGATGCGCCAGCAACAGGCGCCAGGCCTGACGCGGCTCATCAACATCCGGGATCATCGCCAGCAGGTCGCGCGACAGCGGGCCGGACAGGCCAATTCGTTGCAAACGGCGCCACAGGTTGGCCTGCTGCGGGCGACTGCCCTGCAACTGGGTCCAGGCCAGGGAGCCGAGCTGGACTTCCAGCAGTTCGCGCAGGCCATTGAGTTCGGAACGCATGGATTCGTAAGCGCGTTGGCCACCACTCGGTTGCGCAGCGGCAGGTGCGCTGGAATAAGTAAGCGGACGTGGCGGCTCTTCGAGGGTCGGTTCGATATGGGTATCGGTGGCGTCCAGCGGCAAGCCGGCGAACAACTGGCGGTTGGTCGCACCGACCTCACCACGGTTGTTCAGCTCGGCCTGGGCGGTCACGATGCGCGACTGTGTCTTGCGCAGCTCGTCTTCGAGCTCGATGTTCGGCACACGCGGCGCCAGCGCCGAGAGTTTGTAATCCAGCGCGGCAGTCAGCTCGACACCACCAGCAATACGCCGGTTGCCGATGATGGCCGCTTCAGCGCCCAGCTCATCACGAACCAGTTTCATGGCCTGACGCATATCGGCGGCGAAAAATCGCTTAACTTGCATGACTCACTACCTCAGCCGTTGGGCCCGACAGTCGCTACGATTGTGACTTGCTTGTTGTCAGGAATTTCCTGATACGCCAGGACATGCATGTTCGGTACGGCCAGACGGCCAAAACGCGAGAGCATGGCACGTACGGGACCTGCGACCAGCAGTATCACCGGCTGCCCCTGCATTTCCTGACGCTGGGCAGCTTCGATCAGTGAACGCTGGAGCTTTTCAGCCATGCTTGGCTCGAGAAGAACGCCTTCTTCCTGACCCTGACCAGCCTTCTGCAAACTATTGAGCAATATTTGTTCCAACCTTGGCTCCAGCGTGATGACAGGCAGCTCCGGCTCAGTCCCTACAATGCTTTGCACGATCGCGCGACTCAGGCCGACCCGCACTGCAGCCACCAAAGCGGCGGTATCTTGACTCCGCGCCGCATTGTTGGCGATTGCTTCGGCGATACTGCGGATATCCCGCACCGGTACCTGTTCGGACAACAGCGCTTGCAAGACCTTGAGCAGCGCCGACAGCGAAAGAATCCCCGGCACCAGCTCTTCAGCCAGTTTCGGCGAGCTTTTGGACAGCAATTGCATCAGTTGCTGCACTTCCTCATGGCCGATCAGCTCATGAGAATGCTTGTAGAGAATTTGGTTCAAGTGCGTCGCGACCACGGTACTGGCGTCCACCACCGTGTAGCCGAGAGATTGTGCCTGGGGCCGCTGGCTGATCTCGATCCACACCGCTTCCAGACCGAATGCCGGATCCTTGGCAGTGATACCGTTGAGCGTGCCGAAGACCTGGCCAGGGTTGATCGCCAGTTCGCGCTCGGGATAGATCTCGGCCTCGGCCAGGGTCACGCCCATCAGCGTCAGGCGATAGGCGCTGGGCGCCAGATCAAGGTTGTCACGGATGTGTACGGTGGGCATGAGGAAGCCCAGCTCCTGGGAGAGCTTCTTGCGCACGCCCTTGATCCGCGCCAGCAACTGCCCGCCCTGATTGCGATCCACCAGGGGAATCAGGCGGTAGCCTACTTCCAGGCCGATCATGTCGATGGGCGTCACGTCATCCCAGCCCAGCTCCTTGGAGTCCTGGACCCGGGTCGGCGACGGCAGCAGTTCCTGTTGACGCTGAACCTCGGCCAGGGCCTGGACCTTGACCATGTTCTGCCGGCGCCACAGCATATAAGCACCGCCCAGCGCCAGCAGGCCCATGCCCAGGAAAGAGAAGTGCGGCATGCCGGGCACCAGCCCCATGACGATGATCAGGCCCGCAGCCACGACCAACGCCTTGGGCGTGGAGAACATCTGACGACCGATCAGCTTGCCCATTTCTTCCGAACCGGAAGCACGGGTCACCATGATCGCTGCCGCAGTGGACAACAGCAGTGATGGCAATTGCGCCACCAAACCGTCACCGATGGTTAACAGTGCATAGGTCTTGGCAGCATCGGCGAAGGTCATGCCGTGCTGGAAAATACCCACCAGCATGCCGCCGATGAGGTTGATGAACAGAATCATCAGGCCCGCGATGGCGTCACCGCGCACGAATTTGCTGGCACCGTCCATGGAGCCGTAGAACTCGGCTTCCTGCCCGACTTCCAGACGGCGGGCCTTGGCCTGGGCCTGATCGATCAGACCGGCGTTGAGGTCGGCGTCGATCGCCATTTGTTTACCGGGCATGGCATCGAGGGTAAAGCGCGCGCTTACCTCGGAGATCCGCCCGGCACCCTTGGTGACCACGACGAAGTTGATGATCATCAGGATCGCGAAGACTACGCCACCCACCACATAGTTGCCGCCGATCACCACTTCACCGAATGCCTGGATCACCTTACCGGCAGCCGCGTGGCCATCCTGACCGTGCAGCATGACCACCCGGGTGGACGCCACGTTCAGGGCCAGGCGCAACAGGGTGGCAACCAGCAGGATGGTGGGGAAAACCGAGAAATCCAGAGGCCGCAGAGCGTACACGCAGACCAGCAGGACGACGATGGACAGGGCGATGTTGAAGGTAAAGAACACGTCGAGCAAAAACGGCGGCACCGGCAACATCATCATGGCCAGCATGACCAACAGCAACAACGGTACGCCGAGCTGACCCTTGCCCAGGCCAGCCAGATTGCTGCGTGCGCTACTGATTAATTGAGAGCGATCCACCGATTCATACCTGCGTGCTAAATCAAAAACTTGACGCTAGAAGCGACCTGATCAAGTTATTGCAAGAAGCTGTCCAACTATGCAGGAGAAAGCTGTAGGAAATGTCCACTGGCCACACTCCAGGCGGGCAGGAGTGACTGTGGGAGCGAATTCATTCGCGAAGGCGGTATTACAGGCTATGAAAATGCGTTGAATGTACTGGCCTCTTCGCGAATGAATTCGCTCCCACAGAATCTGCTCCAAGACAATCCGCGCCACAATTGCCGTCACCAACATGCGGACGCCTCAGGAATCGCGCTGCAGATCCGGCGGAATGCTGATATCGCCCAGTGGCGTAGGCCGCTTGCCGCGACCGGCGTGGAATTGACGGATCTGGTAGACATAGGCCAGCACCTGGGCCACCGCCAGATACAGCCCCGACGGAATCTCCTGATCCAGCTCAGTGCTGTAGTAGATCGAACGCGCCAGGGCCGGCGATTCGAGGATCAGGACCTGATGCTGGGCACCGATTTCGCGGATTTTCAGGGCGATGAAGTCCGTGCCCTTGGCCAGCAGCATCGGCGCCCCCCCCTTCTCCGGGTCGTACTTGAGCGCCACGGCAAAGTGGGTCGGGTTGGTGATGATCACATCGGCATCCGGAATCGCCGAGAGCATGCGCCGCTGCGATAGCTCCTGCTGCAACTGACGAATGCGTTGCTTGACCTCGGGGCGGCCATCACTGTCCTTGTGCTCGTCACGAATTTCCTGCTTGGTCATCAACAGTTTCTTGTGCGCCTCGTAGATCTGGAACGGCACGTCCGCCGCCGCGATGATGATCAATCCGCAAGCCATCCACAGGGCGCTCCAGCCTACCACCTGCAGGCAGTGGGTAATGGCCTGCTCCAAGGGCTCATAACCAATGGTCATGAGGTCCTTCTGATCCTTCCTGAGAACCACCACTGCGACCGCGAGAATGATGCAGAACTTGGCCGTGGACTTGAGCAGCTCAATCAGGGCGTGGACCGAGACCATGCGCTTGAGCCCTGCCAAGGGGTTCATACGGCCAAATTTGGGCGCCAGCGCAGAGGGAGAAAACAGCCACCCGCCCAGCAGAATCGGGCCGATCAGCGCCGCCAGCACCATGGTCAGCATGAACGGCTGCATGGCCACCAGCGCTTCCTTGACTGCGGCCAGCAAATACCGGGTCATGTAGGTGTGATCCATGATCATTTCGCGGCTGATGGTCAGACCGTTACGCATCACCGTCATGAACATCTGCGCTATGCCAGCGCCGAACACCAGCAGCCCCCAGGTCCCCGCAATCATCAACACCAGATTGCTCAGCTCCTTGGAACGAACCACCTCACCTTTTTCACGGGAATCCCTGACCCGTTTGTCCGTGGGTTCCTCTGTCTTGTCCTGGCCATTCTCGTTCTCGGCCATATCAGCGGGCTCCGACCATGCTTCGCAGGTACTGCAAGGCATCGACGGCCAGCGGCCGGTATTGATTGAGAATTTCCGCCATGCTGAGCCAGAGGATCAGCATGCCGAGCACCAGGATCAGCGGGAAACCGATGGAGAAGATATTCAACTGCGGTGCCGCCTTGGTCATCACCCCAAAGGCTATGTTGACGACCAACAATGCGGTGATGGCCGGCAGCACCAGCATCAAACTGGCTCCCAGCACCCAGCTCAGGCGCATGACCAGTTCCCAGATGTTGGCAACATCGAAAGCCTGACCCACCGGCAGGGTGGTAAAACTCTCCACCAGTACCTCGAACACCACCAGATGGCCGTTCATGCCAAGGAATACCAGGGTCACCATCATGGTGAAGAATTGCCCGATCACCGCCACCGAAACCCCGTTGGTGGGGTCGACCATGGAAGCGAAGCCCATACCCATCTGAATCGCCACGATCTGCCCGGCGATCACGAATGCCTGGAAGAACAATTGCAACGACAGGCCCATGGCCGCACCAATGATGATTTGCTCACCGACCAGCAGCAGCGCGCTCAGGTCCAGCGCCTGTACCGGCGGCATGGGTGGCAGGCTGGGGGCGATGGCAACGGTGATCGCCAGGGCCGCGTACATGCGTACGCGTCGCGGCACCAGGGTCGTGCCGAAGATTGGCATGGTACTGAGCAGGGCAATGATACGAAAAAGCGGCAAAAGAAAGGCGGCGACCCACGTACTGATCTGGGTATCGGTCAACGCCAGGACGGAGGGCACGGCTGATCAGCCGATCACGTTCGGAATGCTGCCGTACAACGACAGGATATATTCCATGAACATCTTCAGCAGCCAGGGACCGATGACGATCAGGGTGATCAGCATCACCAGCAGGCGCGGCAGGAAGCTCAGGGTCTGTTCGTTGATCTGGGTCGCAGCCTGGAAGATCGCCACCAGCAGGCCGACCAACAGACTGGGTACGACCAGAATGGCAACCAGCATGGTCGTCAGCCACAGGGCCTGGCGGAAAATATCGACGGCAACTTCCGGTGTCATGAGACCACCCTCTTACCAAAACCAACATGATTATCTGAATAAAAGAGGTTTCTCGCAGGAGCTGCCGAAGGCTGCGATAAGGTCCGCAGGACCTTCCCGGGATTAGCGCCGGGCGCGCTGCGCACGCCATCGCAGCCTTCGGCAGCTCCTACTGGGCCGAGGCAAAACTCGATCATGGCGACACACCACCAAAACTACTGGCCAGGGTGCCGATGATCAACGCCCATCCATCAATCAGCACGAACAGCATGATCTTGAACGGTAAGGAAATGATCAGCGGGGACAGCATCATCATACCCATGGCCATCAGCACACTGGCCACCACCAGATCGATGACCAGGAACGGAATAAAGATCATGAAACCGATCTGGAACGCGGTCTTGAGCTCGGAAATCACGAATGCCGGGACCAGAATATTCAGTGGCGCCTGATCCGGCGTGGCGATATCAGTGCGCTTGGACAGGCGCATGAACAGCTCCAGGTCACTGGTGCGGGTCTGCGCGAGCATGAAGTCCTTGATCGGCACCTGGGCTTTTACAAAAGCATCCTGGGCCGTCATTTTCTCGGCCAGATAAGGCTGCAGGGCGTCCTGGTTAACCCGGTCGAACACCGGCCCCATGATGAACAGGGTCAGGAACAGCGCCATGCCGGTCATGATCTGGTTGGACGGAGTCTGTTGCAGGCCTAGGGCCTGACGCAGAATCGAAAAGACAATGATGATCCGGGTAAAGCTGGTCATCAGCATGACGAACGCCGGGATAAAGCTCAGCGCGGTCATGATCAGCAGAATCTGCAGGCTGACCGAATATTCCTGCTGGCCATTGGCGCCGGTGGCCAGAGTGATCGCCGGGATCGACAGCAGGTCAGGCCCGGCGGCAAACGCCGTGGGCGCAGCCAGAATCAGCAACAGCAGCAATAGAATGCGCGACATCACTTCTTGTCGTCCTTTTGATCCTTGCCCAGCAGCTCCATCAGGCGCTGGGCGAATTCCTGCGTCGCAGGCTGCTTCACCGGAGCCGTCACCGACTCCTTGAGCACGTGCAGCGGTGTGATCCGGCCCGGAGTGATGCCGAGCAAAATCTGCTCGTTACCGACCTGTACCAGTACCAGACGATCCCGCGGACCAATGGCCCTTGAGCTGAGCAACTCGATGAGCTGCCCATTGGCCGGACCGACCCGCTGGACCCGACGCATCGCCCAGGCCAGCAGGAAAATCAGGCCGATCACCAACAACAGTCCGAGGACCATTTGTGTCAGCTGGCCACCCAGCCCCGTACTCATGGCCGCAGCCGACGGCGCGACGGCTGGCGTGGCTGGCGCTACCACTGGCGCGGCAGCAACCGCAGCCGGCGTCGATGCCACAGGTTCCGCCGCGCCCGCCAATAATGGCAGGCACAGGGACAGGGCCAGAAGCACACCCGGAAAACGCCTCACTCAGCGCAACTTCTTGATACGTTCGCTCGGGCTGATCACGTCAGTCAGGCGAATGCCGAACTTCTCGTTGACCACCACCACCTCGCCATGGGCGATCAGGGTGCCGTTGACCAGTACATCCAGCGGCTCGCCCGCCAGGCGATCCAGTTCGATGACCGAACCCTGGTTGAGCTGCAACAGGTTGCGGATGTTGATATCGGTGCTGCCCACTTCCATGGAGATCGATACCGGAATGTCGAGAATCACATCCAGGTTAGGGCCATCCAGAGTGACCGGACCGTTGTTCTTCGGCACGCCACCGAACTCTTCCATCGCCATGCGATTGGAAGAAGAGTGTCCTTCATCAGCTGCCAGCAATGCGTCGATATCTGCCTGACCGCCTTCACCGGACTCACCCAGTGCAGCCGCCCATTCATCAGCCAACGCCTGATCTTCTGCAGACGTGATTTCGTTTTCATCAGCCATCGGTTGTCCTCGACAAGCATTAATTCATGGTCATAGCAAAATAACGGTACAGGCCGGAAGGCTCAGCGCCGCTCTATCGGTTCTATTACCTGCAGGGCCAGGTTGCCTTTGTGCGAGCCCAGCTTGACCTTGAACGACGGTACGCCATTGGCGCGCATCACCAGGTGTTCGGGCAGTTCCACGGGAATCACATCGCCAGGCTGCATATGCAGGATGTCGCGCAGCAGCAGTTGCCGTCTTGCGACCACGGCACTGAGCGGCACGGCCACATCCAGCACGTCTTCCTTGAGCGCCTTGACCCAGCGTTCGTCCTGGTCGTCCAGATCCGACTGGAAACCGGCGTCGAGCATTTCACGCACCGGCTCGATCATCGAATACGGCATGGTCACATGCAGATCACCGCCGCCGCCGTCGAGTTCGATATGGAAGGTCGATACCACCACCGCTTCGCTCGGGCCGACGATGTTGGCCATGGCCGGGTTCACTTCCGAGTTGATGTACTCGAAGTGCACTTCCATGATCGCCTGCCAGGCCTCCTTGAGGTCGATGAACGCCTGATCCAGCACCATACGCACGACACGCAGCTCGGTGGGGGTGAACTCACGACCTTCAATCTTGGCGTGACGGCCGTCACCACCGAAGAAGTTATCCACCAGCTTGAACACCAGTTTGGCGTCAAGGATGAACAGTGCCGTGCCGCGCAGCGGCTTGAGCTTGACCAGGTTAAGACTGGTCGGCACGTACAGCGAGTGGATGTACTCGCCGAACTTCATCACCTGTACGCCGCCCACTGCCACGTCCGCCGAACGGCGCAGCAAGTTGAACATGCTGATACGGGTGTAGCGGGCAAAACGCTCGTTAATCATTTCCAGGGTCGGCATGCGCCCCCGGACAATCCGGTCCTGGCTGGTCAGGTCATAACTTTTGATGCTGCCAGGCTCGGCAGCGCTCTCGGTCTGGACCAGCCCGTCGTCGACGCCATGCAAGAGGGCGTCGATTTCATCCTGGGACAGCAGGTCTTGCACGGCCATGTCGTGGTCCTACTGCAATACGAAGTTAGTGAACAGCAACTGCTCAATGACAGTCTTGCCGAGTTCTTTCTGCGCGACTTCCTGCACGCTGGCGGTGGCTTTCTGGCGCAGCATTTCCTGGCCGATCGGCGTCGACAGCTGCTCGAAGGGCAGGCCTGCGAACAACATCACCAGGTTATTGCGAATAACCGGCATATGCACTTTCAGCGCTTCGAGGTCCGCCGCATTGCGCGCCAGCATGGTGATGCTCACCTGCATGTAACGTGTGCGTCCACCTGAGTTGAAGTTGACAACGAAGGCCGGTGTCAGTGCTTCGAACACCGCCGGGTGCTTGGCGTTAGCCTCAGCGGCGGCAACGGCGGCAGGGTCGGGCTTGCTGTCAGCCTTGTGTACAAAGTACCAGGTCGCACCTACCGACAAGCCGATGGCCAGCAGAAAGGCTACGACGGCAGCGATGATGAGCTTGAGTTTGCCTTTGGATGCGGGGTCTTTAACTACTTCGCTCTTCGCCATGCCAATAATCCGTCACTATTCGAGGGGTTCGCTGATGCGTGACAGAGGGGCAGCAAGTGTTATGCCAGAGTAATCAAATTCCTGAGCAATTAAAGATGAGGGGACAATCCGGAGGCAGAGCAGCAGACTGAAAATGATCAATGCAAGCGCATTGTGGGAGCGAATTCATTCGCGAAAGCGGCATTTCAGGCAATGAAAATTTGTCAGTTGTCCCGGCCTCTTCGCGAATGAATTCGCTCCCACATTATTCGATTACACCCTGTCGCCTGGCTATAGCGCGACAGAGTGATATCCGGATGGCGTTCAATTGATCAGGCGTAGTAATCCACTTCACTGGTACCGATGACCCGCGTTGCCGGCTGATTCAACGGAATCGCCGCATCGGCGATGGCCGCATCATCAGTAGATCCGTCACCCGAACCGGAACCACCCGTACGCCCCCCCGAACCGGAACGCTGGGCGTTGGCGGCCTGCTCCTCCTGGGCCTGCTGTTGCTGGGATTGCTGGCGCGACTGATCGGAAACGCTCACATCCACCTGCCCCAGCCCCTGCTGGTTGAATGAATCACGCAACTTGCCCATCTGGCTTTCCAACGCCTCACGAACACCCACGTGGGCACTCATGAAGGTCACCTGGGTCTGTTGGTCCTGGGCCATGTTGACACGGATGTCCAGACGACCCAGCTCAGCAGGCTCCAGTTGAATCTGTGCCGACTTGAGATTCTGGCTGGACAGATACATGACTCGATCCACTACACCTTCGCTCCAGCCGCTCTGGTGCATGGCCAACGGCTGGTTGATCAGCGGCGCAGCGGTTGCAGCCGCTGGCACCCTGGCTTGCTGTGCAGCCTGACTCATTGCCGCCAGGCGATCGGCAAAGTTATCTACGCGAGTATCGGTAGCCGCGGCCTGACCATCCTTGAGCCCGTCGTCGATTATGCTGCCGAAGGATTTGTCGCTGCTCTCCGTACTGCTTTTCTGCACCGGCAACTGGTCAGCCAGGGCTGTCAGGTTATTGGCGACATTCTGCGAGGGGTCGACATTGCCAGTATCGGCCGGGCTCTTGCCGGTCTTGGCCGTGGTGGTGGTCAGTTGCGCAGTCTGCGTCGTGGATTGCGCCTTGGCGCTGGCGTTCTCCAGTGCCAGCTGCACGGCAGACAACCCTTCAAGCGGGTCGGCATAAGGGTCGAACGGTTTCTCCCCGGTAGGCGGCGTGACCTGGGCAACAACCGGTTCTGCAGTGGCCGCCTGGGAAACGGTGACTGCCGCAGCAGTCGCAGCAGCACTCGCAGCATCAGTCGCCGACTTCGGTGCTACCTCCACCACCGGCTCGGTGACTGGCTGCGCGGCGGCCTGGGCGGCAAGTGCCAGCAAGGTAGGGTCCTGGGTCGGATCAACTGTCGGCAGCGTCGGCTCGGGTGCCACTTCAGTCAGCAGAGAAGGATCGACCGGCGCATTGTCGCTGTCGCCGCTTTGTTGATCCGAACTTGCTACCGGCGTGACAGGCAAGGTATTGCCGCTATCGGCAACCGTCGACTGCGTGGACGCCGTCTTGTCGTCACTGGCAGGCTTGTCCTTGTCGGCCACCGCCTTGCTCTTTTCAGCGGGCGCCTTGTCACGCACGGTCTTGCTCGGCGTGTCACGCTCGTCCGTCGACTTGACCCTGGCCTGCTTGGAGTAGACGTCGGAGAAGCTGGAAGCATTGTCCTTGCTGGCTTCTACAGTTTTGTTCGACTGGATGGCCGAGGCGGTCTTGGTCGCGGCCGTCGCATTGGTCTGAAGAAGGGCATTGGGGGCAAGTGGCATGTTGGTCTCCGCATGAGCAGCTGGTTACCGGAACTGATAGCAAACTCCGGGCCAGTTTCAGCATCAGAGTTTTAAACGCCGGCTAAATACTCAGGGCTGAGCGGTGAGCAACTGCCGCTCGGCATCGAACAGCCGCCGTACCGTGGCGTATTCATTGACGATACTGCCAATCAACTCGACGAGGCCGGCAACCTCTTGCTGACGAGCTCGCTCTTCCAGTTGGCGGCATAAATCGGACAGGCGCATAGCCCCCATATTGCTGCTGCTGCCCTTGAAGCTGTGAGCGGTCATGCTCAGCTCCTGCAAATCCATGTCAGGACCGCTGGCAGATTGACGCAGCGCAGAGATACGCTGCTCGGCATCGCGCATAAATACGTCGAGCAAGGTGACGTACTCCCCCTCCATGACTTCCTGCAAGGTGTTGAGCACGCTGTAATCCAGATGAATGATCGACACTTGTTCACTCCTTGATCAAGAATCCGGGGATTATGCCACCTCGCCCCAGACAAACTCCACACAGGCAGTACGCCCATCCGTGGACCAGTGCGAGCAATCGCTCAGCTCGCGAACCAGGCGCAAACCACGCCCGTGCAACTCATGGACAATGGGCGGTCGCGCCAGAAGGTTTTCAGCATCGAATCCCGCCCCGCTGTCCTCCACCCGGATTTTCAGGCAGCCCCCCTCGCCAAGGGCAGACACATCAATGTGCAAGCGAATAAACCCGCTGTCCAATTGCGCGAGACGGCTGTCGCGCTCCTGATAATAGCGGGCGAAACCGGCGCAATCGCGCTTCCATGCAGAGTCGAGCCCCAGCACACCATGCTCCAGGGCGTTGCTGTACAACTCACTCAGCACACTGAACAGCTCACTGCTGCGCGAACGCAGGCCACGGACTTCCAACAATAGCTGAAGCAATCTGGGCAAGGGATTGAAGCGACGCAACGTCGAACCGCGAAACTCAAAGGTCAAGGCCCAATCCATCGGACTGAACTGGCCATCGTCATGCAGAGCCTGTCGGTGCCCCTGCGTCGAAGGCAGAGTCAACGAACCGATTTCCACCATGCTGACGTCGTCACGTGCCTGACCACCGAATGCATTGAGCGCCAGTTGAATCTCGTCGATCAGCAGATGCGGCTCGTGATTGGCGTCGAACACCTCATGCAGGCGTTGAACACCGAACAATTGCTCGCGCTGATCGCGTGTCTCGAGCACACCGTCAGACAGCAGGAACAACCGGTCTCCCGGATGAAACGGATGGACCTCAGTCGCCGCATCGAAAGCCTCGGCGCCAAGAACGCCCAGGGGCAGATGCCGGGAAACCAGTGGTATCCGCCCACCTCCGGTCGCCGCGAGCAGGTAACCGTCAGGCAGGCCGCCATTCCAGACCTCTACCTGACACAGACGAAGATCCAACGACACCAGTGTGGCGCAGCAGAACATATCCACCGGCAGGATACGCTTGAGCTTGATGTTCATCTCACGCAGGATTTCGGCCAGTGCGTAGCCTTTGCCGGTCATGCCGTAGAACACTTCGGCCAACGGCATTGCGCCAACGGCCGCCGGCAGCCCATGCCCGGTGAAATCCCCCAACAACACATGCATATCGCCAGCAGGCGTATACGCCGCCAACAACAGATCGCCGTTGAACAGCGCGTAGGGGGATTGCAAGTAGCGGATATTCGCGGCGTCCAGGCAACCGGCGTGGGCAACCTGATCGAACACAGCCTTGGCCACACGCTGCTCATTGAGCAGGTAGTCATGGTGACGGGAGATCATGTCCCGCTGGCGCAACACCGTCTCCTGCAACAGACGCAGCCGGTTCATCGCGTTGATTTTCGCCGCCAGCACCACCGGGTTATAAGGCTTGGCGATGAAGTCGTCGCCACCGGCATCCAGACACCGGGCCAGGGCTTCGCCTGAAGTCAGCGAAGTGAGGAAAATAATCGGTACCAACGACTCGCCAGCCTTTTGCTTGATACGTCGGGCCGCCTCAAAGCCGTCCATAACGGGCATCAAGGCATCCATCAATACCATGTGCGGGCGCTCGGACTCGAACATCGCCACCGCTTCGGCGCCGTTGCCCGCGCTGAGCACGCGATGCCCCTGGCGATGCACGATAGTCGACAATAACAGGCGGTCGCTGGCGTTATCGTCAGCGATAAGAATGCACAGAGGCCCCGATGAACTCTGCATCGGTCAACCTATGTGGAAGAGTTTCGAGAAATTGGAGATGGTGAGGATCTTGCGCACATCGCTACTGCAATTGACCAGGCGGATTCGCGCATGCTCGCCACCGGCGTGATCGCGCAACAGCAACAGCATGCCCAGGGCCGAACTGTCGAGAAAGTCCACCGCCCCCAAGTCAACGTTATAGCGCTGCACGGTCTCCAGAGACTCATAGGCATTGCGAAAATCGTGATGAGCCTTGAAATCGAAAGATCCCTCGATAAAGATCGTCAACTCCTGAGCATCAGGAGACAGCAGGGAAGTTACCGGCATCGAAAGTATTCCTGAAATGAATGACCGTCGCCTGAGGAAGGTGTAGCACCGTCCTCAGGCGCCAGCAAACCTGATTGAGTGCAGGGCAACGCTGGAGCGAGACTTGCCCGCGAAGGATTCGGCAAAGCCCCTCCTCTGACAAACCGTGTTGACTGGTTTGCGGGCAACCACGCTCCAACGGGTCGACCCTGCGAACAGGTGTTAGAACGGGGAGTGCCGCGGCAAACGCTGGGACAGTTCGTCCAGCAGTTTCTGCTCGCGCTTGTCTTCCAGGGCACGGGCTTCGTCGATATAACGCTGCACCAGTTTGCGCAGCCCCTCGACCCGGGCATAACACTGCTGCCAGGCGTCCCGGGCCTTATCGAGGTTGGCCTGGTGCCAGGCCAGGCTCTGCTTCTGTTGGGCCACGGCGGTTTCGAGCTGATTGAGAAAGCGCTGATAATTCATCAGCCATTCCCCGGAAACACCTTCCGAGCCCTTGCTGATCCACTGCAACTGATAGTCATAGCGAAAGCGTTCCAGCTCAGCGAGTTTTCCTTCGGCGACGCGCACCTGCCCCTGGAAATGTCCCAGACGCTGGGCAGCGGTACGCTCTGCCGATTCCGCCATTTCGACTACCGGCGCCAGGCGTGTTGCGCGACTCTGAGCCATGGTTTATCAACCGCCCGGTGCAGGGCCGAATACGGCGGCCAGCTGCGTGCGACTGGCCTCCAGACTTTCATTGTCGTTGAGGCCCTGACGCAGATAACGAACCAAAGCCGGATGCAGGGAAATCGCCGTATCGGTTTCACGATCGCCACCGGCGACATAGGCACCGACACTGATCAGGTCGCGAGCCTGCTGATAGCGCGACCACAACTGCTTGAAATATTGAGCCCGGGCCATGTGATCGGCATCGACCACTGCCGGCATGACCCGGCTGATAGAGGCTTCGATATCGATGGCCGGGTAATGCCCCTCTTCGGCCAAGCGCCGCGATAATACGATGTGTCCGTCGAGCACGCCCCGGGCCGAGTCGGCAATCGGGTCCTGCTGATCATCGCCTTCGGACAGCACCGTATAGAAAGCAGTGATCGAACCACCACCAGCCTCGGCATTACCGGCGCGCTCTACCAACTTGGGCAGACGGGCGAATACCGACGGCGGATAACCCTTGGTTGCCGGCGGTTCGCCAATGGCCAGGGCGATTTCCCGCTGGGCCTGGGCGAAACGGGTCAGGGAGTCCATCAGCAACAGAACATTCTTGCCCTTGTCGCGAAAATATTCAGCGATACGCGTGCAATACATCGCCGCGCGCAGACGCATCAATGGCGCATCGTCGGCAGGCGATGCCACTACGACCGAGCGCTTGAGACCTTCTTCACCAAGGATATGCTCGATGAACTCCTTCACCTCGCGGCCCCGCTCGCCGATCAGGCCAACGACAATGATGTCGGCTTCGGTAAATCGGGTCATCATCCCCAGCAGCACACTCTTACCCACGCCGGTACCGGCGAACAGCCCGAGGCGCTGGCCGCGGCCCACCGTCAATAATCCGTTGATGCAGCGAATCCCCACATCCAGCGGCTGGCTGATGGGGTTGCGTTTGAGTGGGTTGATCGTCGGGCCGTCCATCGGCACCCAGTCTTCGGCCTTGAACTGGCCGCGCCCGTCCAGTGGGCGACCTGCGCCATCAAGGACTCGCCCGAGCATCGACATGCCCATGGGCAGGCGCCCGGTATCGGCCAACGGCACGACTCGCGCGCCCGGAGCGATACCAGCGACGCTGCCGACGGGCATCAGGAACACCTTGCCGCCGGAGAAGCCCATAACCTCAGCTTCGACCTCGACCGGGTGATGGCTGTCATCATTGATCACCACACAGCGGCTACCCATGGCGGCCCGCAGACCTTCGGCTTCCAGGGTCAGGCCGACCATGCGCAACAGGCGCCCTTCCACCACCGGCTGGGCAGGCAGGGAAATGGCTTCGGCGTAGGAGCCGAAACGTTTGCCGAAACTGGTGCGATCAAGTTGCATCGTTGGCCTCTGTGGCCGCTTTTGAATGCACGTCGGTGACGGGTGCCTCAAGATTGACATGCACATCGGCTGGCGCCGGGTGCATGGCCTGCTCCAGCTGCTGATCATGCAAACGGATAAACGCCTGGGCAATGCGTGTCTCGATACTGGCATCAATGCGGCTGTGCTCGGTTTCGATACGGCAGCCACCTGGCAGCAAGGTGTCGTCCTCGAGAATCCGCCAATTTTCCTCATGGCGTTCGCGCAACGCCTTGGCCAGGAGGAAGTCCTGGGGATTGACGAAGATGCGAATGTTATTGGCCCCCATGGGCAGCAACTTCAGGGCATCACGCAAGACGTGGGCGATCTGCTGCGAGTCAGTCTGCAGCTCACGCTGAATCACCTGCCGGGCGATATGCTCGACCAGCCCGATGATGTGCTTTTCGATCTGCGCATCCTGCCCGGCGATGGGCTCAAGCAGGTGCGTCATCAATTCTTCCAGGCTGGCGAGCTTGGCCGCCAGAGCCACCTCGGCTTCCTGGCGAACCTTGAGCTGGGTGCTGTGGAAGCCTTCTTTCTCGCCCGTGGCAAAGCCTTCATTCCAGGCGTCCTGGCGAATGCTCTCCAACTCTTCGAGGGTCAGTGGCTGGACCTCCTCCAGCGGCACTTCCTCGCTTTCGGCCGGCTCTTCAATAACCGGCTCAGGCTCGGGTTCAGGCTCCGGGACATGCGGGTCGAAACTGGGCAAAGACCATACGTCGAGGCCAATAAGGTCCTTGGCCCGGATCAGCTCGCTGGCCGGTTCTTTTCTGGAGCTGGACATGCAGAATCCTTAGAGCGCGGTCATGCTGAAACGTCAACAGAACCTAAATCATTTCCTCGCCGCCTTTGCCGCCGAGAACGATCTCCCCGGCCTCGGCCATACGGCGGGCAATGGTGAGGATTTCTTTCTGTGCGGTTTCCACGTCGCTGACTCGCACCGGACCCTTTGCTTCCAGGTCGTCGCGCAGCAGCTCGGCAGCACGCTTGGACATGTTCTTGAAGATTTTTTCCTTGATCGCTTCGTCCGAACCCTTGAGGGCAAGGACCAGCACGTCCGAGGACACTTCGCGCAACAGCGCCTGGATGCCGCGGTCGTCGACGTCGGCCAGGTTGTTGAACACAAACATGAGGTCTTCGATCTGTACCGACAGGTCCTCGTCGATCTCGCGGATCGAGTCCATGAGGGTGCCTTCGACGGAACTGTCGAGGAAGTTCATGATGTCGGCAGCACGCTTGATACCACCCAGCGTGGTTCGCGAAGTGTTGGCGTTGCCGGAGAACTGCTTCTCGAGAATCTGGTTCAGCTCTTTGAGTGCCGCTGGCTGCACGGTATTGAGCGATGACACGCGCAGGATGATGTCCAGGCGCACCTTGTGATCGAAATGTCCGAGCACTTCGCCGGCCTGGTCCGGGTCCAGATAAGCGACGACGATGGCCTGAATCTGCGGGTGCTCGTAACGGATTACGTCGGCGACCGCGCGTGGCTCCATCCATTTCAGGCTGTCCAGACCGCTGGTGTTGCCGCCCAGAAGGATGCGGTCGATCAGGCCGTTGGCCTTGTCTTCGCCCAGTGCCTGGGTAAGCATCTTGCGGATATAACCGTCGGAACCGACGCCCAGGCTGGTCTGATCGCCGACGATGTCGACGAACTCGCTCATCACCTCTTCGACCTGCTCACGATGCACGTTGCGCATCTGGGCCATGGCCACGCCGACCTTCTGGACTTCCTTCGGCCCCATGTGACGCAGCACCTGGGCCGCATCGGTTTCACCCAGCGACAGCAGCAGCACGGCTGCCTTGTCGACTTTGGTCAGCTTGGTTACGAGCGCACGATCATTCATCTGCGTTAATCCACTCTTTCACGACCTGGGCCACACGACCCGGGTCTTCGGCCACCAGACTCTTGATTGCGTTCAGCTGTGCGTCATAACCCTCGCTCGGGCTAGGCAACAGAATACTTTGCGGACCACCCAGGCTGACCCGGTCGTTGGACAATTCGCCGTCCATACCGATGCCGCCCATGCCGCCACCCAGCTCGGAATCGCCGAAACCATCGAGGTTTTTGCTCTTCGGATTGGTGATGTTGTTCAACACCGGACGCAACACACCGAAGACCAGAATCAGGATGAAGATGACGCCCATGGCCTGCTTGACGATGTCCCAGAACCAGGGTTGCGAGTAGAACGGAATATCCGGGATCACTTCGCCGCGCTCGGTGGAGAACGGCACGTTGACCACGCTTACGCTGTCGCCACGGCTGGCGTCGAAACCGACGGCATCCTGCACCAGACGGGTAAAGCGCGCCAATTGGTCGGCGGTCCATGGGGCACGGGTGGTTTCACCGTTGGCCGCATTGACCTTGACCTGATCGTCCACCACGACCGCAACCGACAGGCGGGTCAGACGACCCTGCTGCTGCTTGGTATGGCTGATGGAACGGTCCAGTTCAAAGTTCTTGGTCGACTGCACGCGCTTGTCGGCCGGGTATGGCGCCAGAGCTGGCTGGCCGGTAGCCGGATCCATGATCTGCTGACCGTTGGCGTCAACCAGTGGCTGGCCCGGAGCAATGGCCGGCGCTGCACCACCTGCTGCACCACCGGTAGTCTGCGGCGCGGTCGCCGGACCCGGGGGCTGGTTGCTCAAGGCACCCGGCACGCCCTGCGGGCCGGAACTGGCAGAACGTTGCTCATTGACCGACTGCTCGCTGCGCAGCGCCGGTTGATCCGGGTTGAAGCTTTCGGCTGTCGATTCGACGGCACTGAAATCCACATCCGCCGACACTTCAGCCTTGTAGCGATCGTTGCCCAGCACCGGCTGCAGGATGTTCTGCACTCGTTGTGTGAGCATGCCTTCCATACGCCGGGTGTAATCGAACTGCTTGCCGGCCATGGTCAATTCGGAATTTCCGACCATATCGGAAAGCAGGTTGCCTTTCTGGTCGACGACGGTGATCTGCGACTTGCTCAGCTCAGGCACACTGGTAGCGACCAGGTTGACGATGGCCATGACCTGGCTCGGCTCCAGCGAGCGACCGGCATAGAGTTCAACAAGAATCGAAGCGCTGGGCTTGCGTTCGTCACGCACGAACACCGAGCTTTTCGGAATGGCCAGGTGCACCCGTGCAGCCTTGATGTTGTTCAGGCTGGAGATGGTCCGTGCCAGTTCGCCTTCCAGCCCGCGACGATAGCGCGTGGCCTCCATGAACTGACTGGTACCCAGGCCCTGGTCCTTGTCAAGGATCTCGAAGCCGACGTTGCCGTCGTTCTGGGAAATACCGGCACCGGCGAGCTTGATCCGCGCACGGCCGACGTCCTCGGACTTGACCAGCAAGGCGCCTGAATTGGGTTCGACCGTGTAGGGAATATCCGCCTGGGCCAGGGTGTCCATGACCTGCTTGGCATCCATTCCGGTCAGGCTGCCATAAAGCGGCTTGTAATCAGGCTGCTGGGACCAGAGGACCACGGCAAAGCCAATCGCCACGCTCGCGGCCAGGCCGACCATAAGGCCGACCTGACGCAGCATGGTCATCTCGGAGAGATTTTCCAGAAACGCCATGCCGAACAATGGCGGCTTGCTGGATGGGGCGCCCGACTTGGCCGGTACGCTATCGGCGATTGCATCTGCCATGACTCAATACGTCCTTAAACCGGCATCTGCATGATGTCTTGATAAGCCTGAACCAGCTTGTTGCGCACCTGGGTCAAGGCCTGGAAGGAGACGGCGGCTTTCTGCGACGAGATCATCACGTCGGTCAGGTCGACACCGGTCTTGCCGATTTCGAAGGCGTTGGCCAACTGGCTGGACGCCTGTTGCGTGTCGTTGACCTTGTTCACGGCCTGACCCAGCATGTCGGCAAAGCTGCTGCCGCCCACGTTTTGCGCTTCGGTAGTCTTGGGTGCAGACATCGCTTCCATTTGCATGGAGCGCATATCCAACATCAAGCGATTAAATTCAACACCTTGGCTCATGGACGTATCTCTCGTTAAGGCCGCAATTTTTTGACACCGATCAAGCGGTCACTAAAGTCATAGCAACAAGAGTGCCAGCTAAATAAAGGCAAAAGGCCATCTTTGAACTTAAAACCGTCATCGCGGCATGGCTCACACCGCACGACAACCCGAGCGTCTCGATGCATTGCGCCACAGCCCCGTAAAACCCTGGCCTGCAGCGCGAGCATAATTTCCGGCAACCCTGCTCTACGATGCACGCAGGGACAAACTCTATCGAACGCACATTACGTAGCGAATAAATAACCTTCTACATCCATGCCCGCGTCGCGCATCTGTGCCAGCTTGTAGCGCAGCGTACGGGGGCTGATCCCCAGACGTTCGGCAGCTTCCTTGCGACGCCCGCGCTCGGCGCGCAGGGTGTCGATGATCATCTGAAACTCGCGCCGACGCAGATCGTCACCCAGACCACCCGCCGATTCTCCGGCGTTCATTTCTACAGGCAAGCTATCTGCCCCCACAGCCACAGCCTGAGGAGCAGTCACGATTTTTGGCAATGGCGCGCAAGTCACCGGCCCCACCAGACAAAAGTCTTCGGCCTGGATAATGCCGCCCTGCTGCAAAATCAGCGCACGTTGCACAGCGTTATCCAGCTCGCGCACATTCCCCGGCCAAGCGTAACCCACCAGACAAGCCTGAGCATCGGCCGATAGTCGTACCGGTGCATGTTTCATTTTATTGACATGCTTGGTCAGCAAACGCTCGGCCAGTGGCAGAATGTCGGCAGTTCGTTGACGCAGCGGCTGCCAGGCAAGCGGAAAGACGGAAAGGCGGTAGTAAAGATCCTCACGGAAACGCCCCGCCGCCACTTCACCGGCCAAATCGCGGTTGGTGGTTGCCAGTACGCGGATATCCAGATTGATTGGCTTGCGCGCGCCGACCCGCTCCACTTCCCGTTCTTGCAGCACCCGCAGCAACTTGGCCTGCAGGCCCATGGGCATTTCTGAAATCTCGTCGAGCAGGATAGTCCCGCCATCGGCCTGTTCGAACTTGCCCGCCTGAGCCGCAATGGCACCGGTAAATGAACCCTTCTCATGACCGAACAGCGTCGCTTCGAGCATGTTG
Organism: Pseudomonas sp. Pseusp88; assembly: GCF_047303955.1. Taxonomy (NCBI): domain Bacteria; kingdom Pseudomonadati; phylum Pseudomonadota; class Gammaproteobacteria; order Pseudomonadales; family Pseudomonadaceae; genus Pseudomonas; species Pseudomonas sp. Pseusp88. The sequence continues at coordinate 86,965 of NZ_JBGLYM010000010.1, read as the reverse complement.
TCGGGAATCGCCGCACAATTGATGGCAATGAAGGGTTTGTCGGCCCGGGGCGAGTTCTGATGAATAAAGCGCGCAAGGACTTCTTTGCCGGTGCCCGACTCGCCAGAGATCAGCACCGTCGAATCGCTTTTCGCCACCCGACTGGCCAGATTGAGCAACTGCGCACTGGCAGGCTCGACCGCAATCGGCCCTTCGCTTTTATCCACAGGCCCAAGAAATCCCAGGGCATGACGCGCCACCAGGGCCAGCAGGGCTTTGGGCTCGAAGGGCTTGACCAGATAATCGACGGCCCCCTGACGCATGGCGTCCACGGCGCGATCCACCGCGCCATGGGCTGTCATCAACAGCACCGGCAATTGCGGATAGCGGCTGCGCAAGGCGCTTAGCAGCTGATGACCATCCATGCCTGGCATATTGACGTCACTGAGCACCAGACTGAAGGGCTCATCGGCAGCAGCGCTCAAGGCCTCTTCGGCCGAACCTACGGCGTGATAGTCATGACCGGCCAGCTCCAGGGTTTCCCCCAACGCCTCGCGTAGCGCCCGATCGTCCTCGACCAGCAATACCTTGATCATCAGTGTGTGTCCGCCGCATTGGCCGGGATCAATGGCAAAGTCACAATGGCGCAAGTACCGCGCCCCGGACGCGAGCGGTACTGAACGATACCCTGATGAGCACGGGTCACGGCCATCACCACCGCCAGACCAAGGCCGGTGCCGGTGGTTTTAGTGGTAAAGAACGGCTCCCCCATGCGCGCCAGCGCGCCAGCATCGATACCGCTGCCGTTGTCGCTGACGCACAGGCGCAACGTACTGCCCCGGGTATAGGCGTGAATCTTCAGGCGCGCGGGCGCTCTGCTGGCCTGGATGGCATTTTCGATCAGATTGAGCAACGCGCCGACCAGCGTGTCACGATTGCACAGAAGCTCGCCATCACGGCTGTCGCACTGCCAGCGTACCTGGACATCCTGCACATGGGTCTGCGCGGCAGTCTGCAGGGCCTGAAACAACGCATCAGGCGGCAGGCGGTCAGTCAGTGGCAGCTCACCGCGGGCAAATACCAGCATATCCCGCACCTGATGCTCCAGTTCATGCAGGCGTTCCTTCAGGCGTCCGGCAAAGCGCTGTTGCGTAGCCGCCGGTAGCTCCTGCTCCAGCAGGTGACTGGCATAGATCAATGCGGCCGACAGCGGCGTGCGGATCTGATGGGCCAGGGACGCAACCATACGCCCCAGGGAGGACAGACGCTCATGGCGCGCGAGCTGATCCTGCAAATGGCGGGTTTCCGTCAGGTCGTTGAGCAATACCAACTGACCCGGTTCGGCGTCCAGCGAACGAGTGGCAATGGATAGACGGCGGCCATCCTTGAGAGAGACTTCATGCCCGTCATCCTCGCGAGGCGCAAAGCAGCGACTGATCACATGGCGCCACAGCTCACCAATCAGTGGCTGACCCAGAAGATCCACCGCCGCCGGGTTGGCCTCGCGGACCATGCCCGAACCGTCGATCACAATCACTCCGCCCGGGAGCAGATCCAGCAGGTTCTGCAACTGATAGGCCAGGCGTTCCTTTTCCGCCAGTTCCTCCATGCGCTGAGCACTGACCACGGCCAGCTCGCCTTTGAGTTCGGTGACCCGGGCTTCCAGCAGGCTGTAGGAATCAGTCAGTTGTGCCGACATCTGGTTAAACAGCAGGAAGGCCTGCTCAAGCCCTTGTCGGCTCTCCAGCTCAGGGCATGGCTGGGCTTCACCGGTAAGATCGGACGACGACTGGGCGGCCTGGGACATAAATAATCTCTCACGTGGCGAACCGTCATTAAACGGTATGTTCAGATAGAGACTTAGCAATCCCCGTGCCGAAAAAAAACCCCTGAAAATTCAGAGGTTTGATTTTTTACCCATCACTCAGGCGTCAATCATCCGCCTGTTCGTCGCCTTCACGCCGACTCATGCCGTACTTGCGCATCTTCTCCACCAGGGTGGTACGCCGGATGCGCAACCGTTCGGCGGCGCGCGCAACAATGCCGTTGGCATCGTCCAGCGCCTGCTGGATCAGCCCCTGCTCCAGGCCGCCCAGGTAATCCTTGAGATCCAGCCCTTCCGGCGGCAGCATCGCCCCGGTGGCAAAATTCGGCGTGTGATCGTTGATTGCCACGCGCTCTTCCAGATCGCTACGCAGGCTGTCGACCATCTGCTCGTCTTCATCGTCGACATAACGAAACTTCTTCGGCAGCTCGGACACGCCAATCACGCCATAGGGATGCATGATCGCCATGCGCTCTACCAGGTTGGCCAGTTCGCGGACATTGCCCGGCCAGCCATGGCGACACAAGGACATGATCGCTGCCGAATTGAAACGGATGGACCCACGTTTTTCATGCTCCATGCGCGAAATCAGCTCGTTCATCAGCAGCGGGATATCTTCCACGCGCTCGCGCAACGGTGCCATTTCGATCGGGAACACATTGAGGCGGTAGTACAGATCTTCACGGAAGCTGCCCGTTTCGATCATGGTTTCAAGATTCTTGTGGGTCGCGGCGATGATCCGCACGTCGACGCTCTGAGTCTTGTTGCTGCCTACACGCTCGAAGGTGCGCTCCTGCAGCACGCGCAACAACTTGACCTGCATGGGCAGCGGCATGTCGCCAATTTCGTCAAGAAACAGGGTACCGCCGTTGGCCAGCTCGAAGCGGCCGGCGCGACTGGTGATGGCGCCGGTGAATGCGCCCTTCTCGTGCCCGAAGAGCTCACTCTCGAGCAGTTCGGCCGGAATGGCACCGCAATTTACTGGAACAAAAGGCGCGTCGCGACGCTTGGAGTGATAGTGCAGATTACGCGCCACCACTTCCTTGCCGGTCCCGGACTCGCCAAGGATCAATACGCTGGCATCGGTGTCGGCAACTTGCTGCATCATCTGCCGCACGTGCTGAATCGCCCGACTGGTGCCCACCAGGCTGCGGAACAGGTTCGGTTCACGATGACGGCCACGCTCGCGGGCCTGATCGTACATTTCGCGGTAGACCTGGGCACGGTGCAGGGCATCCAGCAGTTTGCTGTAGCTCGGCGGCATTTCCAGGGTGGCCAGGACCCGGCGGCGGAGGTCTTCGGGGAGGTCGACGGAAGAATTTTCGCCCATCAGCAAAACAGGAAGGAACTCATCCCATGCAGCGATGGTCTTAAGGAGTCCTTGGAGACTGCCTGGCGCGTTGACGCTGCCGACCAGTACGCAAAGGACTTCGCGGGTAGACGCCAAGGAACCGACAACCTGCTGCCAGTCTTGACTGGAACAGGACAAATTTTCTTCGCCAAGAAAATTCAGAATGACCGCCAGATCGCGGCGGCGCTGGCTATCGTCATCGATCAGCAGAATCTTGATTTCACGCCACATGCAATAGCAACTTCCCTAGTCAACTCGATGCCCATCGAGACGGGCAAGCTTGGCGACCCTGCCAAAAGGGCTCGGGACACGCCAGAAAATAGTAACACCACTAGTTAAGTTATAAAACCACGCACAGTCAAATTTATGGCGCAGATCTATTCGATTATCTTTTCTATTAACCGAACAGATGATAAACCTTGGCGGCATTCTGCCCATTGCGCACCTGCGCCATTTCATCGGCAACCGCTTGACGCTCACCGGTGGCAACGTCGATCAATTGACGATAAACCCCCAGTAACTCCTCCAGATTGCTGCGAAGTTCCGGCTCGTTCTGCGCACCTTCGCTGATCACATCATCAACACAGGCACGGCAGGCCAGATCAAGTTTGACGATCGCCTCCCAGTCACGCTCGGCCAGTGCATCCACCAGCGCCTCACGGGTTTCTTCGATACGCTTGAGCGCAGCACTCATGACTTTCTCCTCAGATCGCCGGCGGCGCCTGGTCCGCAATGGCATCCCAGCCTTCCTTGACAGTGGTCAGCAGACTGCTGACTTCATCGAGGATGCGCGGGTCGCTCTTGATATTGGCTTCAGCCAGACGCTGCATCATGTACACGTACAGGTTATCGACACGGGCCAGGGTTGCTGCCTGGTTTTCCATGTCCAGCCCTTCACGCAGGCCACCGACAATGCCAATGGCCTTGCCGATCAGGACGCCCTTGGTCGGGATATCCTTGCGCTGGATAGCGCCCTTGGCCTGCGCGATACGGTCAAGCCCCGCCTCCATCAGCATCTGCACGAGACGGTGCGGGCTGGCTTCCGAGGTCTGAGCATGATTGTTGACTTTCTGGTATTGCCGAAGGGCTAACATCGGGTTCATGTTCTACCTCATTAAACTGCGAAAATTCATGTAACCACTGTGTCGCATAACCAGTGTATCGACGCAACACAAGAAAACTTTAGCTCGTCTCCTAAAGCCAAAAACCCGACACGCGATGGGCGCTGCCGGGCTTTTGTTTGCCGCCAGTAAACTAAAGCTTAGCTGGAGCTCTGCTGTGCGTTCAAAGAGGAGAAGAACGAAGTGATGCTGGTGTTGGTCGCTTTCAACTGCCCCACTACCAGATCCATCGCGTTGTACTTGGCCGTAAGGCTGCTGGTCAGGTTGGTAGTCAACAGATCCAGTTGGGCCTTCTGCTTGTCCACATCGTCCTGCTGCTTGTTCAGCTGCGTGGTACGGGTATCAAGGATGCCGCCGGTCTGGGTGTATGGCGTGAGGACCGACGTCATACGCTTGGACAAACCAGAGGTGGTGTCACTGAACAATTGCTGGATCTGGCCACCCAGGTTCTTGCTCATCGCAGCCGTGAACTTGGTGCTGTCAATGCTCAGGGTACCATCACCTTGGGCAGTGTTAACGCCCAACTGCGACAATACGGAGAGCGCGCTACCAGGGCCTGGACTCACCAACTGCTGCCGCAGATCGGAGAGCAGGTTACGAGGCATCGAATCGCCCGTGTAGGGCGCTGCTACTGTCAGTTGGCCCGTGGTCGGATCAGTGGTAGCCGTAGTCAGGCTGTTGATCGTCTTGACCAGGGCATTATAGGAATCGACAAACGACTGCAGTGACGTTTGCAGGCCGCTGGTGTTGCTGGCGACTGTGATAGTCGAGTCAGCACCACTAAAAGTACTGACACCATGACTATCAGTCGTCTGCGTACCGGCTGACAACAAATTGAACGATAAACCACCAATTGCTTTATCGATCGTATTGCTTTTGCTGGTGATTGGCAGACCATCGACGGTCAGCGAGGCGTCGGTCGCAGCCGCACCAATAATGCCGGCGCTACTGGCCGAAGTCGGATCAAGGGTGCTCCCTGCGGTAATCGTGAAGCCGGCGATATCACTGGAGGTGGTGATATCGGAGCCCGCGCCGGTAACAGGGTTACCTGTCTTGACATCGACGCCACTGAACACCAGCCGAGAACCATTAGAGTCGGTCACAACGTTGGCACTGATGCCGCTGGTATTTGACTTGGCGTTGATCTGGTCGCGAACCGACTGCAGGGTCGCATTCGCGCCAACAGTAAAGCTGGTGGAAATGCCATTTTGAGTGACAGTGAGGTTGCCACTCGGAATAGCACTCGTCGCGCCACCGGAAAAAGCAGCGGTGCCGACTTTGGAAGCGGTGGCCAGCGAATTCACATGGATCTTGAACGTACCAGCAACTGCAGTGTTACTGGCCGTTGCGGTCAGCGTACTGGTATTGCTCGACGTCGCTGCATAGGCGTTGAAAGCACCTTTAGTGACATCGCCAAGATTGGTCAAACTCGTCTGGAAGGTGGTCAGGGCGCTTTTCAGCGTCGCCGCCGCAGAAATCTTGGTGCTGATCGCCGTAGTGGTCTTGCTGATCTGGTCAGTCTTGGCCTGGGTCTGAGCGGTGACCAGTACCTTGACGATGTCGCCAATGTTAAGACCAGAACCTAAACCGGTAGTAGACGTAATTGGGCTTGCCATGTGGATCTCCTTTCAGTTTTCGTCGATCTTTTGACAACAGCGTCAGCCAAAAGATACCAGATGCATCTTTCACGCCAGTTTCAAGCTTTGGCTTCAAATAACAGACTGTGCGCATTTTGCAGACTGTCTGCGATTTTCAGCGCTTCAGCCGATGGAAGCTGTCGAACCACTTCACCCGTGTCGCTGGCAATGACCTTGACGACCACCTTTCCGGATTGCTCGTCGATTGAAAACTCGAGATTGCGCTGGATCGATTTGACGAACTTGTCGATTTCCTGCACGGCGGCTTTCAATTTTTCGGCGCTTTGCTGTGCTTCTTTCTTCGAGTCATTACTTTCCGACGAATCCGCTGACGACTGGGCAACAGGTGCCGGAGCCGAGACGGGGGCGGATGCGACTTGAGGTGTCGCGACCGGCTGTTCTGTTGCAACTGGAACCGGTTTTACGACTGGGTAAGACAAGTTCAGATTGGTACTCATGTCCATATCCACTACCTCGCAAAGTAAAAAAGCGGGAGAGCACGCAAGCATACTCCCCCGCTAAAACTCATTCCGATATTACTGAAGCAGTTTCAGTACAGCGGAAGGCAGTTGGTTAGCTTGGGCCAGGACGGAAGTCGAAGCCTGTTGCAGAGTTTGCTGTTTGGTCAGGTTAGCAGTTTCCGCTGCGAAGTCGGTGTCTTGGATACGGCCCAGTGCAGCAGTGGCGTTCTCGTTGACGTTTTGCAGGTTGGAAATGGTGCTGGTCAGACGGTTTTGCGAAGCACCCAGGTTTGCGCGAGTGGCGTTGATCGCTGCCAGAGCGGCGTCAATTGCGGTGATCGCGTTGTCGATGTTGGTGCTGGCAGTAGCGCTGGTACCGGTGATCGAAACAGAGCTCGAAGCAACCGACAGGCTGGCGGCGTCGAATTTGCTGCTCAGAACCAGGTCAATGTGGTTAGCCGAACCGGTGTTCGAACCAACTTGCAGAGTCATGGTACCGGCCGAACCGTCCAGCAGGTTTTTGCCGTTGAGGTTGGTCGAAGCCGAGATACGAGTCAATTCGTCAGACATTTGACCGAATTCAGCGTTCAGAGCGGTACGGTCTGCAGTGCCGTTAGTGTCGTTTCGCGACTGTACTGCCAGTTCACGCATACGTTGCAGAATGTTGGTCGATTCTTGCAGAGCGCCTTCAGCGGTCTGAGCCATCGAGATACCATCGTTGGCGTTTTTGATTGCTACTGTCTGGCCGCGGATCTGAGCGGTTTCACGAGTGGCGATCTGCAGGCCGGCTGCGTCGTCTTTTGCGCTGTTGATTTTCAGACCGGAAGACAGACGAGTCATGGAAGTCGACAGTGCGTCGGATGCTTTGCCCAGGTTTTTCTGAACGGCCAGGGAAGCAACGTTAGTGTTTACGCCTAAAGACATGATGAATTCCTCATTGGTTGGGTGCTGCGGCTATCCGGCCCTGGCAACCGCCGGGTTGGCCTAGAGAACCTTCGTAATAGTTATCGTCGGGAGTGCGGGGACCTTGAGGGCTTTTTTCAAAAATTTTGCCATCACCACGACATCCCGACATTTGTCGGTGTCGCCATCCCCCTTTCTCCCTTATTTTTCAACCAGTTGGCAGCTTGTGCCGGTTGAATGCCAATGAGGTTCTGTAGGAGCTGCCGAAGGCTGCGAACGAACGTTGCGGGGTAAACCGCCATCGCAGCCTTCGGCAGCTCCTACAGTAAATCATCGAAAGCGCAGACCGAGGCTAGTGTTCCTATATAAAAGCCTCGGTCGCGCCTTCTCTCTATTGCAGTAGCTTCAACACCGCCGCCGGCAGCTGATTGGCCTGAGCCAGCACCGCCGTCGACGCCTGTTGCAGGGTTTGCTGCTTGGTCAGTTCAGCTGTTTCGGCAGCGAAGTCGACATCCTGAATCCGCCCCAGGGCCGCGCCAGCATTTTCATTCATGTTCTGCAGGTTCGAAATAGTACTGGAGAGACGGTTGGTAACGGCTCCCAGTTCGGCACGTGTCGCATTGATCTGAGTAAGCGCGGCATCAAGTGCGGTGAGAGCATTGTCAATATTGGTATGGGCTTCGGCATTTGTTGCGCCGCTGAGCCCGGCAACAGTACTGGCAACCCCTAGACTGACAGCATCGAATTTTTTATCCAGAGTCACTGATACGCGGTTGACCTCACCGACCTCAGCGCCTACTTGAAACTCCATGATTCCAGCGGTGCCGTCCAACAGCTTTTTGCCGCCAAGGTTGGTGTAGCCGGTGATGCGGGTCAACTCGTCGCTTTTTTGTGCGAACTCCTGATTTAATGACAGACGCTGCTCGGATCCGTAGTTGTCATTGCGCGCCTGCAAAGCCAAACCACGCATGTGCTGGACAATTTCACTAATCTCCCTGAGCGCCCCTTCTGCCGTGTTCGCCATGGAAATAGCGTTATTGGCGTTTCTGATCGCGATTCCCTGTCCGCGAACCTGGCTCTCCATTCTTGCGGCGATCTGCATCCCCGCTGCATCGTCCTTGGCGCTATTGATGCGCAGACCGGATGACAGTCGTGCCATGGAAATCGATAACGCATCACTGGAGCGATTCAAATTCTTTTGCACAGTCAAAGAAGCAATATTGGTATTAACAGTCATAGCCATTGGAAAGTCCCTCGTCATGAAACGGCTGGCTTTCAAAACAGGGCGAAGTCCATTTCACCCGAAAGCCTACAGTCCATTTATCGACTTGTTTTTCAATGACTTAATGGAACCAATTCACAAATTCGCTACAACATACAATTGCCATCACGACATTTGACGGGATAAAAAACAACTTCACCTTTTGAATTTAAAGGCTTTTCCAATACTGTTTTTTTTCAAAAAAAAATGGTCGATAAAATTAATGCTCGACCACTCATTTAATATTCCTACAGACACTTTGTAAGACGTTTCCGAAATAAAATAAGGACAACCGCCTAATCAGCCCCGCAAAAATTCCACCCACTCATATTCCATGTAATCCGCCAACGCCAGCCAATCCTGCCGCTGCTGACACTCCAGCATTCGTTCCAACAGCTGCGTCCCGTACTCCCGTTCGGCGATCGGGCGCTCAGCCAACATTGGCATGGCACTCTCGAAAAGCTCGACCATTTCCAGCGCCGCTTCGATATCCCGCCCCAGGCGAAATAGCTGGGCACATTGCCGGGACGCAGTCACAAGTGAAGACAGGTCAGTCATGCCGGAGTCCATTCAGGGTCGAAGCCAGTGCCTGTGATCAGGGCACCATCGCGGCTGGTATTGAAAAATTCCACTTCCGGGTGCAAGGCGATATAGCGCTCGAGCTCGATCAGGTAGCTGCGGAAGTTCAGCTGGGTGCGTACGCGGTTTCCGCGTCCATCCAGCAGCCAGTGGCGGGACTGGTGCAACTTCGGCCCCAGGGTGCCATCGACCCAGCCGGTATGAGTCTTGTCGTTGGGAAAGGCGAAATCCGCGCCGAACAGGGTGATACGTGCGGCACCCATGCGCACCGCCAGATCGATCGCCGGATGGATCACGCTGCCACCCACATACAGTTGGCCCTTGGGCACTTGCTCACGAACGCTCTTATACAGCGGGCTGTATGAGTAGCAGGCATACCGGGGACCTTTCCAGGTGCCCAGCAGCGTCGCGTCGATCCGGGGCATGTAAACCAGCGATACCTGCGCTGAACCATACACGGGCAGATGCCAATGGGTGATGCGGTGATCGATGCTGACGACGATATCCGGCGCGATGCCGCTATTGAGCAGGGGCACATAGGCCGTATCGACACAGATGAACAGCGGTCGCTCAGGCAGGCCACGGGTTTCCAGCAGCCGTGGCAGATGCTGGGCCAGGCTTGGCCCCGTGGCGATCACGAAGACTTCCCTGCCCGGCTGGCTGCCAAACAGGTCGGCGACATCGGCATCCTGGCGCAGCAAATCCATGCCCTGGGCCAATTGCTCAAGGATCAGCGGATCTTCGGCAGAGAAATCGCGATTGGTAAAGGTCAGGTGGATCTCGCTGATCAGCCGATCACGAATCCGCGCATTGAAATCGTCGGCCAGGACCAGTTCGGCAGGCAGGGCAAAGAATGGCAGGTTGATTTCCCGGTGATCGCCGGCGTAAGACAACTCGACCCGGGGGTCGCTCAGCCAGTCGTCCTGCTCGAGCAATTGCAGGACCAGGGTGAAAACCGCGCCATTGAGCACATAGACATGCAAGCGCTGCAGCGTGGCTGATGACAGGGCAACACGTTGCAGATCACCCAGGCCACAGCCGTACAGATGCAGCACCGGGCTTTCGGGCGGCAGGCTGTCGGCCTGCAGCTGCGCTTCCTTGATACGGTCATGGCGGCTGGTCAGCTGGATGCCGTCGATACTCAGGGTCGAACCCTGGCCGTTGACCAATTGCGCGTCGAGCACGTCCGGATCTTCGGCCAGCAGACGCTGCAACAGGTCAGGCCAACGTTGTTCCAGTACGGCAATATTGCGCTGGAAAATCTCGCTCATAGATCTCTCATAACAAAACGGCGACATTTCTGTCGCCGCTCTGGGGTGTTCAGGATCACTGACGATAAATGATTGCCGACCCCCAAGACAATCCGACACCGAAGCCACTGAGGGCAACACGCTTCCAGGTGCTGTTGTCCAGATGCTTTTCCAGCAGCAGCGGAATGCTCGACGAGACGGTATTACCGGTTTCGAGCATGTCCTTGACGAACTTCTCAGGCTCCCCCTCGAAGCGGCGTGCCACGGCATCGACAATCGCCGCACTGCCCTGGTGAATGCAGAACGCATCGATATCGGCACTTTGCAGCCCCGACTCGTCGAGCAGTTCGTGCAAGTGCGCCGGAACCTTGATCAGGGCGAAGTTGAACACCTGACGGCCGTTCATGAAGAACACACCGTCATTGACCTTCAGGTGCGGCGCACCGGAACCGTCGGTACCGAATTTTGCCTTGCCCAATTGCCAGACCGCATCCTCGCCCATCCAGGTGGCGGTGGCGGCATCGCCGAAGAGCATGGTGGTGTTGCGGTCTTCGGGGTCGACGATTTTCGAATACGGGTCAGCGGTGACCAATAGACCGTTTTTCAGCCCCGTCGCTTCCATGAAGCCCTTGATCGCGTACAACCCGTAGACATAACCGGAGCAGCCCAGGGAGATATCGAACGCCGCCACGTGAGTCGGCAGGCCCAGTTTGTCCTGGACGATGGCCGAGGTATGCGGCAGACCGTCTTCGTCACCGTTCTGGGTGATGACAATCAGCGCATCGATGGATTCACGCTTGAGTTGCGGGTTGCTGGCGAACAAGGCGTTGACCGCCTCGACACACAAATCGGAAGTTTCCTGGGCTTGATCCTTGCGCGGCAGAAAAGCGGAGCCGATCTTGCCGAGAATGAACTCATCATCCTTGCCGAATTTGGCGCCCTGCGCGTAGTTGTCAATGCCGGCCGTGGGCACATAACTCGCTATGCTTTTTATGCCAATCATCATGGCTTCCCAATGTGAAAAACTTGAATATCACCACTCTCAGATGGAGAGGCATTGCAGATCAGAAGGCTGCGGGACGGCCCGGATTGACTTCAAAACGTCATGAAATCGGCCAAGCGTCGACCTCGCCCGCGAGCACGATACAGTGAAGATGCCCTTCGTGACTCATAGGTCACTAAGTTTTATACGCTTTTCACGAATCGACTGACAATGGTAGGTGGGCAGATCCTACGCAAAGGTGATGGGTGACGTCTGCGGGAGCACCAGGCAAACGACTATTGTGGGACCGGCTTCAGCCGGGAAGACGCCGGTATGAGCAACAGATTTCTATCACCTGTCATAGGATCTTCCCGGCTAAAGCCGGTCCCACACAGCCAATTCCAGTTATTGGCCCGGCAAAGTCAGCGGGCTGCGTCTATTGGACCGCATCCCAACTCAACGCCGTCCCCCGCTTAAGCGCCTGCCGTGCCGTACGTCCGATCACCGCGTCGATATGCTTGGGCGCCAACCCCAGGCCCGGTCGGATGGCGCGCACGTTATCCTTGCTGAACACCTCACCCTCGACCATATCCCGTACTACATAGAGCGAGCGCCGATACTGCAGGGAATTGCGCTCGGCCTGAGTGGCACCGTATTGCACGTGACCCAGGCCCTGCCATGCGCGCTCGGTCTCGATGACCAGACTGGCCATTTCCGCCGGTTCCAGAGAGAAGCTGGCATCAACGCCGCCATCGGCGCGATCAAGGGTGAAGTGTTTTTCGATGACCGTGGCGCCCATGGCCACCGCCGCCACCGAGACACCGACGCCCATGGTGTGATCGGACAAGCCGACCTCGCAGCCAAACAGCTCGCGCAAATGGGGAATGGTGCGGATATGGCTGTTCTGCGGTGTCGCCGGGTAGGTGCTGGTGCATTTGAGCAACACCAGATCGATACAGCCCGCCTCTCGCGCCGCCCGTACGCTTTCATCGAGTTCAGCAATGCTGGCCATGCCGGTAGAGATGATCATCGGCTTGCCGGTGGCCGCAACGCGGCGAATCAAGGGCAGGTCGGTGTTTTCGAAGCTGGCGATCTTGTAGGCCGGGACATCAAGGCTCTCGAGAAAATCGACAGCGGTTTCATCGAAAGGCGTGGAGAACGCCAGCATGCCCATTTCCTTCGCCCGAGCAAATATCGGCGCGTGCCATTCCCAGGGCGTATGGGCCTTTTCATAAAGCGCATAGAGCGAGGAACCGGCCCACAGGTTGTTCGGGTCCTTGATAAAGAACTCGCCCTCGTCGATATCCAGGGTCATGGTGTCGGCGGTGTAGGTTTGCAGCTTCAAGGCATGGGCCCCGGCCCTGGCCGCCGCTTCGACGATACGCAGTGCCTGATCGAGGGACTGGTTGTGATTGCCGCTCATTTCAGCGATGACAAAGGGCGGCGCGTCGGGACCGATCGAACGTGAACCTATCTTGAAACTGCTCATTGCGCTGTACTCGTTGAAGATTCAGGGGTGCGCCAGCAAGGCTTCGGCGACGCGCCGTGCACCGTGCCCATCGACCAGTTGCCGGGACTGGCGGGCAAAGCTGCGGCGCAGCCAAGGATTATCCACCAACAGGCCGATGGCTTGCTGCAAGCGCTCGACACTGACCTGCTCACTGGTGCCGAGATAAAGATGCATGCCCGCCTCGGCCAGCAACTCGGCATTGCGTTGCTGATTGGCCGCCACGGCGACACAGATGGTCGGCAGGCCGAACGCGGCGCGCTCCCAGGTAGTGCCGCCACCGGCACCGATAAACAGGTCGGCCTCGGCCATCAAGGAGGCAAAGTCGCTGACATGGGTTTGCAGCCGCCAGTTGGAACGGCCTTCGGCCAGTGCCTGCATGGTGACCCAGGCCGGGTTGCCGAGCCCGGCGATGAAGTCCACCTCCAGGCGCGGAAAATTCATCATCGCTTCCATGGCCTGGTAGGTCTGGCCGACGGCATCGAAGCCGCCGAAATTGACGATGACTCGCCGCACGCCGGGCTTGATCGCCACCGGCTCGCACTGGAACGCCTCGCGCATCAGCGCGTAGTGCGGGCCGAGCAGGGTACGACAATGCTTGTCGATCCAGGGTGCGTAGGCCTGATCGGTGCCGGAAAAGTTTTGGTCCAGCAGCAGATCCACGGCATGGCGGCGGTTGGCCAGATCGTCGATGGCCATCAGTTTCGGCGCGAAACGCCGCGCCAGGGTTTGCCAACGGGCATCCAGCGCATAGTGATCGACGATCAACCAGTCGAAGGCAGCTTCATCGGCCAACACCGCACTCAGGGCGTCGATATCGGCCTGCCAGGGCAGCAACGTCTCGATATCGGCCTCAGGCGCCTCATCGGGGTAATGCCCCGGCAGGCCATAGGCGGTAAAGCCCTGTTCACGCAGGCGCTCGAGCAGATGACCCGACAGCTCCCGACAGACGAACACCACTTCGGCGCCCTGATCGCGCAAGGTTCGGGCCAGGGTCAGGCAACGGGTGATGTGACCGCTGCCGATGGCCAGTGAGGCATCCGCCCGGACCAGTATTCTCATCCGTGCAACTCGCCGCTGGCCAGCAACGCCGTATACATGTATTCGGCGCGTATCCAGTCTTCCTCGGTGTCGATGTCCTGCACCAGATGCCGGGGCAAAATGATCGGCACGCCCTGGGGCGAAAACACCGGGTCGCCTCGTAGCCAGGCGGCGCTGCGCCCCCAGTAGAACTGCCCGGCATCCTGATAGGCCTGGGGCAAATCCTGGGAGCGCACAGCGCTGAATTCGGGATACATCGGCTCGACGCCACCCGACGGCTCCAGCACCAGCGCCCGTTGCACCGGGAAGGCAAAGGTACAGGCCGAGAAGGCATAAAGCTTGTCGAGTGCGCCTTCAAGAACCTGCAAGCCCTGACGCAGATAACGCGCACGCAACAAAGGCGCCGTGGCGTAGATGCAGCAGGCGAAGTCGAACGTCATGCCTTGCTCGGCCAGGGCCTGCACGGCATGGCGAATCACCGGGCTGGTGCCGGTGTGGTGATCAGCCAGCTCGGCCGGCCGGATGAACGGAACATCGGCGCCATGAGCCAGGGCGACCTCGGCGATCTCCGGGTCATCTGTACTGACCATGATCCGTTCGAATACGCCGCTGTCCAGGGCTGCGCGGATCGACCAGACGATCATCGGTGCGCCATTGAAGCTTTTAAGATTCTTGCGCGGTATGCGCTGGCTGCCCCCACGGGCAGGAATGATCGCGACGGCGCTCATGGTTACCTCACTAGATGTTGCAACTGCCTGATGACAATGTCCTGCTCCGCTTCACTCATCGCCGGATAGAGCGGCAGAGTCAGCGCCTGCCCGTAATAGCGCTCGGCCTCGGGGAAGTCGCCGGGAGCAAAACCCAGGGCGCGATAATACGGCTGCAGATGCACAGGAATGTAATGCAGGTTTACCCCAATTCCAGCTTCGCGCAGAGCTTCGAACACTTCGCGATGGCTTTTGCCGATACGCCCGGTCTGCAAACGCACCACATACAGATGCCAGGCCGACTCGGCTTCGGGCTGGGGCGCAGGCAGTTGCAGGGGCAGCCCGGCGAGCAGGCTATGGTAACGCGCCGCCAGTTCGCGACGACGCTCGACGAATGCCGCAAGCTTGCCGAGCTGGGACAACCCCAGCGCCGCCTGCATATCGGTCATGCGGTAATTGAAGCCCAGCTCGACCTGCTGGTAGTACCACGGCCCGTGACTGGCTTCGTCCATTTGCGCAGGGTCGCGGGTCATGCCGTGGCTGCGCAGGCGACGCAGGCGCTCGGCCAGCGCGGGGCGATTGGTCAGGACCATGCCGCCCTCGCCCGTGGTGATGATCTTCACCGGATGGAAGCTGAACACCGTCATCGCCGCATAGTCGCCACAGCCCACCGGACGCCCGGCATAGCGGGCCCCAACGGCATGGGAAGCATCCTCGATAACGATGAATCCGTAGCGCTCGGCCAAGGCGGCGATGGCACGCATATCACAGCTCTGGCCGCTGAATGCCACCGGAATCAGCACCTTGGGCAGGCGTCCCTGCTGCTCGGCCTGCTCCAGCTTGTACGCCAGGGCCTGGACATCGAGATTCCAGGTCAGCGGGTCAATGTCGACAAAATCGACGCTGGCCCCGCAAAAGCGTGCGCAGTTGGCCGAGGCCAGAAAGGTGTTCGGGCTGGTCCATAGCCAGTCGCCCGGCCCAAGGTCGGCTGCCAGACAGGCGATATGCAGGGCTGCCGTGGCGTTGCATACCGCCACCCCATAAGCCGCTTCGCAATGCCCGGCAACCGCCGCTTCGAAACGCTCCAGAGTCGGCCCCTGGGTCAGCCAGTCCGATTCGAGCACCCGCACGACAGCGTCGATATCCGCCTGATCCAGACTCTGCCGACCGTAGGGAATCATGGCTTGATATCGGCGTGAAGGGCCGCGATCTGTTCGACCGTGAGGAAATGCGGGTTGGTGTCGGAGCGGTATTCAAAATCATCGGCCACCGCCCTGCCCTGCTCGCCCATCCCGTCGAGGCTGAAATCGGCGTCGACGTTATTGAAGCGGATCGACGGCACGATGGTGTAGTGGTCCGCGAATTCCAGGGTCATGCGTGCATCGTCCAGCGGCACCATCAGTTCATGCAGCTTTTCCCCGGGACGAATCCCGACCAGCTTGTGCGGCAGGTCGGCGGCCATGGCCTGGGCCAGGTCGAGGATGCGGATGGAGGGGATCTTCGGCACGAACACTTCGCCGCCCTGCATTCGCGCAAAACTCTTCATCACGAAGTCCACGCCGTGTTCCAGACTGATCCAGAAGCGCGTCATGCGCACGTCGGTAATCGGCAACTCGCTGGCACCCGAGGCAATCAGTTTGTTGAAAAACGGTACGATGGAGCCCCGTGACCCGGCCACATTGCCGTAACGTACCACGGCAAAACGGGTGGCCTGATCACCGGCGATATTATTGGCGGCGACAAACAGTTTGTCGGACAGCAGCTTGGTCGCGCCGTACAGGTTGATCGGGCTGGCGGCCTTGTCGGTGGACAAGGCAATCACGCCCTTGACGCCATTGGCGATGGCTGCGGCAATGATGTTTTCCGCACCATTGACGTTGGTGCGGATGAACTCCGTCGGGTTGTATTCGGCAGCCGGCACATGCTTGAGCGCCGCAGCATGGACCACATAGTCGATGCCGCGCATGCCCTGATGCAAACGCTCGGCATCGCGCACATCGCCCAGGAAGAAACGCATGCAGGGTTCGTTGAACTCCTGCTGCATCTCGTACTGCTTGAGCTCGTCCCGGGAGAACACCACCACCCGCTTGGGCTGGTAGCGCTCAAGCAGGATGCGAATGAATTTGCGCCCGAACGAACCGGTGCCGCCTGAAATAAAAATCGATTTGCCGTTGAACATCCCTTGAATCCTTTGACCGAGAACGGCCTTAAGCGAGCAACTGTGCCCAGTCGAGACGGCTGTCGCGATCCAGAGTGAAGCCCTTGCCGGTCAGGGCCAGGTTCTTGTTGTAGGCCAGGTCGTGATCGAACGCCCCCGCCCACTTCTCGCGTAGCGCAGCCAATGCCTGCGGGGCCTCGGGCAGATTGCCCGGATGGATAACCTGGACCTTCGGCGTCCACACTGTCAGGAAACCGAGCTGGGCGACTTTCAGGCACAGGTCGACATCGCTGTAGCCGTCGACGAAGCCCTCGTCCAGCCCCTCGACCGCGTCGAACAGTGACTTGCGCACCATCAGGCAAACTCCGGACACCGCAGAATAGTTCTGCTCGACCTGCAGACGGCTCATGTACCCCGCCGCATCCTTGGCCGCACCGATGAACGCCGAGCCGACGCCACCGCGCATACCAAGGATCAGGCCAGCCTGGGTGGTGACACCGTAGCCATCGATCAACTTGCCACCGACTACGCCGACTTCCGGGCGTTGAGCCTGGTTAAGCAGCAATTCGAGCCAGTTGGCATTGACCACTTCGCCCTCATTTTCCAGCAGCACCAGGTATTCGCCCTGAGCATGGGCACAGGCCAGGTTCTGCAAGGCCACGCTGTTGAGCGTCTGCTCGCTGCGAATCACCCGGACGCGGCCACCCTGGCGTTCCAGAGCGTCCAGCCATTGGCTGGCCTCGGCGGACTGCTGCGGGTTGGCGGCGACCAGCACTTCATGGCGCGAATAACGAGTGCGCAGTTGCACGCCGGTCAGGCAGCGTTGCAGCAACTCCAGGTCGTCATCCAGATGCAGGATGATCGACACCAGCGGGCGCTCGGCATGGCGGTAATCCACATGCCAGGTGCCCGGAGCCCCGGCGCTGACCTGGGCGCGATAGCCACGACCGGACAGGTGACGCAAAAGGGCCTGGCGCTGGTCGGCATTTTCTTCTTCCAGGTCCTGGGCCTGGCAGATCAACAGCGGCTCGTCCATATGGGCCAGCCACGACAGGCCGCCCTTTTCGATGATGCGCAGCAGCAGTTCGAATTCCATTGCCTGCTTGAATTCAGCGGAGTAACCACCGGCATCGAGCAGCACATCGCGACGGATCAACCAGTGGCGGGCCATCAGGTTTGGCGCGCTTTGCAACAGGTCGAGGTTGAAGCCAGGACGCAGCACGTCACGCAGCTCGCCGCCTTCCTGACGCTGTATCTCGTCTGCCGCCACCGCGCGGCACTCGGGTGCGCCGAGCAGTTCCAGGCTGGCGCGCAACAGGCCGGCCTTGGTGAACTGATCTCCGGCCTCGACCA
Organism: Pseudomonas sp. Pseusp88; assembly: GCF_047303955.1. Taxonomy (NCBI): domain Bacteria; kingdom Pseudomonadati; phylum Pseudomonadota; class Gammaproteobacteria; order Pseudomonadales; family Pseudomonadaceae; genus Pseudomonas; species Pseudomonas sp. Pseusp88. Next base: position 68,850 of record NZ_JBGLYM010000010.1, on the reverse strand, counting down.
GCAGCATCCAGTCACTGGTGGACTGGCGCACGACCTGATTGAGCTTGTCGATGTAATTGCTCGGGGTGACACGGATAAAGTGCAGGGTGTTCTGCGCCGTGGTCAGAGCCAGCGGCTCGCCGGTGGTGAATACGACAATTTTGAACGACTTGCAGTGGCCTTCCACCAGGCTGTCGAGGGTGGCCTGCAATTTGTCGATATCGTTGTCCAGATCCTGTATCAGGATGCCGAACTGCAGCTTGTCCGTACGCTCGGCCAGGGCGAGGCTGATAGCTTGCAGTTGCTCCGGCTCGGGCGAACGAGTTTCCAGCCAGCTCAGCAGATGCCCGGAAGGCGTTGCCGGGAAACCGTCGCCTGCAAGCGCCTTGGGGACTTCCTGCAACTGTTCGGACCAACCGGCCAGCTCTTCGACCAGATTTTCTTCGTCAGTCTGCTCCAGGCGTTTGGCCAGGCTGTCCACCACCTGCCGATCGAACGGGTTCTGATCGAAGGCCTGCCAAAGGCGGCTGATGATGGTTTCATCGGTGTCGTTATCATGCAGGCGCAACAGCTCGGCCTGACGGACCCAGACGCCCTCCAGTTCCTTGAGCTGCAAGCGACCGGCCGGCATGGCATGGATCATGAACTCGATGGCCGTCAACTGATCGAAAAACGTCTGGTTGTAGAACGGCATCTCGACATATTGCCGCGGCCCGAACTTGCGGGCCGGGCCATTGAGTGGATTGGTCCAGGTCGAATCCCAGAGATATTCCACCGTCAGTCCGACGCGGTTCTGCAGGGACTCGAGCATGACCGCAAAGCTTTCCAGGACGAAGGCCTTGGCCTGATCCGGGTCCAGGCCCTTGATCGCAGTCGGCTGCCCGGCCAGCCACTCGGCGAAGCGTTCGCGTTCGAGTACGGAAGGGTTATCGGTAAAGCCAAGCACCGTCATGACGTCGGTATTGTGCTCCGAGCCTTCGATGTTCAGTTCACGCAACACATAAGGGACAGGCAGAATCCGCGCCTTGCCATTGGCCAGCATGAAGTAAGCATGGCCGATTTCATTCCATTCGAAACGCGTGTTGGCCGGCAGCGAGGAGAACCATTGCAACTGCAGGGACGTCTTCGTCACCGCGTAGAACGGCGGGATGTACTGACTCAGAAAATCGAGCACACGCTCCTGCGGCACAGGTGAGGAATAATCTTCCTGGACCTTCTTGTCGCGGCGATAGAACCCCACACGGTTGGCGTGGGCCACGTACATCAGGCAATAGCCGTGGCAGATGCTGTAGTCGGGGTTGCGATCCAGGTATTCAACCGATTCGGTCAGGGCATCGAATTGCAGGAAGTCGTCGTCGGCGGCGAACACCATGTAAGGCGTGGTGACCTTGCTCAGGCCGTAGGTGATTTTGTCCTGAACAGCCGAGTAGGAAAACTCGGGCACGTGGCGATAATCGACCCCAGGATACAGGTCGATGTTTTCCACCGGCGCCAGCGAAGAATCCAGCACCATCACCGTACAAGGGTAGGCGCTGTAGTACTGGATGGCCCGACGCAGGAAGACCGACCGATTGTGGCTCAACAGCACAATGGTCAGGCGCTCGCGCAGGTATGTCGCGTGTTCAGAATCGTAATTGCCTTGCATAACTTTCCCCACAACCGTTCGAATCGGCCTTTGTCCGGCCAGACCTGTCTTTTGACGAAACCGACTGCTTATTTGACCCGGCGCAGGTAGCCATCCGGAGCAACCGTGATCAGCAGTTTGTTCTGCATCTCGTAGTCGATTTCAAAACTGTCGTTTTCCTTGAGGAACTGCCAGACCGCAGTCTTGGGGTTATCGCCAGGGCCCCACGGGCGATCCGGAAAGGCGTCGGCCGGCATATCTTCGACGATGGTGTCCATGACCACGCAGTAGCTGTCGGCAGACACCAGCGGCGAGTACAGTCGCAGCTCTTCGAGGACGTGATCGTGGGTGTGGTTGGAGTCCAGTACGACGATGACTTTCTTGCCAGCGGCGATTTCACGCACCTGCTCGACAGTCGACAGGTCGATGCTGGAACCTTCGATCATGCGGATACGCTTGCTCATCGGGTGGGACTCGATGGCCTCGCGGTTGTGCGCACGAATATCGCGATCGATACCCAGTACTTCACCATGGCCCTGCAATTCCAGCAGCGAGGCGTAATAGATGATCGAACCGCCGTGGGCGATACCGCACTCGATCACCAGATCAGGCTTGAGGCGCCAGATCAGCTCCTGCATGGCCAGCATGTCCTGGGGCAGCTGGATGATGGGGCGGCCCATCCAGGAATAGTGGTAGGTGTACTTGTGTCGGGCCGACTCGTTATAGAAATCCCGGGCCAGGTCCTTGACTTTTTGATCGGCACCCTGGGCGGCGATCTCTGCCTTGCATTCAGCCTCGAACTGCTGGGCTACTGTCTTGTTCATTTTTCTGCCTCGACGAAATTAGAAAGAATGGGTGTCCACGGCGTGATAGCTGTAGCGGCCGTCCGACATGCGCTTGATCTCCTCCAGGTAACGGGAGTTCATCACAAACAGGTTGGCACCTTCGGGCAGCGTCAGCCGCGCCTCTTCGGGCGAGGACACGCGCAGGCCGCTCAAGGGCAGGTAGCGCCCCTGCTTGGCCGGGTTGATATCGATCACCTGATCCACCGCGACACCGGCGCGCTGGAGGAACAACGAATAGATCACGCCCTTGGACGCTGCGCCCCAGATGGCCGAGCCACGCTCGGGTGCCGCCTGGATGATCTGCACGGCATGCTCGATGCTGTGCAGGAAATCCGTCGGCATCTGCACCCGAGGGCCGGGTTCCAGCGGCGCCTGACGCAGGCTGGCCAGATCGGCGACCACATACAAATATTGACCGCCGAACAGATGTCCTGCTTCCAGTACGGTGCCGAACAGGCGACGGAAGTCTTCGATGCGGAAGTAATTGACGTGCTCGTAGAACACGTCGAACCACACGCGGTTTTCCAGGATCCAGTCCAGGCACGGCACTTCGATGTAGATCAGGCCGCCCTGATTGGCGGCGGCGATTTCGCCCAGAAACGATAGCGGATTACGAATATGTTCCAGCACATGACGCATGATCACGGCATCGGCAGTCAGCCCGGAGTCACGGGTGAACGGCGCCTTGATCACGTCCGGGCTGTTGCCCTCGTAAGCCGGGTCGATGCCGACGATGTTGTAACCATGCCCTCGCAGTTGCTCGAGAAAATAGCCCTTGCCGCAACCGACTTCGATCAGGCTGCGCCCGCTGAAATGTTTGGCAACCACGCCCTCGACGGCTTCCAGGTGAGCCTTGAAAGCCGGGGACAGCGCTTGCTCGTTCTGATAATCGCTGTCGTAGCTGAGCAGGGCCGGATCGAATGCCTGGTTATGCACCAGGCCGCTGTGCTCGTCCTGGACCAGCAGCATGTCACCGCTGGCCGAAGCCCTGGCGGTGGTGGCGTCGGCGAATGTACGGTTCTGCAAGACCGGCAGGCCTGCGGCGCGGTACAGCTCATAAGCCATGGTCGGCTCCCAGCAACTGATTGAGTAGCGTCGCATCGCCCCAGAACGCCAGGGGCTCATGCACGGAATAAGGGTAGTGACCGAGGTTGAGATCAATGGCGCCACCGCGCTGGCGGATATGGGCTTCCACCAACGCCCGCACCGAGACTGGCCGGCCGCTGCAGCAGTTGATCACGCCATCGAACGACGATTGCCCGATCAGCCCGGTCAGACGCGCGGCGGCGTCTTCGATGGCGAGATAATCGCGCAACTGTTCGCCCGCCGACATATTGAAGCGCGCATCCCCGGCGTCCAGGGCCCGGTCCAGTGCCGCCAGCAGGCTGTTGGGGTTCTGCCCTTCGCCATGCAGGTAAAACAGCCGCGCCCATTGCAAAGTGAATGGCGTCTGTTTCTGCAGGGCCTGCAAGAACAGGCGCAGGGTGTTCTTCGCCAATCCGTAGGGGTTACCCGGCAAGACAGCCATGGACTCGTTCAGGCAACCATCCTGCATGCCATATTCGAAACAGGTGCCGGTAACCAGCACCTGAGCGACACCGGCTTCGACCGCCGCCTTGATAAAGGCATAGTCGGCTGGCAGGTTATGCTCGAAATGGAACAGCCCCTGATAGTTCGGCAAACCCGGCCAGGCCAGATGAGCGAGTACATCGACACCGGCAACCAGATTAGCGACATCCAGATCTGCATCATGGATATCGGCGGCAATGAACTCCACCTCAGCGAACCACGGCATGCGCCGCGCCGTATCGGGATTACGCGAAACCGCCCGCACCTTGCAGTCCTGCCTGAGCAAGGCGGCAACCAGATGACGGCCGACGAAGCCGGTGGCGCCAGTGACGAGTACGTTCATGACAGCATCCTCGACACTGATCGTTGGAGCGAGATCGATGGAGACGAAGGTGGGAGCCATTTGTGTGGGAGCGAATTCATTCGCGAAAGCGGTATTCCAAACGATAAAGCTATATCGACTGTACAGTCCTCTTCGCGAATGAATTCGCTCCCACTGAGTTCTCTTCTGTGGAGTTCGCTCCCACCCTGATCTTGCGCGGCATGGCTGCTCATAACAGCGTCAACTCAGGAACGGCAATGACGAAGCGCCCGCCCCAGTCTCGCACCTGCGCCTGCTGTTCGCTGACTTCATGCAGCAGGTTCCACGGCAGGACCAGCAGGTAGTCCGGCTTTTCTTCGGCAATACGCTCGGGGGAAACCACGGGAATCCGGCTGCCCGGCAGGAACTTGCCCTGCTTGTGCGGGTTTGCGTCGGCGACCCAGGCCAGCAGGTCTGGCTTGACCCCGGCATAGTTGAGCAAGGTATTGCCCTTGGCAGCGGCACCATAACCGGCAACGCGCTTGCCTTCGGCCTTGGCCTGCAACAGGAAGCCGAGCAACTGGTGTTTGATACGCTCGGCTGCGGGCGCCAGGGTGGCGTAGAACGCGGTGGTCATGACCCCGGCCTCACGTTCTTCATCGAGCAGCGCCTGCACGGTGGCCTGTACCGGGCGGCTCTGGTCATGCAGGCCCAGACCGTCGAGGCGCAATGGCTCGACGCGCTGGACAAACACCCGCAGCGAACCGCCATGGGTCGCCAGGCGACTGACGTCGAAGACTTCCAGACCATTGCGTTCGCACAGGGTCTTCACCGCTGTCAGCGACAGGTAGGAATAGTGCTCGTGGTACAGGGTGTCGAACTGATGATCAGCCATCAGCGATAATAGATGCGGAAACTCGAAGGTCGCCACGCCGGTGGGCTTGAGCAAGGTGGCGAAGCCTTGCAGAAAGTCGTTGATATCCGGGACATGGGCCAGCACGTTATTGGCCGCCATCAGGTCGGCAGACCAGCCATCAGAAACCAGACTTTCAGCGGCTTCACGACCGAAGAACACTTCACGGATCTCGAGGCCCTTTTCCCGCGCCGCTGCGGCGGTGCTGCGGGTCGGTTCGATGCCCAGGCAGGGGATATTGCGCGCCGCCACGAATTGCAGCAGGTAACCGTCATTGGCGGCAATTTCCACGACACGGCTGTCGGCGCCGAGGCCGAAGCGCTCGACCATTTCATCGACATAGCGTTCGGCATGGGCCAGCCAGGAGCTGGAATAGGAACTGAAATAGGCATAGTCGGCGTCGAACAGACTTTCGGCGCTGGTGTAGTCTTCGGTCTGCACCAGCCAGCACTGCTCACAGACGCCCACTTTCAGCGGCACCCACTGCTCGGCCTGGCTCAGTTGCTCCGCACGCAGATAGGCATTGGATGGCGGCGAAGTGCCCAGGTCAATCAGGGGCAAGGTCAGATGGGCGCCACAACCTCGGCAATTCATACACGCACTCCAGCAAAAGTCGCGTCCAGCAGCGGATGACCGGCATCGCGCGCCGACAAATTCTTGACGGCCAGAGGCCACTCGATGGCCAACCGTGGATCCAGGGGCGACAGCCCGCCCTCATGCTCCGGCGCATAATCGGCGCTGTGCAGGTAGAGCAATTCGGCGTCGTCGGTCAGGGTCTGGAAACCGTGGGCAAAACCGGCGGGTAATAACAGACTCCGACCGTCCCCGGCTTCCAGGCGTTCGGCGTGCCAGCACAAGAAGGTGGCCGAATCCGGGTTCAGATCTACCGCCACATCCCATACTGCGCCGCGCAGGCAGGTGATCAGCTTGGCTTCAGGCTGGGCGGCGGTCTGATAGTGCAGACCTCGCACGCTGCCCTGCTCCCGGGTCACCGAATGGTTGATCTGGCGGATATGAAAGTCACGGCCGAACGCGCTCAGGCTGCCCTCGCAGAACAACCGCGAGAACTGCCCGCGCGCATCGGCGTGGCGCTTGTGCTGCAGGCTGAACAGGCCGGGCAACGGCAAGGCCTGCAAGTGCAGGTCGCTCATGAATGCTCCCGGTACAGGTCCAGTTGCTCAAGCGTGAAGGCGCGCATGTCCTGCCCGGCCTGCCAGGCCAGATGCCAGTCCAGGGTGTGGCGCAGGCAATCCTGCAACGACCAGCGCGGCTGCCAGTCCAGACGCTGACGCGCACGACTGCTGTCCAGGCGCAACAGGCCAGCCTCGTGCAGATCGCTGCTTTCCACCTGCAGGCCCGGCGCATCGGGCCAGCGCTCTGCGAGGATCGAGACCACCTGGCCGACGCTGCACATATCATTGTCACCGGGGCCGAAGTTCCAGGCACCGGCATACTCCGGACCGTGCTCATAGAGCGCCGCAGCCAGTTGCAGGTAACCGGCCAGGGGCTCCAGGGCATGCTGCCAGGGGCGCACGGCCTGGGGATAACGCAAGGTCACCGGTTCGCCTGCGGACCAGGCCTTGAGCACATCGGGGATCAAGCGTTCGGGGGCGAAGTCACCGCCACCCAGCACATTGCCCGCCCGTGCCGTAGCCAAGGCCAGGCCGTGCTCGGCGTATTTGTCAGCGGGGAAAAACGATGCTGCATAGGACTGTGCCAGCAGCTCGCAGCAGGCCTTGCTGCTGCTATAGGGATCATGGCCGCCGAGAGGTTCGTTCTCGCGGTACGGCCACAACCACTCCTGATTGGCGTAGACCTTGTCAGTGGTCACCAGTACGCAGGCGCGCACACCACCAACCTGACGAATCGCTTCGAGCAGGTTGAGGGTGCCCATGACGTTGCTGGAATAGGTGCCCAATGGATCGCGATAACCCTCGCGCACCAATGGCTGGGCCGCCAGGTGCAGGACGATTTCCGGTTGCGCCTCGGCAATCAATTCCAGCAAGGCGCCAAGATCGCGCAGGTCACCGCGCTGATCGTCGATGCCCTCCTCGACCCGGGCCAGCTCGTAGAGAGCAGGTTCGGTATTAGGCGCCAGGGCAAAGCCGGTAACCTGGGCGCCCAGGCCTTGCAGCCAGAGCGCCAACCAACTGCCCTTGAAGCCGGTGTGGCCGGTCAGCAGTACACGTTTACCCTGCCAGAACGCGGCGGTCAGTCCCATTGTTTCCATGGGGCCTCCCCTTTCTGCCAGAGTTCTTCCAGATAATTCTTGTCGCGCAGAGTATCCATCGGATGCCAGAAGCCTTCGTGTTGAAAGGCGCGCAACTGATCCTGTTCGGCCAGACCAATCAGCGGGCCAGCTTCCCAGGTGGTGCTGTCATCATCGATCAGCGGCAGCACCGACGGCGACAGCACAAAGAAACCGCCATTGATCCAGCCGCCATCGCCACGGGGTTTTTCGGTAAAGCCCAGCACCCGGTCGCCATCCCGATCCAGCGCGCCGTAGCGTCCCGGGGGTTGTACGGCAGTGACTGTGGCATGTTTGCCATGCTGCAGATGGAAATTGACCAGGGCACTGATATTCAGGTCCGAGACGCCGTCGCCGTAGGTGAAACAGAAGGCTTCTTCGTTTTCCAGATAACGCCGGGCACGCAGTAGACGCCCGCCGGTCATGGTGTCTTCGCCAGTGTCAATCAGGGTGACGCGCCACGGCTCGCTGTAGTTCTGATGCACATCCATACGGTTGTTGCGCATGTCGAACGTCACGTCGGAGGTGTGCAGGAAATAGTTGGCGAAGAAGTCCTTGATGGCATAGCCCTTGTAGCCCAGGCAGATCACGAAATCATGGATACCGTGGGCCGAGTACTGCTTCATGATGTGCCAGAGAATTGGCTTGCCGCCAATCTCGATCATGGGCTTGGGTTTGAGATGCGACTCTTCGCTGATGCGAGTACCGAGACCACCCGCGAGAATGACTACCTTCATCTGGTTCCCTTCTTGTTCCACAGCACCCTGCCAACTCGATGTCGAGCCGCACACGCCGGAAAACCGGCATGGCACTCGCCGGTTCGCGACGGAAATGCACGATTTATGGCGATCTTTGGGGAACTTGCAGGAAACGCGCCAGCTCGGATTGCCCGAGAGGCAAATACCGGCCCCGCAGGAGCCGGGCAAGCCTCGCTCCTACGAAACAGGTTCAGTCAGAAAATCAGTCTTCCAGCCACCCATGCACCCAGTGATGCAGGTTGTCACCCCGCAGCATGAAGTCACGATGCACGGCTTCACGCAGTTGGTCACCCATGCGATAGCTGGCATCGGGGTCAGCCAGATGCATGCGAATGGCCTGTATCCATTCCTCGGTACTGTTGCTCATGACCCGTGTGCAGGGCAGGAAGTCCTGATAAGCGCGGGTATTGGTACAGACCACCGGAAAACCGCACGCGCCGTATTCCAGCAGGCGCAGGTTGCTCTTGCAGTCGTTGAACAGGTGGAACTCCAGCGGAGCCACCGCCAGATCGAGGTTGAGGCTGGCCAGTTTCGCCGGGTAACTGGCCAGGGGGATCGAGCCATGGAATTCGTGGACATAAGGCCGCAGCTTGTCCGGGCACATACCGAAGAACACCCACTCGACTTCGTCGGCCAGTTCACGCACCACGTCGGCAATGATCTCCAGGTCACCGGTGTGACTGGTGCCGCCGCCCCAGCCGACCCGAGGTTTTTTCGCCATCCGCCGTTTGCCGCGCAGGTGCTCCCACATTTGCGGGGCGAGCATATTCGGCACAACCCGAATGTCGTGATGCATTGACGACAGCGCATCGCCCAGGGCCGGGGTCGAGACCACTACACGATCACACAGGGCGATGGCTTCACGCATGTATCTGCCGGTTTCAGGAGGCATGCCACGGGCGTGGGCGTTTTTCTTCGGTACGTCGATGACGTAGTCATCCAGCTCGAAGATGCGACAGGCATTGGAGTAACGCTTGAGGGATTCGACCTCGCCGACGGAGCCATCGCCATAGCGGCCCTGGAACACGACAACGTCAGGGGAATGACGCTCGATCTCATGCAGCGGTGGCAGCTCGTAAGTGATGCGGCCAACGATCCGGCCGACGGCCTCCAGTTCGATAAAGGGCTGCACCACGCGATAGTGACCGATAGCCGAGGTATTGATCGGCAGGGCCAGGACAAAGGGCAGCGAGTGCCGGGTGAACGGGCTCCAGCCACTGCGCAGGCCCGGCTCCAGGTTGAAACTGCTGCCGGTGAGTTTGAGGTTGGTGTTGTAGGCCGGGTCCCGGGCGATGATCGGCATCCAGCGTTCATAAACGGCTTTCTGTTCTTCGACCTGACGCTGATAGCGAACCAGATCATCCTCGGGCGTCGGACGCGCGCCGATCACCATCTGTGCATAGGGGGTCCAGACCACCAGATGACCGCTGCGGCGGATTCGCAGACACAGGTCTACCCCCCAAAGCAGTTCGCTGAAACCTTCGTCCATGCCACCCAGTTGCTCGAATAGTGGCTTGTGCACGATCAGGCAGTCAGTCCCTACGGCACTCAGGTCGTGATCGATCTGCAAGCGCTGCATATAGCCGTCGGCCCGCGCCGACTCGCCGAAAAAGTGCAACCCGGCCGGCCCCTGCAGACCCAGGGTCAGACCAGCGTGAATGACCACGCCATCAGGATTGAACCATTTGCCTGAAACCGCACCGACCTCGGCGCGCTGGGCATGGTTGAGCAAGGCGTCCAGCCATTGTGGCTGAGTGATCACGGCATAAGGCGTGAGCATCAGCAGGTACTCGCCACGAGCCTGCTGCGCGCCCAGATTGTAGAGCTGCGCGGCGTTTTCGGACGCCGGGGTGTACATGACTCGCACCTTGTCACCGCCGACCCGGGCCATGCCCTCGAGCCAGGTGCAGGCGTCGGCCGAGGTGCTGCCGCTGTCGATGATCAGTATTTCGTAATGGCTGTAGCTGGTTTTCTCCAGCAGCAATTCGACACAGCGCTGCAGCGCAGCAAGCTGATCCTTGTGCTGGATCAGGATTGACACCAACGGATGCGCTGCGTGCAGATAGTCGATGCGGTTGATCAACGGCAGCGTGCCGCGCTGCATGCTGAATTCGATGCCGCAGCGCTGCAAGTGATTGCTGACGATCTCAGCGTTGAGCGTTGGCAGTTCCGGCAGGGCCAGCCATTGCAGGAAGCTGAATTGCGATGAAACCAGGACTTCGGCGACCCGCTCGACCACATCGGTATCGGCCCGCTCGATCATCCGCCACAGTGCGTCATGAGCGGCCAGGGTCGCGTACTCCACGGCGAAGCCCCCGGCAGCCAGGAACGGTTCGCGGCGCAGCGCCATGGCACGGCCGATATAGGGATAACTGCGCAGGAAGTCGAGGTTGAAGTCAGGCTTGAATACCGGCTGGGAAGACTCACCGTCGAGCAGGGCATCTTCGTCGCTGTACAAACACTGCAGTTGCGGGTTGTTGACGATGCGGTCGGCCAGGACCAGCAACGCCGTATCGATCAAACGGTCGCCCGCGCGCAGCAGGTAGAACCAGTCCGCGCCGTCCAACTGCGGCAGGATGCCATTGATCTGGGCCAGGCCATCATCCTGCAGGGGCAGGCTGAAGATATGCCCGTCAAGCCCGCCTTCGGTACAGGTCGCCGAGAGAACCAGTACCAGCTCCGGCGGATAGTGCTGTGCCGCCAGGCTGTCCAGGGTAATGTTCAAGGCCGCATTGGCGTTGCCGTCATTGATGATGATCGGCACGATTTTCGGCTGGATCGGCCAACTGGCCAGAGTGTCCGGCAATAGCTTGAGCTGCACCGCGCTCATGCTGCGACACGCCAGCCACTGGGCATAGACCTCGGCGAAACTGTCGCTGGAGGTGCCGACTCGCATCGGAATAATAGCCTGGCGGTTACCCAGGTTGCGGTTCAGCGCCAGCTCTTGCCAATCCCGTGCGCCGCCCGCGGCGTTATCCAGCGTGACATAACGCGCCCAGCCAATGGCTGGCGCGTCCTCACCACTGCGCGCCTTGAGCATCTCGACCAACAGGTCGAGCTCGTCGGGCACCAGGATACGCGCTTCCTGAAGATGACTGAGGCGCTCGGCATGCACCCGCTCGGCACTCAGGATGGTGTTGAGCATGGCCACATTGCCCCGGCGCAGCAGGCAGACATAAAGCGCCAGATCGACCATCGCAGTGAAACCAGGCTTGGACTGTATCAGGGCGGGCAGGAAATCCTGCACATCGGCACGGCGAAACAGACCGCTGCTGAACCCGCCCAGCACGTTGAACGGAAAGCCTTCGAACAACGACAGCAGATCGTCGCCCTTGAAGATCCCGGCGGTGTACAACAGCGGCGTATTCTCCAGGCGTGTGGGCAGCTGGATATCATCGGCGTCCCAGAGAAAACGCTGGGCAAAGGCCATGGTCACATCGGCATGCTCGATCAGCACCTCAGCCTGCATTTTGACGCAGGCCGGAAACAACAGGTCGTCATCACAGAGAAACTTGATGTACTCGCCCGATGCCTCTTCCAGGCAGGTCAGCAGGTTGCCGGTAAAACCCAGGCGCTGAGAATTGCGCATATAGCGCAAAGGCACCTCGCAACCGACCGTGAGTCGCTCGACGATTTCACGAATGTCATCACCCCGACTGTCATCGCAGACAATCACTTCGATATTGGGATAGTTCTGGGCGATCGCGCTGTGCAACGCTTTCTGGAAAAAACGGGAGTTATAGGCGGGGATGACGATGCTGACGAGAGGCACTGAATTCACGGCGGGGGACTCACGAGCGGCGGGCACTCACTCAAACGAGTGAGCACCCCTTAACCGCTGAAAAAGAAAACGGTCGATGCTCGGTCAAACCAGGCAACGCCTGTTACAGCTTGCTGAACAGGTTCAGCGAAGACATGCGGGTGAACACCAGTTGCGAGGCGGTCAGCATGGTCTGTTGCAGAGTCAGGCGGGCGATTGACTCTACAGGGTCGGCGTTGACGATAGAGGCCTGTTCCAGGGAGTTGTTGCTCGACAGCGAATCATTGGTAGTACCCTGGTCGGTGGCGGCGTTCTGCCGTGCACCACCGGCCGAAATCGTCGAACCAAGCTGTTCCATGGCACTCTTGATGTTGCCCAGAGCCGAGTCCATGGACGCACGCAAGGACTGGGTGGCGGTGACATTGCCATCTGCCGGAGTCGACAGTGCCTTGATCGCCGCCCCCAGCGTGTTGAGCACGTTCTGGGTCTGTGTGGTATTGGCCTGTACCGCGAATTGATCGGTACCACGAGGGGTACCGGCCAGGGTAAAGGTCACACCGGCCGCTGTCGCGGTAGGTGGCGTGCCGCTGATGGTACCGGTGCCCACTGGCGTGGCGCCGGCCACATAAGGTGCGGCATACAGGCTGAACGTGGTGCTCGGGTCGGTAGCCAGGGCCGGAGGCGCAGGCGAATCGAAACGCAGCACCGCGCCACCGCCAGCCGGGAAGGCATTGTTGTAGGCGGTCTGGTTAGTCACTGCAACCTGGGAAACCACCGTCGTACTCGGGTTACCGGCGCTGCGGGTTGTGGACACAGTGCTGGGCGTCAGGCTCAGGCTGAACGAGTGTGGCGCGACTGGCGGGACCGCACTGGGATCACCGGCCAAAGCCAGGCTTTCAGTTGCCGGGCTGGCTTTATCGGCATCGGTCAGGTTGATGTTCAGGTTCAGTTCCAGGCCACGGAAAGTGATGGTCTGGTTACTGGCGTTGGCCGGGTTGAAGGCGCCGCCCTGGCTGACTTCAGTGGTCACGTCATTGCCGCTGGCATCGACGATCTTCAGCTGGCTGCCGCTGGTGAACGTGATTTCATAAGGCTGGCCCTGGGCAAACGTCGCCTGATAGGCCGTAGCATTGGTCACGATGCCGCCGGACAGCACGGCCTTGCCGTCATCCGCACCGCTGCCGGTCCAGGTAGTGGCCGTACGGGTAGTGTTGACCGCCTGCTCGAAGGCATCCCAACCAGTGGAGTTGCTGGCCAGGGAAATGCCATCACCTACCGACAGCTTGATCTGGGTCTGGTCGCCCTGATAGCTGTAGGTGCCATCCGCGCCCATGGAATAAGGCGGGGTCTTGGCCTTGGAGCCAGAAAAAATGTAGTCGCCATTGGCGTCCTGGCTATTCATCAGACCGAGCACGGTGGCCTGGATCTGCGCCAGCTCGTCGGCATTGGCCTTGCGGTCGGCATCGGTCTTGGCACCGGTACTGGCGTCGATAATCAGTTCCTGCGCACGCTGCAGAGAGTTCTGAATACCGGTCATGGCCGTTTCAGCCTGGGTGGCGTTCTGATTGATCGTGTCGATATTGGTCTTGTACTGGCTCAGCAGCGCATTCTGCTGGGTCAGTTGCAGGGAACGGGCCGCACCGACCGGATCATCCGCCGCCGTATTGAGTTTGACCTGGCTCGACACTTCCTGGTTGGTGGCGATGACGTTGGCGTAGTTGCGCTGATAGTTGGCAGCGCTGACTTCGTAAAACTGAGCAGTTGAGATACGCATGTCTACGACTCCTTACAGGCTGTTGATCAGCGTGCTGAAAATGGTTTGTGCGGCCTTGATGATCTGCGACGAGGCGGTGTAGTACTGCTGGTACTTGACCAGGTTGGCCGCTTCTTCATCGAGGGACACGCCAGACACGCCATCACGCGCGGCCTTGGCACTGGCAACCACGGCAGTAGTCGCCGTGACATCGCTCTTGCCCTGGGCAGCCTTGGAACCGGTACTGGACACCAAGGCACCATAGGCACCGGACATGCTGTTGCCCGTGCCGGCCGCGCCGATGTTGACCGTGGATTTGGTTTGCAACGCCAGAACAGCGGTGGAGTTACGGTTGTCGGCCGAGCCGGCAGCGGTCAGGCCGATGCTGAAACTGTCATTGGCGGACGGCGAACCGGTCACCGTGGTGCTGATGGACAGGGTCTGCTTGGCACTGGCCGAGTCGGTGTAACCCAGGTCGAAAGTCAGGGTATTGCTCTGCCCCGGAACGATGGTGCCGGTAATGGCCACCGCTGGCGTGGCATTGTTCATCACCGCGTTGCCCTTGGCGTCGAGCAGGCTGTAGGCCTGGGTACCGTCGGCTGCTACCGCACCGAACACTACGCGCATCGGCGTCGCACCCTTCAGCGCGCTCTGCAGGTCGGTAGTGGCGGTAGCGTTGTAGATATTGGACTGCGTATTGAGCACCGGCTGGGTGAAACCGGCGTTGCCCTTGTTGGCACCGCTGGCCGTACCGCTCAGCGGGGCTGCGGCCGCGATGTCCTTGGGGTCGGTCATGGTCGTGGTGATACCGCCCGCTGCATTACGGGTCGGCGTCACCTTGAAGGTATCGCCAGCCTGCAAAGGGGTCGCCGTCGGCGTCTGCAGGGCGAGCTGGAAGCCGTCGAAAGACTTGGGCGGGTTATCGCTGATCTTGCCGGTGCCGACCAGCGCGCCGTTGGGCAACGAACGCACGGTGTAGTTATCGGAGTCGGAGAAGGTCACCGAGTAGTCACTGGCGGTCAGCTTGCTGGTGTCGCTGATCTTCACATCCAGGTTGCTGGAACCCGCGGTGTTACCGACCTTGCCGATGCTGCGCTGGCTGGTCATGCTCGGATCGTTGATGCTCTTGAACAGGGCGGTGCCGAAGTCACCGTTGGCATCGATACCCTGCTGCAGCTGGCTATTGACCGTGTCGGACAGCGCCAGGGCCACCTGGCCCAACTGGTTGACGGCCGGGGTCAGCACGTCACTGCGATAGCGCAACAGGCCGCCCATGCTGCCGCCACTGACCACCGACGTGACGTCCGTGGTGTTACCGGCACCATAGCTGATCTTCACAGCGAACTGGGTCGGATCGTCGGAACTGGGGCCGGTGCTCATCTGAAAGGATGTGGTGCCACTGACCAGGGACTGACCATTGCCGACATAGACGTCGTAGTTGCCGTTGTTTTCAACGACCTTGGCGCCAACCAGTTCGTTGAGCGAACGTACCGCCTCGTTGCGCGCATCGAGCAGGCTGTTGGGGTTGGTGCCTCCAGCCGAGGACGCAGTGATCTGCTTGTTCAGGCTGGCAATGGAAGCGGCAATGGAGTTGATCTGGTTAACCTGATCGGTCAACTGGGTGTTGATGGTCGAATTCTGATCGCTCAATTGCGAGGACATGGAATTCAAGCGCGCGGTCAGGGCCTGTGAAGTGGTCAGGAACTGCGAACGCGCATTGCTATCGGTGGCCGACGTCCCGACCGCCTGCATCTGGCTGAAGAAGGTCGCCAGGGTGTTGGCGATACCGGTACTGGTATCGGACAACAGGCTATCGGTCTTGCTGGCCTGGGCCGAGTACGCCGTGGCGTCGGCGCCCAGGGCCGTAGTCGATTGCAATTGGCTGTCCAGGTAGCTGTTGTAGATGCGTCGCACATCAGACAGCGTGGTGCCGGTACCGATATAGCCGATACCGATGCCGATGTTCTGCTGCGCAGAGGCAGTCGTCATCACCTGCTGACGCGAGTAACCCGCGGTATCCACGTTGGCCGTGTTGTTACCGATGGTGTTGATCGCCGCACTACTGGCAGTCAGCCCTGAGAGCCCAATTGAAATCAGTGACATGATTCAAGCCTTATAAAGTCGTGGAAGAGCCCGGTGCTGCTGCGTAGTTCTGGTAACTCTTCATCTGCTTGGCAATTTGCGAAATCTTGCTGGCGTAGTCCGGATCGGTCGCGTAGCCAGCCTTCTGCAACTCTTTTACAAACTGTTCTGGGTTATCGGCCGCTTTCACCACACCTTGATAGCGATTGTTGTTTTGCAACAGGCTGACCAGGTCATGGAAGCTGTCGGCATAGGTGGTATACGAGCGGAAGTCCGCTGTTTCTTTGACCATCTTGCCGTCGCGGAATTCGCTGGTAATGGCCCGCGCCTCAGGGCCTTGCCAGCTGCCCTGAGCCTTGATGCCGAACAGGTTGTGACTGCTGCTGCCATCCTGGGCACGCATGATCGATTTGCCCCAGCCGGTTTCCAGCGCCGCCTGGGCAACCAGTACCGTCGGGTCGACGCCAATCCGCGCTGCGGCGTCCTTGGCCAGGGGCAGCATGGTGGCCACGAATTCGTCGTGATTGCTGAACGCGCTCTTGGCTGGTGCCAGGGGCGGCTGGGCAATGGTGCGCTCGTAGCGCTTGTCGGTGCCGGCCAGGGTCGGGTCCGACGTCCAGTCGCCGTTGTTGCGGCGCGGTGGATTGATACGGTTTGCCTGAATATTGGCGCGGGACGCCTGATCGACGATTTCGCCGGTGCTCGGCACGATACCGGCCAGCAGACGATCGGTCAGCGAACTCGGCAGCGACAGACGACGCGCGTTGAGCGCGGCAACATCGTTGCGCGGTACACCGGACGCCGCAGCGGCCTGATCCGCCGCCGAAGAACGTGTGGCCCACAACGGACGCTGATAGATGCCGGTGGCCAGGCCGGTCTTCGGCGCCACCGCCTGGGCTTCGCCTGCGGCATCGCTCGGCGCGGCCGGCGCTGGCTGTGCGCCCTTGTTCTTGGACAACTGGCGCATCAGCACGTCTTGCAGGCCGATACCGTTACCCCGTGTCGACAGGGTCACAGCAAGTTGCTGGTCGTACATTTCCTGATACTGGCGCGACTCCGAGGTATTCAGCGGATTGTCCTTGGCCAGTACTTCGTTGGCTGAACGCATGGCCTTGAGCATCTGGCTGACGAACAGTGACTCGAATTCCTGGGCAACCTTCTTCAGATTGCCTTCGCTGTCCCGGTCGCCGTTCTTCAGCGCCGCCAGGCGATTGAGGTCGGTGTACGCCCCCGAATCGACAGGGGAAGTCACGCTGGTCTTGGGCATATCCATGGACGCGTCCTCAGATCACGATCAGGTCGGCTTGCAAAGCGCCGGCCTGCTTGAGGGCTTCGAGGATCGCCATCAGGTCGCCGGGCGCTGCGCCCACCTGGTTTACCGCACGGACGATCTCATCCAGGGTTGTGCCAGGACCGAACTTGAACATCGGGTGCAGTTCCTGCTGAGCATTGATCTTCGAGCGCGGCACGACCGCAGTCTGACCACCGGACAAGGCGCCCGGCTGGCTGACAATCGGATCTTCGGTAATGGTCACGGTCAGGCTGCCGTGGGTAACGGCGGCCGGCGAAACCTTGACGTTCTGACCGATCACGATGGTGCCGGTACGGGAGTTGATGATGACCTTGGCCGCCGTCTGGCCCGGATCGACCTCCAGGTTTTCCAGGATCGACAGATAGTCGACGCGCTGCCCCGGATCCAGAGGCGCAGTGACGCGCACCGAACCGCCGTCCAACGCCTGGGCAACGCCAGGGCCGAGCATATCGTTGATCTTGTCTACGATGCGCTTGGCCGTGGTGAAGTCGAAGCGATTGAGGTTAAGGGTCAGGCTGTTGCCCTGATTGAACCCGCTGGGTACGGCACGTTCCACCGACGCACCGCCGGGAATGCGACCCGACGACGGTACGTTGACGGTGATCTTGGAGCCGTCACGACCCTCGGCATCGAAGCCGCCTACCACCAGGTTGCCCTGGGCGATGGCGTAGACGTTGCCGTCGACACCCTTCATCGGCGTCATCAACAGGCTGCCGCCGCGCAGGCTTTTCGAGTTACCGATGGACGACACGGTGATGTCGACCATCTGCCCAGGCTTGGCGAACGGAGGCAGATCGGCATAGACAGCTACGGCCGCGACGTTCTTCAGCTGCACGGTACCGGAACCGGCAGGCACCTTGATACCGAACTGCGCCAGCATGTTATTGAAGGTCTGCAGCGTAAACGGCGTCTGGGTGGTCTGGTCACCGGTGCCATTGAGGCCGACCACCAGACCGTAGCCGATCAGTTGGTTGGTCCGCACGCCGGAGATGCTGGCGATGTCCTTGAGCCGTTCGGCGTGAACGCCGAAGGCTGTGGACAACAGCAAGGCCGCCGCTATCAGTTGCTTGAGCTTGATCATGTTTATCCCGCTATCAGAAAGGGAACAACGGGCTGAGGAAGAACCGATCGAACCACCCCGGCTGGCTGGAATCGGCAAACGACCCAGTACCTGAATACGTAATGCGCGCATCGGCGACGCGAGTCGACGAAACGGTGTTGTCGGTGGCGATGTCATCAGCGCGGATCAGCCCGGCAATACGCACCAGCTCCGCCCCGGTATTGAGCGTCATCCACTTCTCACCACGCACGGCCAGAATGCCGTTGGGCATCACATCGGCCACCGTCACGGTAACCGAACCGGTCAGGCTGTTGCTCTGCGCGGCCTTGCCATCACCCTTGGTGGTCCGTGCGCCGTTGTAACCGACACCCAGACTCAGATCACCACCCCCCAAAGGATTATTGGTGGTTGCGCTGGTGCCGAACAGCGAGGTCAAGCCAATGCTGTTGCTGCTGTTCTTGGTCAGGCCGTTACTCGCAGCCTTGCTTGCAGCCGTATTCTCGGACAGGGTGATGGTGATGATGTCACCGACCCGGTACGCCTTGCGGTCGCCATAGAGGTTCTGTTCGAAACCGGCCTGATAGATCGAACCGTTGTTCGCGGCCGCTGGCAATGGCGTGCGGGGCAACACCGGCGAGTAAAACGGGTCATTTGGCTTTGGATCAGGCGCAACGCATCCTGCGAGCAGAGCGATTCCACAAAGAGGAGCCACCAACAGGGAAAGCCGTACAACAGGACGCCGTTTCATGACACTCGAACCTCGCGGTGTAGCAGACGCCCGACGGGCGCCGTGTGTGATCAGTTGTAGCGACAGCCCCAGCGCCTTGACGAAGAGCCGGGCTGTCAGGTCGTTACAGGTTTTGCGTAATGTTTTGCAGCATCTGGTCCGCAGTGGAGATCACCTTGGAGTTCATCTCGTAGGCACGCTGAGTGGTGATCATGTTGACCAACTCTTCAACGGTGCTGACGTTGGAGTTTTCCAGGGTGTTCTGCAGCGTCGTGCCCAGACCGTTCAGGCCCGGAGTACCGACCTGCGGCGCGCCGCTGGAAGCGGTTTCCAGGAACAGGTTGCCACCGTTGGCCTGCAGGCCGGCCGGGTTGATGAAGTCAGCGGTCTGAATATTGCCGATGATCTGTGGCGTTGCCGGGTTGGCAGCGGTCGTGATCGACACGGTGCCATCCTGACCTACGGTAAAGGTCTGGGAGTTCTGCGGCACGACAATCGCCGGTTCCAGGGCATAACCATTGGCGGTGACGATCTGGCCGTTGCTGTCCAGGTGGAATGTGCCGTCGCGGCTGTAGGCAATAGTGCCGTCAGGTTGACGAATCTGGAAGAAACCACGGCCATTGACGGCCAGGTCCAGCGGGTTGTTGGTGGTTTGCAGGCTGCCGGCAGTGAAGTTTTTCTGCGTGCCGACGATGCGCACACCGGTACCCAGTTGCAGACCGGACGGCAGTTCGCTGTCCTGAGTCGACTGGGCGCCTGGCTGACGCTTGATCTGGTACAGCAAGTCCTGGAACTCGGCGCGATCACTTTTGAAACCGGTGGTGGACACGTTGGCCAGGTTGTTGGAAATGGTCGTCAGGTTGGTGTCCTGAGCGGCCAGACCGGTTTTGGCAACGTAAAGTGCTGGAAGCATTCTGTCTCTCCTCAGGCGCCTGATTATCGACGCCGACTGTCAATGGTTTAGCTCTGCAAGACGCGCGCCATAGATTGATCGTTGTCTTCGGCGGTTTTCATCATCTTGACGGACAATTCGAAATTCTTGGACAAGGTCATCACTGCGGTCATTTCTTCGACGGCGTTAACGTTGCTCGCCTGAAGAAAGCCGGACTCGACCTGCACATTGGCATCGACGGCTGGCGCCGTGCCATCCTTGGTGTGCATCAGGCCATCGGGACCTTTTTCCATATTCTTGATATCGGGATTGACCAGCTTGAGGCGGTCGATCTGGGCCATGACCTGCGGGCTCTCACCCAGGGAGCGGACACTGATCGTACCGTCGGCACCGATCTCGATCTGCTGCTGGGGCGGCACGGCAATCGGCCCGCCATTGCCCAAGACCGGCAAACCATTGCCAGCCCGCAACACCCCGAGGCCATCGATATTCATGCCGGCGGAGCGGGTATAAGCTTCTTTGCCGTCCGGTGTCTGCACGGCAATCCAGCCATCGCCCTTGACGGCAACATCAAGCTCCCGACCGGTCTGGACCATGGCACCGCCGGAGAAGTCGGTACCGGGACGTTCACTCATGGCATAGGCGCGCGACGGATTGACCTCGCCGAAAACCGGCATCGAGCGAGCCTGTTCCAGGTCGCGCATGAAGCCGTTAGTCGAGACGTTTGCCAGGTTGTTGGCATGGGCCTTTTGCGCAACGGCGTTTTCAGACGCCCCGCTCATCGCCACGTAAATCAACTTGTCCACAGTAGTCCTCCTCCGACAGACGCTTGCCGCCTGTAGCTGTTCTATATAGGGCAAAGCAATATTTGAACCAACTTATCAAGCTTGATACAAAAGCGTTGATCCCCAGCATTGACGGGGCTGCGCCGCCCTACGAAAAAACGACGGGCAAACCTTGGGCCCAAGAGCGCCAAAAAAACTGCATGGCGATGCCGGACCAATCCTTGCAGGGACTCATGGCAGATAACCGCTTTCAGGAACGCCAATGTCTCGCCTTATCACCCTTCTCGCCTTTAGCCTTGCCTTGGGCACCGCCGCTGCCGCGCCTGCCTACTACTACCGATGGCAGGGCGACAACCGGATTGTCTGCGCCCAGAGCAGCCCCGGCCCGGGCTGGACACGCTTGCACGGGGCATTCGTCAAGTCGGATTGTTCGGTCTAGACGGCCCCGGCAAGTCGGCACCGATGAAACAACACTCAACCCACTGAATCAGCCGAACTCTGTGCAAGCGAATTCATTCGCGAAAGGACCGGCACATGCGCTGGATACTCACTGCCTGGAATCCCGCCTTCGCGAATAAATTCGCTCCCACAAAGTGACTCCCAACCTGCTTGCTCCCGCCCAGCGTCCCGGACTTGGGGGTGTCATAGCTGGCAGCGCCGGAGGCATAGGTCTCGCGCCAGCGTGTACCGTCCAGCGGTTGCAAACCTTGCATGTTGGCAAAGCTGGCCAGCATCACTTGCCCGACGTTGCGATACAGGCCATTGCTGAACGCCGCGCGCAACATGCCATCACCGTCAACTTTTATGCCGCTGATACTTCCCGCAGCGTAGCCATCTATCTGTGGCGATGAACGATTGTTCTTGTTGTTGTATTGAGTCAGCCGGGTCAGATCGATGGTCAGCCCGTCAGGACTGGCCTGGGCCCCGTTGGGCACCCATTTCTGGTTGAGGGCTCCCGGATTATCCACCCTGGCCGGAATCCAGCCATCGAGCGCCAGCTTTGTGTTCTGCACCATCATGCCGTCGCTGGCGAAGAGCGTGCGCAGCGACCCGTCGCTGTCGAACATGATGCTTGCCGTCAAAGGATCCGTACGCCCCGGATCAAGGGGATTACGCCCGTTAATCAGCAGGTGCAGCGTCCAGCTGTTGGCGCCATCCTTGACAAAGTAATGGCTGAGCTGATGCCTGTTGCCCTGGCCGTCGTAGATATCGCTGGAAAAAGTTTCGTTGTACGAGTTGGTGTCGGCCGTACTGAAAGTACGGACCATACGGGAAATGACCGGATCCCCATCATCAATGCCAAGGAGGGCGCCGTCGCTCAACTCCAGAGGGATCACTGAATCCCCCGGCGCCGGGCTGGCGACCCAGGAATTATTGACCTGCATGGCCGGCCTCCAGCTCTCCACGGTGAATTCCCGGGCCGTGGTTTTCTTGACATGGGCGATATCTCCGGCCAAAAGCATCTGATGGCCGGCGTCGTGACTGATGGTGACCATCACCGGCTCACTGGAAGTCGGATCAACAGGATTGCGACCATCGATCAGGGTACGCATGGTCCATTGCCCGGACGCGATGCGAGTGAAGTAGTTTTGCAGCTCATGCTCGGTACCTTCGCCATCGGTGACCTTGCTGCTGAGCATCCGACTGTATGAGGCCGGATTGGCCGGATCAAAGACCGGAGCACCGCTATGGATTTCATCACGCAGATCCATCCCGCTTACATCCCCCTCGACCAACGGCATAGCAAGGGTGTCCACCACCGGAGTCGCGGCAGCCGCCCAACCGCCATTGGCCTGGGCGGCAGGCTGCCACCCCTCTAGATGCAATTCTTGCTTGAAACGAGTACCCAGACGCTTGCCATCACCGAGCAGGGAAAGACTGCCGTCCGGGTCACGGGTAATGGTCGCGGTCAACGGCGTAATCCGCTGAAAATCCGCCGGGTTGCGACCGTCAATCAACGTATGCATCAACCAGCGGTTATCGTCGGTTTTGACAAAGTACTACCGGCCACTTGCATGCGCTTTTGCGCAGCCTGTAATCCTGCCAAGGGAATATTGAATGACATGAACACTCCTGAGCCGTATCACACGGCGCTTCCATTGATGCGATCATTTAATTACCCCCTGCAAGCCCGAGTTCCAAGTATCAACTCAAGCCCTGCCAAAGAGAGGGCGACTTTTATTCTCGCAGCATTGAAAGTAGGAATTTTCTATATATAGAGTGGGATATATCTATAAAATCTTATTTTATAAAACACTTATCAAACACTTCAAAAACGTCAGATTTCGGACAAAAAAAAGCCCCTTCGCAAAGGGGCTTTTTCAGCAGTTCTACGCTTACACTTAGCCAACCATCTGGATAGTGGTCTGCATGACAGTGCTTTCAGTCGAAATGGTTTTCGCGTTCGCCTGATAGTTGCTCTGCGCCTTGATCAGGTTGACCAGTTCGCTGGTCAGGTCGACGTTGGAATCTTCCAGCGCCTGCCCCTGAACATAACCCAAAGTACCGCTCTGCGGTGCACCGCTGACCGGCACACCGGAAGCGTAGGTTTCACGCCAGTTGGTACCGCCGGCCGGTGACAGGCCCTGAACGTTGGCGAAGTTGGTCAGGGATACCTGGCCGATCACCTTGGACTGACCGTTGGTGTAAGTGGCGAACAGGTTGCCGGTCTGATCGACGCTCATGTTACTGATCTGGCCAGTGGCATAACCATCCTGGCTCTGGCTGATCAAGCCGGTTTTCGAAGCGGTCTGGCTGGTGGCAATCATATCCAGCTTGATGCCGGTCGTGCCATTGGAGTCAGCCCCGTTCAAAACCCAGGTAGCCGTGGTGCCGGTACCCTGCTGCACACCCGGTTTCCAGCCAGTCAGCTGGAAGGTGCCATCGGTATTGAGCTTGAGGTTGGCGGAGTCGGTCGGCTTGCCGGTACCCGACGTGATCAGGTTGCCCGAGGAGTCGAACGTCAGCGTATTTTTATCAGGTACCGGCGGAGTCGTAGTCGGGTCATTAATGCTGCGACCATCGACCAGAGAGTACATATCCCAGGTGTTGGTGCCGGTTTTCACGAAGTACTGATCCAGGGTGTGGGCATTACCCTGGGTGTCATAGATCGGAGTGCTGTACTTGGTGTTGTAGCTCTTGGTCACCGTCGGATCGAACGTGGCGATCTCTGGAAGCGCTTCCGTCGAGTTCAGGTTGGACTTGTTGGTGATCTGGGTAGTGGTTTGTGGCGCCTGGTTCGACGAGTCGACACGCAGGTTGGTCAGCGCACCGACCACCACGTTGCCGTTGGCGTCGACGTTGTAGCCTTGCAGGTTATTGCCAGCACTGTTGACGACATAGCCGTCTTTGTCAGTATGGAAAGCACCGGAACGGGTATACAACTTCTCGCCGTTGTTGCTCAGCATGAAGAAACCGTTGCCCTGGATGGCCAGGTCGAGGCTGTTGGCGGTGCCAGTGGTCAGGGAACCCTGGGTGAACTGCTGGGCGACGGCCGCAACAGTCACGCCACTGCCGACGTTGGTATTACCGGAAGTACCACGAATGGATTGCGCGTACTGGTCGGCGAACTCGACACGGGATGCCTTGAAGCCGGTGGTCGCAACGTTGGCAATGTTGTTGCCGGTAACGTCCAGAGCCTTGTTTGCTGCGTAGAGCCCGCTAAGACCGATGTTGTAAGACATGTATCACTCCTCTGCCGTCGAGCCGGCTCTAAATTCCGATGGTTTGGACTTGGGACAGGGCAATGCTGGTGCCGCCCGCCAGGTTGAGCGTCATGCTGCCGCCGTTGGTCGCAGTGGTAACGCTGTTGACGGTTGCCGGCAGGTAGGTCACCAGACCCGTGCCCGCACCCTTGATCGTGCCGTTGGCCACGAAGCTGTAGTTGCCGGCTGCCAGGGTATTGCCGGAGCTGTCTTTGCCATCCCACGTAAACGAGGTGGTACCCGCCTTCTGCGGCCCCAGGTCGATGGTGTCGACCAGGGTGCCCGTCGAGTCACTGACTTTGATGGTGGTCGCAGTAGTGGTATCCGGAATGACCACCGAACCGGCCATTTCCTTGCTGGTATCGACATAGGTCGCGCCAGCATCGACGATCACCGAACGGCCAACCAGGGAAGAAGCCTGCAAGGCCTGGGACGACTGATAGCTGCTCGAGATCGAGTCCACGGAAGAAGTCAGGTTCTGCATGCTTTCCAGGCTGCTGAACTGCGCCAACTGGGACACGAACGCGGTGTTGTCCTGAGGGCTCAACGGATCCTGGTTACGCAACTGGGTAGTGAGCAGCTGCAGGAACGCATCCTTGCCCAAGGTGGAACTGCTTGAGTTGGGGACAGTCGGCGTCGGGTTCTGCAAGGACTGCAGAAACGGGTTTGCCGCTACATCGTTATTAACGGTACTCATCTATTGCGCCCCTTGTTACTGACCCAGAGTCAGTACTTTCTGCATCATTGTCTTGGCGGTATTCATAATGTCCGCGTTGGTCTGGAACGAGCGGCTGGCGGAAATCATGTCGGCCATCTCCTGAACCACGTTGACGTTCGGGTAGTACACGTAGCCGTTCTTGTCCGCTGCGGGATGGTTGGGCTCGTAACGTGCTTCCAGGTTCGATGGGTCTTCGACGATGCCGGAAACCGATACGCCCTGCCCCGCTTCACCCTGGTCCTGGAACAGCGAGGTGCCGCCGGCGCTCTGGCTCTGCTGGAACACGGTGGCGAACACCGGGTGCCGGGCACGGTAGGTCGTATCCATGCTCGAAGACACGGTCTCGGCGTTGGCGATGTTACTGGCAGTGGTGTTCAGACGCGTGGTCTGGGCACTCATGCCGCTGCCGGCGAT
Organism: Pseudomonas sp. Pseusp88; assembly: GCF_047303955.1. Classification (NCBI taxonomy): domain Bacteria; kingdom Pseudomonadati; phylum Pseudomonadota; class Gammaproteobacteria; order Pseudomonadales; family Pseudomonadaceae; genus Pseudomonas; species Pseudomonas sp. Pseusp88. The sequence goes on along the minus strand of NZ_JBGLYM010000010.1, from coordinate 43,406 downwards.
ATTGAAAACATTGGCTAGAGACATGAATTACTCCCCGCGCAGGGCTGCTACCAGCCCTTTGAATTTGCTGTTGAGCAAGGTGAAGCTGGCCTGGAACCCGACAGAGTTCTGTGCGTAGTTGGCCTGCTCAACCTGGGCGTCAACGGTGTTCTGGTCCAGGGACGGCTGTGACGGCGTACGGTACAGCAAGGTGCCATCACCTTCGCTGTCGACGTTTTCCGCTTCGATGTGACGACTGTTAGTGGTGGCCAGGGAGAAAGTACCGTTCTGGCTCTTTTCGCTCTGGGCGGCCAGCACCGAGGAGAAATCCAGGTCGCGGGCCTTGTAGTTCGGTGTGTCAGCGTTGGTGATGTTGTTGGCCAACACCTCTGCGCGCTGCGCACGGAAGCTCAATGCCTTCTCGTGGATACCCAGTGCTTTATCGAAGTTGATGCTCATGTCGGGAAACCTTTGCCGGCTGACCTGATTGACGTACCAGAGATATAGCAATCAACGTGCCAAACCGCTTCGGGCCTGTATTCAAAGGATTTTTCCTACGCAGGCGGGTGGCAATGCCAGAAAAGCGGCAAGTGATTTCCGCCTGACAACGGCAAAGCGGCAAGGGTGGCGTCGTTTTTCTGCCAGAGGCTTTGCCGGTTATTTCACGGTCAAAGCCGAAATGAATTGGAACAGGTTTCTTGTCGGAGCTGCCGAAGGCTGCGAAAGCGATGTGTCAGACAGACCCAATCGCAGCCTTCGGCAGCTCCTACAATCGGCGCCGCACCTGATTACAGTCACCCACAAAAAAAGAGACCCTGAGGTCTCTTTTCTGTACATCCACCAGCATCACTTGGCCTGGTAGATGATACCGGGGCTGCATTGCACCATCTGATAATGAGTCGGCAAACCATTCAGGGCTTCCGATGCCCCGAGAAACAGGTAGCCTCCCGGTTTCAGGGTGCTGTGAATACGCATCAGAATGTCTTTCTTCACTTCGGCCGAAAAATAGATCAGCACGTTGCGGCAAAAGACGATATCGAACTTGCCCAGGCTGGCGTAGCTATCCAGCAGGTTGAACGAGCGGAATTCGACGCGACTCTTGATCGGAGCCTTGATCACCCAGCGCCCCGGCGACTTGACGTCGAAGTAGCGCTGCAGTCGCTCCGGCGACAGACCGCGAGCGATTGCCAGACTGTCGTACTCACCCGCCTTGCAGTTGGTGAGCATGGTACTGGACAGGTCCGTGGCAATAATCTGCGCGCCAGACCTGAGCGCACTGGGATTGCTGCGCTCGAACTCATCGATCGACATCGACAGGGAGTACGGCTCCTGCCCCGAGGAACATGCAGCCGACCAGATGCGCAAGCGCTGGCCGGGGCTTGCCTTGATCATCTCGGGAAGCACCTTGTTCTTGAGCACCTCAAACGGATAGGTATCACGAAACCACAGGGTTTCGTTGGTTGTCATCGCATCCACTACCTGCTCGCGCAAACCACTGCGCGGCTGGGTCTGGATACGCTGGACCAACTCGCCCAAGGACTTGATACCCTGCTGCTCCATCAGCTTGTTGAGACGGCTGGAGACCAGGTACTGCTTGTTTTCACCGAGCAAGATGCCACAGGCTTTTTCCAGGAAACCCCGGAACTGTTCGAAATCCAAATTAGCCGTAGACAAAGATGCCGCCTCTCAAATCATATGAACCACCAGGAGCGACGCTCCTAGCTGATATCTGCCGCCTTGATCCGGTCAATGACCCTTGCCGCAAGGTCGTCGGGCCGGAACTTGGCCAGAAAGTCATCAGCACCAACCTTCTTGACCATCGCCTGGTTGAAAACGCCAGACAGAGAAGTATGCAGGATGATATGTAGCTTTTGCATGCGGGGATCATTTCGAATCTCCGCAGTGAGGGTATAGCCATCCATCTCCGGCATTTCAATGTCGGAGATCATCATCAGGAATTCTTCTTCCGGTTTTTTCCCCTCGGCCACCATCTGTTTCAGGTAATCCAGGGCCTGGCGCCCGTCATTCAGCGCCGTGACTTCGACACCGACGGTTTCCAGGCAACGGCTGACCTGCTTGCGCGCCACCGACGAATCATCGACCGTCAGGACCCGCAGGGAAATGGCCTTGTGTTGCGTTTCGGCGTCGATCACACCGACGGAAATGGACTCCGACATGGGCGCCACTTCAGCCAGGATCTTCTCGACGTCGATGATTTCCACCAACTGGTTATCGACCCGGGTCACTGCCGTGAGGTAGTGATCGCGGCCAGTGCCCTTGGGAGGTGGATGAATCTCTTCCCAGTTCATGTTGACGATGCGTTCTACCGAATGCACCAGAAAACCCTGAACCTTGGTGTTGTACTCGGTAATGATGACAAACGCATTGTCGAGCTGAGTCTGCCCCGGCAAGCCGGTTGCCATCGCCAGGTCGAGAATCGGAATCGTCCCCCCGCGAATATTCGCGACTCCCCGCACTACCCGACTGGATTTAGGCATGATGGTAAGTTTGGGGCATTGCAGCACCTCCTTCACCTTGAACACGTTAATCCCATACAACTGCTTGCCGTCCAGACGGAACAACAGCAGCTCAAGGCGATTCTGCCCCACCAGCTGAGTGCGCTGGTTCACCGAATCCAATACACCCGCCATGCCGCACTCCTTCATCCAAAGCGACCAACCACCGATGCGCCAAACAGGGCAAGCGGCACGAGCCTTGCTTTTTATACGTCATGAACGCGAAAACGACAATTTCCCGACACAGCACTTTTGAAAAATGCCGCTTATTTTGCGTCAGCGTGGCCTTGTGCCTGTTCAGCCTCGACAGCCAAGGCCAGACAGACACTGCCACCTTGCCTGAACAGCTTATCGGCGTCACGCAGGGGTTTCTTGAGTTCACAGTGGAAGACTATTTGGCGACCAATCAAATTGATGGGCGCTATCAGATCGAAGTCAAGAACCTCGACCCGCGCCTGCGCATGCCCGGGTGCGACAAGGATTTGACAGCTACGCTGGAAAGCCCGAAACCCGTGGGGCGCGTCACTGTAAGAGTGCGTTGCGAGGGGGCCGGCCCCTGGACGGTCTTCGTGCCTGCACAAGTCCATCTTTTTCGCAATGTCGTGGTCACCGTACGGCCGCTCAATCGCCTGGCAATCATCAGCGAAGAAGACGTCGCCATCCGCGAACGGGATATCGGCCAGTTGGGCCAGGGCTTCCTGTCTTCGCTGGACCAGGCAGTCGGGCAGAAATTGCTCCGACCAACGGTTGTCGATCAGGTATTGGCGCCCAACTTCGTCGAACAGCCGGAGATGGTACACAAGGGCGACCAGGTGGTGATTACCGCCCGCAGCGGCAGCCTGTCCGTGCGCATGCCGGGGGAAGCCTTGTCCGACGGCGGTTTCAACGAACAGATTCGGGTCAAAAACCTCAACTCGCAGAGGGTGATAAAAGCCAGCGTCACTGGCCCCGGGCAAGTGGAAGTCGCCATGTAAATCACTCGGAGACTGGCGCACAACCCACGTTTTTCCTAGACTGGGAACCTGATCCGGCCATGCGCGGTCCATTTGAAACGGATTTCGCATCTAGCCTAAAGTTTTTTCTGGGTTGGTCGAAAACATGGCAAGCGTCCAATTACCCAGAGGTTTTCATCATGGTCATCGACTTCAGTCGTCTGAATAATGCTCCATCCGTTGGAGGCACCACACGCACCAGCAGCGGCAAAGAAACCGGCAAGACCGATACGCAGGCAACAGGCAGCGCATCGAGTGAACAGGTCAGCGGCAGTGGTGAATCCGTTCACTTCAGCAGCGAGGCCCAAAAATTGCAGAAGGTTACCGACACCCTGCGCGATCTGCCCACCGTCAACAGCAGCCGTGTGGCTGAGTTGAAGCAGGCCATCGCCGACGGCAGCTATAAAGTCGACAGCAATCGCGTCGCCAGCAAGCTGCTCAATTTCGAAGCTCAGCAATAGCCCGAAAAGCTTGCGCTGGAATTATGGACGCTTAAAAACCAGAGCATGCGATGCAAGACACTACTTTGCTTCAACTGATCACTGACGATATCGTCCCGGCACAGCAACTGCTGGGCCTGCTCCAGGCTGAAACACTGGTCCTGCATGGCCGCGATATGTTCGAAATGGAAAATATCCTGGCCCAGAAACAGGCGCTGGTGATTGTCCTCGACCAGCATGGTCGCAAGCGCAGCCAATTATTGGCCAGCCTTGGCCTGCCCCCGAACCGCAATGGCCTGGTCGCACTCGCCGCCCAGTCATCCATCGGTGAGCAATTGATTGCCGCAGGCGATGAGCTTAGCGACCTGCTCGCTCAATGCCAGGTAGCCAACGAGAACAACGGCAATCTGATCCAGCTGCAACAAATCAGCACTGCCCATCAACTCAGGATTCTGACCGGCGAAACACCTACGCTGTATGACAGCCGTGGGTCGACTGCTGGCAGATCGAAACCACGCCCGCTCAGCCAGGCGTAACTTCCTGTATCAAGGCGCCGTGCATACTGGCAAAATGCCTGCTATTGCGTTGCTGTCGTATTTTGCCTGGAGATGGAAAAAAGTGAATGGCTCAAGCGCGGAAGATGCTCCGCAGCCCCCAAAGGTTCTTACCACTCCTTTGGAAATTGCCGCTAACCTGCGGCAGCTACTCGAAAGTCATGATCCACTGATCATTACTTTTCATGAGCGTTCTCAGCGCTTTCAAAGCTATGTCATTGAGGTCGACCGCGACAGCGATGTGCTTGCGCTCGATGAAATGATTCCCCGTGATGGCGAGCGCTACCTGGCAGCCGGTGAGCCCTTCAAGGTCGAAGGCTTCCACGATGGCGTGCGCATTGCCTGGGAATGCAGCGAACAGTTGGAAATAGTCGACAGCGACAGCCAGCGCTTCTATCGCGGCTCGCTCCCCGAAGAAATCGTTTACCACCAGCGTCGTAACGCCTTTCGAGCGGCCTTGAAGCTGGCTCAACTGGTCAATATCCAGATGGATGGCGACAAGCTCAAGAAGCCGCTGGCCGGCAAGCTCCTGGACATCTCGGCAACCGGCGCCAAGCTGCGTTTCGATGGTGATCTCTCGGAAAGCATGCAATTGGGTCAGGTCTACGAGCGCTTCCTGGCGAAACTGCCATTCGGCAATATGACCGCTCCGGTCGAACTGCGCTACCTGCACTTCGAAGAGCGCTTCAACACCACCTTCGCCGGTGTACGCTTCCACAACATGAGCGGGCTGGTGCAGCGTCAGGTCGAGCGTTTCGTGTATCAGTTGCAGCGTGAGGCACGTCGCTTCGATAAAGACGACGATTTCTGATTCACGCATTGACAAAAAAGGGGCTGCCATATGGCAGCCCCTTTTTTATGCGTCCCGGATGCACCTGGCAACAGCGATCAGACCGCTTTCTCGGTCTCGACCACAGGCTCCGCAACCTCCGGCTCGACAACCGGCTCGGCAGCGGTCTGCATCTGATCCTGCACCACCTTCTCATCCACCCGCGGGTCAAGCGCCACCACCAGCGGCGAGGCACACATGCTGTCCGGCATGGCCACATGATGCAGCGGCGCATCCTCGACCTGATGCAGGTTGGTGACCGCCTTCGGACGGATTCGCCAGACCAGCATCAATGCCACGAACGCATCGAAGGCATACAGCATATTGCTGCCGAACGACTTCATCAGCACGCCGGTGAGCAAGGGGCCGACACTGGCACCAATGCCGTAAGTCATCAGCAGCATGGCGGTGAGGGAAACCCGGCGTTCGCCTTCGATATGGTCGTTGGAGAACGCCACCGCCAGTGGATAAAGGCCGAACAGCAGCAACGAGGCGGTAAAGCCCAGGACAAACATCACCTCCAGCGGCAAATGCGGGATAATTGCCAGCGGTAACACCGCGACGAACAGCACCCCGGCAAAGCCACGGATCAGCTTGGCCCGGTCGTAACGGTCCGACAGTCGCCCCAACGGCCCCTGCACCAACAGCCCGGCAAGAATGCAGCAGCCCATGAACCAGCCAATCTCTTCGGTGGACAGGCCCTGTTGCTGCGCATACAGCGGCGCCAGGCCGTAGAACGAACCGAGCATCGAGCCGGCGCACAGTACCGTCGTCAGGGATTGCGGCACCCGCTTCATGAAGAAGCGCGGTTCCAGTGGTGCCGGATGCATGGGCGCAGGGTGAATGCTGCGGGTCATGGCCACCGGCACCAGGCACAGGGCGAAACACAGGGCGACCAGCATCAGCAATTCAAGCCCCAGATGCGGATGGACCACCAGGATCAACTGGCCCAGCACCAACCCCAGGTACGACGCGATCATATAGCCGCTGAACACCGTACCGCGTTGCTTGGCGTCGGCCTGCTCATTGAGCCAGCTCTCGATCACCATGTACTGGCACATCATTCCGAGGCCGACGATAAGGCGCAGGAACAGCCACGCCGGCAGCCAGTCGATCAGGCCGTGACCAAGCACCGCAGCACTGACAATACCGGCGCAGGTCGCGTAGGCGCGGATATGCCCGACCCGGCCGATCAGGCGGTGGCCGATCTTGCCGCCCAGCACCAGGCCGAAATAGTTGGCCGCCATCAAGCCACCGACCCACAGTCCATCAACGTGATCGGCCGCCAGGCGCAGGGCCAGGTAGGTACTCAACAAACCCGAGCCGATCAACATCATCAGCGAGGCGAAATACAGCGCGCGAAAGGACTTCCAGATTTGACGCATGGACTTTCCAATAAAAGAGGCCCTCTGCTGAGTGGCCTCCAAACAACGGGTTTTTAAGCCTGGGCAGCCAGCACGCGGCGTTCCCAGGGGGTAATTTCGTCAAAGAAACTGGTCAGTTCCAAGACTTTAGAAGCAATGTAGCCTTCGACAAACTCGGCGCCGAACAATTCTCGAGCCAATTGACTGCGCTTCAGACGCTCCAGAGCGTCGTGCAAGGTACATGGCAGCGACAATTCATCCGGCACAGTGAAATCGCCCTGAATCGGCGGCGTCGGTGCAAGCGCCTGCTCGATGCCATGCAGGCCCGCCGCCAGGCTGGCAGCGATGGCCAGGTAAGGGTTGGCGTCAGCGCCGGGCAGGCGATTTTCGACACGCCGGGCTATCGGCGCACTGGCCGGGATCCTTAGGCCCGCTGAGCGGTTATCGTACGACCAGCAGGCGTTGTTCGGCGATGCAAACGGATGGCAAAGGCGCTGGTAGGAATTGACGTTCGGGGCAAACAACGCCGTGAACTGTGCCAGACACGCCTGCTGCCCGGCAATGAACTGATGGAACAGCGCCGTCGGCGAGCCGTCTGCGGCGCTGAACACATTGCGCCCGCTGGTCGAATCGACCACGCTCTGGTGGATATGCATCGAACTGCCCGGCGTGTGCGCCAGCGGTTTGGCCATGCACACCACGGTCAGGCCATGTTTGAGCGCCACCTCTTTGAGCAGATGCTTGAACAGGAAGGTCTGGTCTGCCAGCAGCAATGGGTCGCCATGCAGCAGATTGATCTCGAACTGGCTGACGCCCATCTCATGCATGAACGTGTCGCGGGACAGGCCCAGCGCCGCCATACAGGCATAGACCTCCTGAAAGAACGGGCGCAGACCGTTGTTCGAGCTGATACTGAACGCCGAATGACCGTCCTCGCGGCGCCCGTCCAGACCCAGGGGCGGCTGGAAAGGCTGGCGCGGGTCGGGATTGGGTGCGAAGACGAAAAACTCCAGTTCCGTAGCCACCACCGGCGCCAGGCCGCGCGCGCCATAACGGGCAATGACATTCTTCAACAGGGTGCGGGTCGACAGCGGCGAGCCGCCGCCACCGAGTTCCTCGGCGTCGCAAATGGCCAGGGCGCGAGGCGGCTCGCTCCAGGGCAGACGATGGATATGCCGGGGGTCAGGGACCATGGCGACGTCGCCGTCGTCGCTGCCGTAGAACCGCGACGGTGGATACCCGCCCATGATGCACTGCAACAGGACTCCGCGCGCCAGCTGCAGACGTCGCCCCTCAAGAAAGCCTTCGGCGGTCATGACCTTGCCCCTTGGCACGCCATTCAAATCAGGGGTAACGCATTCAATTTCTGCAACACCAGTCAGGCATTGAGCAAGAGAATTGTGGCCATCGCTGGTCATGACGCAGATCCTTGAAAGTAAGACAGGCCGCCCGGCGGCAAGGTGTACAAAATACGCAGCAGGCGTTCGAAATTTCAAGCACGACTAATGGATATTCTCCACCCTGCCATCGGCTTGAGAAAAGCTATTACAGATGATTGCTGTTTCGGCCGATAACCGCTCATCTGGCCGAGTTATTGCTTCTGCAACATCCGCAGATCAACCGCCGGTTTAGTGGCGGCTATCGCTGCTTTTTCTCGAATTTTCTGGATGTATGCATGGACTCCACCCGACTGGTCAGTATTGTCATCCCTGCGTTACGCGCCGATTTCCTTGAACAGACCCTGGCCAGCGCCTTGGCGCAGACCCACTCTGACTGCGAGATCGTGATCTGCGATGACAGTACCCATAGCGCTGTAGAGGATATTGTCGAGCGCCTGCGCCCGACGACCACCCTGCCCATCCGCTATCTGCGTAACGCTGTCGCGCTGGGTGAGACAGCCAGCCTCGGCCTGGCCATCGCGCAGGCACAAGGGCCGTATATCAAAGTTCTGCAGGACAGCGCCCTGCTCGCTCCGACGTGCGTCGAGCGCATGCTGGGCGCTCTGCAGCAACATGACAGCGCCAGCCTGGTCACTTCGCGACGCCAGTGGATAGACACTCTGGGCCGCCCCGTCGAAACCCTGACCGTAGAGAACCCGCTGTTCATTCAGGACGCCATGCTCGACAGCAGCGATACCCTGGCCTTTTTAGCTGAACATGCCTGCAACTTCATCGGCGAACTGGGCAGCGTACTGTTTCGCCGCAACACCTTCCTCGCACTGGGCAAAACTGCTTTCAGCCTTAATGGTGAATCGCTGCCTGCCATCGGCGAACTGCTGTTGTTCACCAACTTGCTGCGCAAAGGCCACCTGATCATGCTCAGCGAGCCCATGGTGACCAGTCGCCTGATTCCAGCTCATGCCGATGCCCCCCTGCCCGCCGTGCCGGGCCTGCATACCGAGGAACACATCCAGTTTCAGCGCCTGATGCGCGAAGCCGGGCTGAGCGCACCACTGCTGATCAACCATCTGGTCAAGGGCGTAACCCTCAGCGCTGCGCAGACCGTGCGGCACTACAACCTGCTCGTCAGTTCCTGGCAGCCCGAGTTGATCCTAAGCCCTGAACAGGTCGAGAACTGGCAGAACGGGCGCCTGCCCAATGCGACCCAGCTGCCGCTGATCGAAGACTACCTGGCGGCTCCCCAGAACCATCAGGCCCTGCTGATCGTCGTGTTCGATGACTCCGGCAGCAATCATGCACTGGATCACACCCTGGCCAGCCTGGAAGGTCTCAGCCCTCAATTGCCGGCCCTGGAAGTCGTGGTGGTCTCGCCTCGCCATGTGCTGCCAGCCACATCATTCACCGGCAGCCTGACCCTGCACCAGCACAACAGTAGCGACCGCGCTTCGCTGATGAACCAGGTGATTGATCGCTTCGCCTTCGACTGGGTGATGTTCACCGAGGCGGGCACCCGCTTCACTCCGTTCGGGCTCGCTGCCGTGGCGATCAGACTGGCGACCTCGCTGCACTGTCGCGCCCTGTTCGCCGATGAAATGTATCGCGATCAACTGGGCCAGATGAGTTCGGCCATGCGTCCGGACCTGAACCTGGACTACCTGCTCAGCTTCCCGCTGATCATGGCCGGGCACTGGTTCTTCCGTCGTGATGAACTGTTACAGCTCGACGGCTTCGACCCAACCTATTCCGGGGCTGCGGAATTCGACCTGATCCTGCGCCTGATCGAGCGCGACGGTCTGAAAGACATCGAGCATGTCAGCGAGCCGCTGCTGGTGCGGAGCACTCCGGTGCCGGACGACAACCCCCATGAGCTGCGCGCCCTGCAACGCCATCTGCAGGTACGTGGCTACCCCGACGCCCAGGTGCTGCACAGCGTGGCGCGCCGCTATCACGTGCAGTACGGCCATAAAGCCCGGCCGCTGGTGTCAATCATCGTGCCGACCAAGGACCAGCTGCCGATGCTCAGGCGCTGCGTCGACAGCCTGCTGGAAAAGACCCTGTACCCCCACTACGAGCTGTTGATCGTCGACAACAACAGCGAAACCCCGGAGGCGCTTGAGTGGTTCGCCAGTATTGATGCACTCAACGATGACAAGGTGCGCATCCTGCGTTACCCGCTGCCGTTCAACTATTCCGCGATCAATAACATGGCTGCGCGCCAGGCCCGCGGCGAATATCTGGTTCTGCTCAACAACGATACCGCAGTAGTCCACGGTCACTGGCTGGACGAGTTGCTCAACCATGCCCTGCGCCCGGAGGTCGGCACCGTCGGCGCCAAATTGCTGTTTACCAGTGGTCGCCTGCAACACGCCGGTGTCCTGCTGGGGTACAGCGGTCCGGCCACGCATATTTTCGTCGGCGACAGCATGTACACGGCGGGCTATATGCAGCGCGCCCAGGTGGATAACAATTACAGTGCGGTCACGGCGGCCTGCATGATGATCCGTCGCTCGATCTACGAAGAGGTCGGCGGCCTCAACGAGCAGGACTTCACGGTTTCCTACAACGATGTCGACCTGTGCATGAATATCGGCGCCCTGGGCTATCTGCACGTATGGACGCCGCACTCGGTGCTGATCCACGAGGGCAGCATCAGCCAAGTGAGCATGGACACCGATAAAGGCAAGGAAAAGCGTCGGCGCTTCGAGGCCGAGCAGGCGGCCATGTACCGCAAGTGGCTGCCAGTGCTGGCTAATGACCCGGCGATCAATCGCAACCTGGCAACCCACATCACATCCATCGAACTGGAAAGCCTGAGCCAGACCTGGCAACCCATGCCGTGGCGGCCGTTGCCGGTCACCCTCGTGCATCCCGGCGGCTCGGAAGAAATTGCCAGCTACGGCCTGATTGCACCCTTCCTGCAGTTGCGCGACGCTGGCCTTATCGATGGCTCGATCAGCACCCGCACGCTGTCGGTTATCGATATGGAGCGCTACAAGCCGGATGTACTGGTGTTCCAGTGCCGCCTTGATCAGCCGCTGCTCGACGCCATGGAACAGGCCCGGCGCTACTGTGGCGCCCTGATTATCCTGGAACTGGGCGAGCTGCCGATCGAACTCGCCGCGGTCGGCCACGACCCGGACAATCGTTATGAGGCGGCCTTCGAACTGCTCCACGCCATCGTGCGCCATGTCGACCGTGTCATCGTGCCTACCCAGGCCCTGGCGCAAATCGCCCGGGGCCTGCATAGCGATGTGCGAGTCATTGAACACCGTCTGGATAGCAACAACTTCCCGGCCATCACTGCGCGCACGGCCAATGCCAGACCGCGCATCGGTTTGCTGGGCAGATCCTGTCAGATTGAAGACTTGCAGGAATTGTTACCGACCATGCAGGCCCTGGCTGATGAGGTGGACTGGATCATGATCGGCAACTACCCGCCCGCTCTGCGCGAACTGCTGTGCGAAGTCCACGATGACAACGAATCCCACAGCCTGCCGGGCCTGCTCGCCAGCCTCAATCTTGACCTGGGCCTGGCCCCGGCCGTGCAGAATCTGTACAGCGACTGCAAGAGCAACCTGGCCCTGTTGCACTTCGGCGCGGCAGGCATTCCCGTGGTCTGCAGCGATGCGCGCTGCCACGACGGCGACTTACCGGTAACCCGAGTCAGGAATGGCAGCGATGAATGGCTGTCGGCCATCGCCGCCCATATCAACGATCCGCAAGGCGCAATCAATCTGGGACAGCAGTTACGCAGGCAGGTGCTCAGGGACTGGACCTGGCAACAGGCTCATCTGCTGGCGTGGGGAGAAGCGTGGCTGGTGCGGTAGACAAGGCTGCGGATTTGCGGGACCGGCTTTAGCCGGGAAGGCAATGTGACAGGTGGAGATATGTATCGCTCCTGCCTTCGTCTTCCCGGCTAAAGCCGGTCCCACATGAACCGCATCTACAAATGTTTCGCGTCAGATGCGGAAATAACCCACGCACGAATCAAACGGCAGGCGCTTGAGCTCGACCTTGTTCAGGTCCAGCACTTCGCGCAAGGCGCTGGTTTCACCGGGGAAGTTACGATAGGCCACTTCGTCCAGCACCACGATGGCGCCCTTGGGCATGTACGGCAGGAAGGTTTCCAGCGCGACCTTGGTCGACGAATACAGGTCAGTGTCGAGGATCAGCATCGCCACTACCAGGTCCGGGCGGGTTTTCGGGAACGCCGGGACAGTCTCCATGATGTCGCCCTTGATGATCTCGCAACGCGGGATACGGTTGACCGGACGCACCAGGTCGTTGGCATCGATCATGTCCTGGATCAGCGACTCGTCGGTGTCGGAGAACATGGTTTCGTTAATATCGCTCGGGTCTTCTTGCGCGTCGATACTGGCAAAGCCGGAGAAGGTGTCGAAGCCGATGATCGAGCGATTAATCGCATAGGGCTCGAGGATCATCGACAGTTGCATGTAGAGCATCAGCGAGTTGCCCTTGTACACACCGCACTCGATGATCGCGCCAGGAATGTCCTGGACCATCTTGAACAGCTCGATACGCGACAACGCAGCCGTGACCGCAATACGGTTGGCAAACACGAACGGTGCGTCGGCGACGTATTGGGAATCCACGCGCTTGAGCACATTGGCGCGTTTTTCGTTGTACTCGGCCTCAGGCCCGGTAAGGCGGCGCTTGGTCATTGGTTGACTCCCTGGAATGACGAAAAATCGTGGAGGTGAAAGAGGTCCTTGTAACCGGCCTCGGAATCCTTGACACCGCTGTCGACGTTGACCGCACCGCGCCCGCTCAACAGATCAGCGATGTGCAATAAACGGAAATCGATACTGAAACGGGTTTCGTTGGTGTGATTGGCTACGGTGCCATGCAGGTGTGCCCCGGAGAAGGTCAGCATCTCACCGGCATTGCCGGCAATGCGCAGCTCCGAAGCGGTGGAAATCTCTTCCAGCGGCAGCGGATGAACCCGGACTTCTTCGGTGACATTGCTGCCAGCCAGAGGACGCTGCACGTTGATCCAGTCGTTCAGGCTCCAGTCCACAGACGAATTCTTCACCGGCGTGGCAAAGTAACCGGCGTTGATCATCATGGTCTGTCCGGGCTCGATGGTGTAGACCGGCATCCAGGTATTAATCTGCGACTGGGCGCTGCCGTACCAGGTATCCCGGTGCGGCTTGTAGGCGTAACTGACGCCCGCGTGCAGGTATTCGTAGTTGGGCACTACGCGCAGGCGCGGTACATCGAACAAGTATTCATTGGGGTCGATACCGATTTCCAGGGCAAAGCGCCGGATCATCTCCTTGACGTCCTGGCAATTGGTGAACTGCCCCTTGAGCCGGGTAACCAAGCGGATGAACTCGGTGACCGGCATTTTAGTGTGCAAGGCCTTGTGGTCGGCCTCGCCGTCGAACGCTGCGGTAATGCTCTGGCGGGCGAAAGCGCACAGTTCGGCCGGAGCCTGAAGGGCTGTATCGAGGAAAATATCCCCGGCGTAGACGCGCTCCTTGAAATCAGCCTTCTTGTTTAGTTGGTTGATGTACAGATTCACGGTTTTGCTCCTTAAGGCCGATCCTGGGTAATCATCGGCGGCCCGGGGAAAAACTGAAGTCAGGGCAGATAGATACTGAACAGCCCGCCACCCAGCGTGCCGCCATTGCTGATCTCGATATGCCCACGCACGCCATTGCGCTCGTGGCGCCGGGCGATATGAGTGGAGAAGTACAGGCCAAGGCCGGTGCTGCCGCTACGCTGATTGATGCCCTGCACGTACTCGACCTGGGTACCGATCATGTACTCTGGATAGCCGGGGCCATCGTCGTTGATGCTGATCACCAGTTGCTCGTCCTCTTCCCGGGCGCTGATCTGGATCGCGCTGCGGGCAAAACGAATGGCATTGATGATGATATTGGCCACCACCGAACCGATCAGCTCGCGGTCAAAAAAGCCCAGGGGGCTGACGCACGCGACCTCATAGCTGGCAACGATGCCACGGCTTTCCAGCACCTCGCGATGATGGGCCAGTTGCGCCTCGATAAAGTCGTCCAGCTCGTGATAGTCAGGGCGCAGTGGCAGTTGGTTGACCCCCATCTTGTACAGCCCCAGCAACTGCACGAGCATGCCGTTGAGGTGGGCGAACTCATAATCGATCACCGCGCCTTCCGGGGTCTTGCGTTGCTCCGCTGGCAACTGGCCCAACCAGTCGCTATGGGCGTGCATCAGGGTCGCCAGAGAGTTCTTCATGTCATGCACGGTGGAGGCGATCACCATGGAAAAATCCAGCCCCGAATCCTGCTCACTCATGTAGCAAACGCCTTGCTCTGCAACTTCTGGAAACGCTCGAATCGAGCATCGGTGTCGGGCATCTTGCCGACCATCTTCAGACAGGCCTGACACTCGGCCAACTGCTGCGGGTTGAGATTCTCGACCTTAAGGTGCAGCAAGGACTGCGCCATATTAAGGGCAATACTGATGTTTTTCGGTTGTAGCGCCAGGGCCTTGCGAAACAACTCCTGAGCCTCGGCGAGTTGACCGGCCTTGTAGCTGCGCACGCCTTGCAGGTTGAGGTCGATGGCGGTCTTGTTGGCGCCCAGGATCGCCGGATCATCGGTCTGACGCGCAATGCTCTGCATCACGGTCGGATCGTCGCCGTAGATTTCCGCACAGTTCTTGAGCAACCCCGAGCTGGCGTCTTCTTCCCCCAGGTTTTTCAACTGCGACGCTACGGCCAGGGCGGCATCGGCACTGAGAAACTGCTCCATGCCAGCCAGATGTTCCATGGCCGAGGCAGTCAACTTGGCGGCCATTTCCGGGTCGCTGCGCTGCACGCTGGTGGCCTTCATCAAGCGGGCGCGTACCTGCAGGCCGGGATCGTCGGCGTTCTCCTTGGCCACTTCGCCAAGGGCCTGATTGATCTCCACCCGGGAGCGGGCATCCAGGCCCTGGTCACCGCCCTTGCTGATCAATGCCTGGGCCAGGCCCAGATTGGTTTCGGGGTCTTTGAAGCGCGAGAACTGCCCTTGCGACACCGCCTGGCGATAGGCCTTGGAGGCGCTTTCAAAATCTTCGTTGTCCAGCGCAAGTTTGCCCAGCATGCGCTGACGGCGCACAGCCAGGGGCGACAGGCGCACCGCGTCTTCAAGGACCTTCTGTGCACGCTTGAGATCACCAAGGGCGACCAGGGAATCGGCCAGGCCATCGAACAGCACCGGCATCATCGGGAATGCCTTGACCGCCTGCTCAAAGACCGTGTGGGCTTCAGCGTTCTTGCCCCGCTTGAGCAATACCTTGCCCAAGGCCGCGTAGGCCCAGGGCTGTGGTCGATCGGCAAGGATTTTCTTGAGGAAATTTTCCAGGGTCTCGTGCTGGTTCAAGTCACGCAGGGCATCGGCGCGAAAGCGCAGGCACAACGGTGCGAAGCGCGGGTCTTTCTGTGACAGCGCGGTACAGGCCGCCAGTACTTCGGCAGGCTTGCCGCGGTCCAGCGCCTGCAGGATCGGCTTGAGCAGGGTCTTGCGCTGGACCAGTTTTTCCAGACGCTGAGCCAGACCCGCGCGGTTGAATGGCTTGGTCAGGTAGGCATCGGGCTCCCATTCCAGGGCGCTCATGACCATGGCCTGGCTGTTCTCGGCGGTGACCATGATGAACACACTTTCATAGCTGAGCAGGCGCTCGGTCATCAGGTCTTCGAGCACCTGCTGGCCATTCTTCTTGCCGTCGCCGAGGTTGAAATCGTGAAGGACAAAATCATAGCGTTTCTGCGAGCACATCTTCAGCGCTTGCTCGCCGGTGTCAGCGGTATCGACTTCCTTGACTCCCAGCTCACGCAGCATGGAGCGGACCGAACTGCGGAAATCAGAAAAATCATCGACGATCAGAAACTTTTTTTCGTTGTACGCCAGCATCGAGATTCCTGTTCTGCAGATAAGTATGGAAGGTGAGCCCTAGGGCAAAGGCATAACGGGTTCAGCTTCCCTGCGCCAGTGAGCGCGCAGATTCCGGCTATTGGCAATTTGATATCGGCTGATTTTACACGAACTGAATCACCTCTTGCCTGTCGAGTACCTTAGGTCGGCTACAAGGGTTTTCCTGAGGCATCCAAAACGAAATTATAGGGGCTTTACCCCATGTGCAAGGTACGAGTTCTCAGATCCGCCCCGTCTCTCGCGCGCCTCGCCAATCCCAGCCAGCAAAAGGCAGCATCATTGTGTTGAAAGCTATGGCGCCAAGCTTCTCATCGGGTTTGCCAACTTTTTCTCAATTCGGCGAAAAAACGGACGACATCTATAGGAACACGTCTTCACTGACGAAACGTGGTCACCTCCGACTCGGTCGGGGCAAGCGCCAGGCATTCAGGGATTTCTTCGATGAGTTGGTTAAATCAGGCAAAAATCGCGACCAAACTGCTGATCGCGTTCGTGTTGTGTGCGGTGATCACGCTGATTGTCGGGGCATTGGGCAGCCGCGGTATCACACGAATTTCCGAAAACATGAACGAAGTGTTCACCAACAACGTTTATTCCGTGATTAAAAGCTCAGAAGCCAAGTCCCGGGCCATTGCCCAGAACCGCGACCTGTACCGTGCGCTTTCGGCGGCGGCGGAAGATCGTCCACCGGCCGAGATAGACGCCATCATCAAGACACTCAAGGAGAACCAGGCCCTGAGCGAAAAAGCCTTCAAGGACTATCGCACCACCGATCTGGCTGACGACGAACGCGCCGCCGGAGACCAATTGGAGAAAGACTGGCCGGTTTATCAACAGCAGATCGGCGCATTTCTCGACAAGCTCAAACAGGACGATCTCGGCGGTTCCCGGCTGCTGCTCAGCGCCGACGTGGAAAAACTGTTCCAGAGCATTCTTGCCGAGCTGAACATCATCGTCGACTCCAATAACCGGCAGATCGACGAAAGCGCCACAGAAGCCAAGAATATTGCCAGCTCGGCCAATTGGGTCTTGTACTCCGGCATCGCCGTCGCCTTTCTCGCCGCCATCGCTCTGGGCCTGCTGATCACCCGCATGATCAGTCCGCCCATTACCCAGGCCGTTGGTTTTGCCCAGAGCATTGCCGCCGGCGACCTGACCCAACAGATCAAATCCGCCAGCACCGATGAAACCGGTCAGTTGCTCAACGCGCTGAACGCCATGCAAGGCAGCCTCAAGGGAACCCTGGCGCAGATCGCCGCCGCATCGACGCAACTTGCATCTGCGGCGACCGAACTGAGCACTATCACTCAGGACAGCAGCCATAGCCTCAACCAGCAGAACGCCGAGATCCAGCAAGCGGCAACGGCAGTGACGCAAATGACCACGGCGGTCGAGGAAGTCGCGCGCAACGCCATCTCCACCTCAGAGGCGTCTTCCGCTGCCAGCTCAGAGTCCGCCACCGGGCGTGATCAAGCCCGGGACGCTGTCGCGGCAATCACCAACGTCAACACGGAAATCAACAAATCCACAGGCCTGGTGGAAACCCTGGCCAGGCAGGTTCGCGATATCGGCAAGGTACTGGAAGTGATTCGCTCGATTGCCGAGCAGACCAACCTGCTGGCGCTCAACGCTGCCATCGAAGCGGCACGGGCCGGTGAACAGGGCCGCGGCTTTGCCGTGGTAGCAGACGAAGTCCGCGCCCTTGCCGCCCGCACCCAGGCCTCGACCACGGAAATCGAAAGCATGATCAGCGCCGTGCACAACAGTGCCGACCAGGCCGTCGCCGCCATGGGCAACAGCCGCACCCTGGCCGCCGATACACAGGAACTGGCCAAGGCCACCGGTGAGTCTCTGGAACGCATAGCCGCCAGCGTCGCGGGCATCAACGACCGCAACCTGATCATTGCCAGTGCCTCGGAAGAACAGGCTCAGGTCGCACGGGAAGTGGATCGCAACCTGATCAATATTCAGGATCTGTCCAACAACACTGCTGAAGGTGCCCGCTCGAGCAATGCCGCCAGTCAGGAGCTGTCGAAACTGGCCAGTTCGTTTGATGCGCTGGTGGCGCGGTTCAAACTCTGAATCCTGTCAGGCCTTGCCGGATCCTCTGCGGGATTACTCCCTGTGGGACCGGCTTTAGCCGGGAAGACGACATTACAGGCGATATACATCTATCGAATGTACCGACCTCTTCCCGGCTGAAGCCGGTCCCACAGCAGCACATCGCCCCACTTACAAGCCGGGCATATGCAACATCTCGATCCACAATGCGCCTTTGCCCGACGGCGCTTCACTGACCCGTTTCAGCGCACCTTTGTCACCGATGGCATAACTGCCCACCGTGGCGCTTTTCTCCCCCGTTACCAGCAACCAGCGACCATTGGCGGAAAGAGCGATATTGCGCGGCTGCTTTTCCTCGACCGGATAGTTACCGAGAAAACTCAGTTGACCGCTGGCAGGTTCCAGCTGAAAGGCTGAGACACTGCTACTGGTGCGCTCGGTCATGTACAGCAACGTGCCGTCGGCGGAAATACGCAGGTCCGCTGCCCAGATGCGTGGTGTCGGGTCATCTTTGAGATCGTTGTTGCTGGCATCGCGTACTTCACCGTGGGCCAGATTCAGGCTCGCCGGAATACCGTCGGCCACCGCCACCTGAGTCAGGGCTCCGCTGTCCGGATCGATGGCAAAACTGGTCACCGTGCCGCTCATTTCGCCAACCACATACAGGTACTTGCCATTGGGCGCGAAGGCCAAATGGCGCGGACCGGTCTTGGCGGGCACGCTGACGAAACCTGTGCCGATGGGGGTCAGGCTGCCGGTCTTGGCATCGAGGCGATATTGCAGGACATGATCGGCGCCCAGGTTACCGGCGTAGACAAAACGATTGCTCAGGTCCGTGCGGATCGAGTGAGCGTGTGGACCAGTCTTGACCGTATGGATCTGCTCGCTGGGGCGGGTTCCACCGTCGATGGCCTGAACACTGAGCAAGTCAGCGCCATACGAGGCACCGAGCAGGAAATGTCCGGAGCGATCAACGCAAAGGTATGCAAGGCTGTCAGCCAGCGGCGCCTTGCTGATGGCCTGCAAGTGCCCGCTTTGCGGATCGATGCTGAAGCCCTGCACCTGAAACGGCTTGACCCGTTGAGCGGCGAACAACACCCTGCCATCCGGGCTGATGGCCAGGGGATTGACCTGATCACCCACCAGCGTCTGCTCGATCAGGCTCAGGGCACCGGTGTTTTCATCGAGCTGATACTGGGTGACCAGACCGTCGCCGGGGCTGGAGATATAGGCAAAAGTGGCCGCGTGAACGTTGACGGCCAGGGTGCAGGCCATGACTGCCGCGAGAATTAGGGGCTGTTTCATGGAAGGTCCTTCTTATTGTGGGAAAAAACCAATGACCGCCCTCATGGTGAAGACGGTCAGCAAGAGTAATGTCAGACCGCAGGCTCGGGCGAAGTGCCCTTTGGCTCGATAGTCGGCCCGGCCGGGCGTACCGCTTCACGGGCAACCGTGAGGATCACACAGGCAGCGACGATATCGAAAATCGCCAGCACCACGAACAGCGGACTGTAGCCGATCTTCGTCACCATGATGCCGAACACCAGGGTGAACAACGCAGCGCCGAGGAAACCGAACATCCCGGCCAGGCCCGTGGCGGTGGCCACTTCGTTCTTGCCGAAGGAGTCGGAAGTGATCGAATACAGCGCCCCGGACAACATCTGGTGGGCAAAACCGCCGGCACAGAGCAAGGCAATCGCTGCATAGGGGCTGCTGACCAGGCCGACACAGGCCGGGCCGATCATGCACAGCGAGCCTGTGAGCATCACCAGTTTGCGCGAGGTGAACAGCGACACCTTCAGATAGCGATGGAAAATCGGGCTGAGGTAGCCACCCAGTACCGAGCCCAGATCCGCCGCGAGAAACGGCAGCCAGGCGAACATGGCGATTTCCTTGATATTCATGTGCCGTTCGGTCATCAGGAACAAAGGAATCCAGGCGTTAAACGTCTGCCAGGCCGGCTCCGAGAGCACCCGCGCCAGGCCAACCGCGAAGAAATTGCGCTTGGTGATGGTTTTTTTCCAGTCGGCTTTCTCGGCCACCGCGTCACTGAAATGAGCTTCCTGGCCTTCGAGGATATAGGCCCGCTCGGCTTCGCTGATGGAGCTTTGCTGAGGGCGCTTGTACAACCAGATCCATAGCAGCGTCCATAAGCCGCCCAGTACGCCGACGACGATAAACGCCAGTTGCCAGCCGCTGTTGAGGATCGACCAGACCACCAGTGGCGGCGCCAGCAAGGCGCCGAGGGACGAGCCGATATTGAACCAGCCGATGGCCACGGAGCGCTCCTTGGCCGGGAACCATTCGGTCACCACCTTGACCCCGGCCGGATAGCCCGCCGCCTCGGTAAACCCGAGCAGGCCACGCAGGAAAGCCAGACTCTGCCAGCCGGTAGCCAGGGCGGCTGCGGCACACATCGCCGACCAGGCCAGGGCAAAAATCGCCAGGCCCATCTTGGTGCCGATGGCATCGATAATGTAGCCAGCCACCGGCTGCATGAAGGCATAGGCCATCTGCCAGGCAATCACGATATGGGAATATTGCTCGGTCGAGATATCGAGCTGAGTCATCATGGTGGGCGCGGCCACCGACAGCGTGTTGCGCGCCAGATAGTTGATCACCAGGCCGCCGGACAGCAGGCAGACGATCCACCAACGCATTCCTTTCACTTTCATGTTTCACCCGATTATTTTTTTTGAGAGGTGATAGGCAGCGCCATGACCGGTGAGGCAGGCCCGCAGTTATACGTCATCGTATGAGATAAAACGAAGCCATGCGAAACATTTTCTTACATTTACCCGTGACTCGCAGAATAGGGCCACGACTAACCTCAAGACCAGCAGGCTATTGAGAATAATTTGTCACCATACGGTGACAAATCCACACCTGATCATTCGACTTCATTGGCCGAATCTGAATGATTGACAAGGCCAATCAACAGTCGATTTAATTAAGTCGTACGACAACCACAATAAAAACCCGAGGATTCACCGGCCATGACCACTTCTTCATCCCCTACCCCTTTTCCGCGCCTGCTGCTGACCGGTGCCGCCGGCGGCCTTGGCAAGGAACTGCGTCAGCGTCTAAAGCCTTTTTGCGAGGTCCTGCGCCTGTCCGACATCGCCGAGATGGCCCCGGCGGCGGATGCCAGCGAAGAAGTCCAGGTCTGCGACCTGTCGGATAAACAGGCCGTCGATCAGTTGGTCGCCGGTGTCGATGCCATCGTGCATTTCGGCGGGGTGTCGGTAGAGCGGCCATTCGAAGAAGTGCTCGGCGCCAATATCAGCGGGATATTCCATATCTACGAAGCGGCGCGCCGTCATGGCGTAAAACGCGTGATCTTCGCCAGCTCCAACCACGTGATCGGCTTCCACAAGCAGGACGAAATTCTTGACGCCCACAGCGCCAAACGCCCTGACAGCTACTACGGCCTGTCCAAGGCCTACGGCGAAGACATGGCCAGCTTCTACTTCGACCGCTACGGCATCGAGACCGTGAGCATCCGCATCGGCTCGTCTTTCCCCGAAGCGCAGAACCGCCGCATGCTCTGCACCTGGCTGAGCTATGAGGACCTGACACAGCTGATCGAGCGCTCGCTGTTCACCCCCAACGTCGGCCACACCATCGTCTATGGCGCCTCGGCGAACAAAGTCACCTGGTGGGACAACCGCTTCGCCGCGCATCTGAACTACCAGCCCAAGGACAGCTCGGAACAATTCCGCGCCAAGGTCGAAGCGCAACCGATGCCGGCAGCGGATGATCCGAGCATGGTTTATCAGGGTGGCGCGTTTGTGGCATCAGGGCCGTTCGAGAGCAACTGACCCCGAACGCCATGCAAGACTTTGTGGGAGATTCTATGTTTGCTGTAAAGCCAGAGTAGCCCCTTCGCGGATCCGACAATATTCACGCACTACTGTGGGAGCGAATTCATTCGCGAAAGCTTTATTCCGGACGCCGCCAATGTGTTGGATGTACTGGCCCCTTCGCGGATGAATCCGCTCCCACAGATTCGATGATATTCACGCACTACTGTGGGATTTATCCGCTCCCACAGATTATCCGAACCCGTCTTGGCGCTACAAAACCCCACGCAACGCCAACCCCGCCAGATACATCAACGCCAACCCGCACACGCCGTAACTGACCCGCTGCCAGCGATCCGATGCCGACTTGCGCAGCAACTCCACCAGCCCCGCAGTCAAGAAGCAGCACAACACCGACGCCAGCATGAAACCGCCGAAGAAGGTCAGGGTCTGGGCATGGCTCGGCGTATCGCCAACGATCCCTGCCAGCGCGGTGCCGAGCGCGCCCCAATAAACAATGTTCTTCGGATTGGTCAACGACAACGCCGCACCGACCACCAGGGCACTGCGCCCGCTCCCTGCCGCACCGCTATCCGCCACCGGCAGCCGCCAGGCATCGCGCAGACTGCCAATCCCCAGCCAGGCCAGGTACAGAGCACAGGCCAGCCCCAGGGGCAGCCTGACCTGAGGGTATTCAAACAGCAGCGCCAAACCGGTGAGGCCAATCACCGCCCATAACGCATCCCCCAGCAACGAGCCGACCTGCACACAGAGCGCCGGTGCAAAACCGTGCTGCAAGCCACGGCGCAGGGTCTCGGCGAGGATCGCGCCGGGGGACAGGCAGAACACCACGCCGAAGACAAAGGCGCTGAGGAAAATGGTTAGCATGGGCAACATTCACCGTACAGAAACTAAGACGACAGCCCGTTGGAGCCGGGCTTGCCCGCGAAATGGGCGATGCGGTGTATCAGGATGGCCGCGTCAAGGCCATCGCGTGCAAGCCTCGCTCCAACGGGCTCTGTCTGTCTTGAACCAGATTGCAGCCTCAGCCCAATACCGCCCGCTGAAATGCCCCAGGCGCCATGCCGTAGGCGGCACGGAAATGCCGGTGGAAATGACTCTGATCGGCAAAACCCAGCTCATGGGCAATGACCACGGCGGGTAATCCGGCGCGCAGCATGCCCCGGGCGCGCCGGGTTCGCAGCTGCATTGCCCACTGACGGGGCGTAAGGCCGGTGCCTTTCTGGAAGGCGCGCAACAACTGAAATTTCGATACTCCGAAGGCTGCGCTCAGCAGCTCCAGATCAGGCGTGTCCTGCAAGCACTCGGCGAGCCATTCCTGCACCGACGTCACCAGCCCCTGATCCGCCTGCACGGTAACCGGCAAGCGCGTCCGATTGCATGCCAGCACATCGGCCAACGCCATCAGCAACTGCTCTTCGGCCCGCTCACGCAAAAAAAGGTCTGCCGAAAATGCCCCCTGGATCGCCCCCGCCAATGCCCCGGCCAATTGCGGCGAATGACAAAGCGCCCGCTCGAACTCCACGCCCGGCACACCCAGACCCGCCGCCAGTTGCTCCTGACGGACATACAGCCCGACATAACTCCACGCTTGCCCGGTCTTGGCACCGCCACCCTGAATCTGTCCGGGGTTATAGAAAGTGATATCGCCACGGCTCGCATGAAAAGTTTGCCGGTCCAGCCAGACATGCTCCTCACCGCTGAGATTGACACCAATCACACACTCGTCATGACTGTGCCGGGCGAACTGCATGCCTACGCTTGAGGCACTGCACAGTTCATAGGGACCGAGCTGGGCTTGGTGAAGGGTGTCAGTCATGGCGGCTGTCATTGGCGAGGTAATGGCGAAACAGGCTAGCGTCTGGCGCTGTTTTTGTAACCTGCAAAAACAACCTGGCCTTGCGGATTGGAATGAGGGTTTGCAGGCGCCGGCTTGCTGGCGATCGAGTGCGAAGCGCCCGCAATAGCGTCGGTGACTCACTTGACGCCATCGCCAGCAAGCCGGCTCCTACGGGCCCTGAGCTAGCTGCACGAAAGCGCCGTGTCAGGGCGCATCCTTCAGGATGGCACTAGCGCCCAACCCGATACACCAGACTCTGCGCCTGCCCCGGCACATCATCCAAAGTATCCACCAACTGCATGCCGACCTTCTCCAGCACCTTGATCGAGGCCATATGAGCGGGCCTGACCACGGCGAAGACTTCCGGCACGGCCAGTTCAGCGAAGCCGTATTCCAGCGCCGCGCGGCTCAGCTCCGTGGCGTAGCCCTGGCCCCAGGCCGAGGCGGCGAAGCGGTAGCCGAGGTTGAGGCGTTCGGCGTCCAGGTACAGGCGTGCATCGAGGCCGCCGAAGCCGATGATCTCGTCGGGGTTGACGATGGTGGCGATGGTCCATTGACCGTAGCCCTTGTCGCGCCAGTGCTTGAGCCAGGTGTCCAGCAGCGCCTCGGCCTTGTGGATATCGGCCAGGGGCCCGGACGGGTTGAACTGGTTGGTGGCCGGGTCGCCGTAGATGGCGAACAGGCTGGCCAGGTCATCGAGCCGGGGTGGTCGCAGGATCAGGCGGGAGGTAGTGCGCTGCTGGGTCATGGCTTTGCTCAGTTCATTTTCATTGTGCCGTGGTCGTGCATATCGCCGTGATCATCGGTGGTCAGGGCACGGGCGGTGGCATCGACCTTGATGGAAGTTTTCAAGCCCTGGGCATCTTCGACGACCAGGGTCAGGGGCACATGATCGCCCTCCTTCACCTGTGCCGTCAGGTCGATCAACATGACGTGATAGCTATTGGTGTCCAACACTACCGGTTTGCCTGCGGGCAGCGCTACCGACTCGACTTCCTGCATGATCATCACGTCGTTTTTCATGCTCGACTGATGGATCTGCACGATCTTCGCCACCGGCGATTGCACGCTGAGCAGCTTGCTGTCGGCACTGGCAGTGATGGTCATGAATGCACCGCTGGACGCTTGCCCTTGTACGGTGGCGCGGACCCAGGCATTTTCGACTACGGTCTGCGCGGCAGCATGGCTGGCCAGGGTCATCAGGGAAAGGCTAAGCAGCAGGTTTTTCAGCAGGTTCATCAGCAGACCTCCATCAGGGTAAGCAAATCTTCGGTGCATTCTTGGGCGGTGAGGGACGGCGACAGGCTCAGGCGCATGACGCCCTGGGTGTCGAAGATGTAGCTGGTAGCCGTGTGGGACATGGTGTAGGTCGAACCGTTGGGGACCTTTTCGTAGAACACGCCGAACTCCTTGGCGGTGGCGGCGGTTTCTTCCAGGGTGCCGTAAAGGCCGACAAAGGATGGATCGAAGGCCTTGACGTAGGCGTTGAGCATCTCCGGCTTGTCCCGCTCCGGGTCCACAGTGATGAAGATCACCTGCAGCTTGTCGCCGTCGCGGCCCATGAGTTTCTTGATTTTCGCCGCCCGGGCCAGGGTCGTCGGACACACGGCCGGGCATTGGGTGAAGCCGAAGAACACCATGGGCATCATGCCGCCGAAACTCGACAGGGTACGGATGCGGCCCTGTGGATCATTGAGCCGGAAGCTGCGTCCGGTGATCTTGTCGCTCATGTCCTTGCCGTACTTGAACGCCAGTTTGTTCGAATCATCACAGCCGGCCAGCAGGCCCAGGCTCAGTACACTCAGGCCTCCGATAAGTTGGCGCCTGGTCAGTAGCGTATTCATTCGCTGTTTCCTCAATAACGTGCGCGAAGGCAATCTGTGGGGGAATTGTGGGAGCGAATTCATTCGCTAAAGCGGCATTCCAGGCGACAAATATCTATCGAAGGTACCGGCCGCATCGCGAATAAATTCGCTCTCACAAAAAACCAAATTAATTCATAGAGTTATAGTTGTTTGACTCGCACTAAAAACTGAAATCCACCTTGGTCCACAAGGTCCTTCCCGGCTCATTGAGGGCCTTGTCACCGGGGAAACCAAATCCCGCATCTCCCGCCAGGTTCAGGTGCTCGGTGTAGTTTTTGCCGAACAGGTTATCGACTCCGGTACTGACCTTGAGCTGCTTGCTGAGCTTGTAGCTGCCATTGAGGGAGAACACGCCGAAGCCAGCGCTCTTGCCGAAGTCCTGGCCGACCACGTTGCCCTTGCCCACGGCGACGCGATCCTGTGCTGCCACCACACGCCACAAGGCGCCGGCGCTCCAGACATCCCGCTCGTAGGTCAGGCCAAGCCTGCTTTCCAGCGGTGGCATTTGTGGCAAGGCCTGGCCATCGGAGCTGTTCTTGCCCCAGGCGTAGGCCAGGGTGGCGTCGGTCTTCCAGTTGGGCGCCAGGCGCCAGGCAGCACCCAGTTCCCCGCCCATGATCCGCGCATCGACGTTTTGCGTGCGTGAACTGCTCATGCCCATCATGTCGGTGCTGTAGTCAAACAGGATGAAGTCGCGGACCTGGCCGACATAACCCGAGGCCCAGGCCTGCAGATCGTCGCCGTTGTACTGCGCGCCGAAATCCAGCTGAGTGGTTTTCTCTGGTTTCACCCCGTCGAACGCATTGCGCGAACCGCTCGGCCCGCTACCTGCGGAGAACAGCTCCCAGTAATCGGGGAAGCGCTGCACATGACCGATACCGGCGTAGAGCGTGGTCGGCGAATCGGCCAGATCGTATTCGTAGCGGGCAAAACCGCTGGGCAACGTGTCGGCGCGAGTGTCGTCGGCGGTCGGGTTGGCCCGGCTCATACTCATGCTGCTGATCGATTGCCGGTAGTCCTTGGCCGAGGCCCGGTCCAGACGAGCACCGGTGACCACACGGTTGCGCTCGGCGGCATACCAGGTCATTTCGGCGAAGGCGCCGTAGTTGTGCTCGACGGCGTCCTTGTTCCAGGCAATGGCATCGGTGTCGGTGTAGACATTGGTCATCATGTTGTAGCTGGAATTACGCGTGCGATGCTCGCTGCGCAGGGCATCGACGCCGGTGACCAGCTCAACGTCCGACCACTTCCAGGTCGCAGCCAGGCGTCCCCCCATGGTCCGCCGATCGACCTGTGACGCCATGGGCATGGCCATGGCGCTGCTCGGGTCCGGCGTGCGCAGGCGGAAGTTGTCCATGATGTGATCGGCGTAGTTGTAGTAGACCTGCGCTTCGAACTTGTCGAGCACGCCGCCGAGGTTGCGCTTCTCGAATTTCAGGCCAAGGCTTTCGCGCTCCAGTTGCGAGCTGTCCATGCCCCGGCCGCCCAGGCGCGCCTCACCGTTACCCTTGCCTGCCGTGAGCTCGACGAGAGTGTCCTCGTCCGGTGTCCAGCCCAGGGCGACATCACCGTTCCACTTGTCCCAGCGCGACGGCACCGTATGGCCGTGGCCGTCCTTGTAATCGTCGGCCTCCGACTGATTGCCCACCACCCGCAGATAGCCCTGCGGGCCGCCGACGGCACCATCGAGGACCTTGTCGAAGCGGCCGTTGGAACCTGCCAGCACGCTGCCATTGAGACGGCCGCCCAGTTCGCCGAAATGCTCCGGCCCCCGCTCGAACAGCACCGTGCCCGCCGAGGCGCCCGGCCCCCACTGCACAGTCTGCGGGCCTTTGATCACGGTGAGTTTGTCGAAGGTCTCCGGGGCGATATAGGAGCTGGGTGCGTCCATCCGATAAGGGCAGGCGCCGAGCATCAGGCCGCCGTTGGTGCGCAGGTTCAGGCGCGAACCGAACATGCCGCGCAGCACCGGGTCGCCGTTGGAACCGCCACTGCGAATCGCCGAAAAACCGGGGATGGTCTTCAGGTAGTCAGTACCATCACTGGCGGGGACCGGCTGCCGGGCTTCCTTGGGGTTAGTGACGATGGTCAGGGGCGAACTTTGTTGCACCGCCGTGATCACCAACGGCGAAAGGCCCAGGGGTTGCGGGGTATCGGTATCGTCGGCCTGAGCCAATACGGGCAGGGCCAGAAACAGACAAAAGGCCTGGCGCCAGCGCAGATGCGGCCGGGCAAGGGTGAACAGCGGCTCGTTCTTGGTCGAGTACATGGCAGGTATTCCGGAGCAAGTCAGGCGTCCGAGCGCGGGCATTCACCCACCGACTGCGACACGCACAATGCGACGTCGACTCGGGGGCAGCCACGCTCAACAGAGATTGCAGTGCAGACGACCGCTCAGGGGGCCTGGGGGACGAGTCCGGGGAAGCTGTGACGCGAAGGAATCCGGCAGAACCGGTAGACGGCAGGCAAGCGTGGCCGCGTGCGGCGAATCAACCAGCCCAGGCCGATGAAGAACAGCAGCGACAGGGTCAGCGTGCCGGCAAAGGCACAGTCAGTCATGGACATTTTCATGATCAGGGCATGCTCGCCCATTTTGGCCATGTCCATGCCGGGCATCGCCATTTTCGGCATGGCCATGGTCGACATATCCATGGCGGACATGTCCATGCCGTCGGCGCCATGCTGATCGCCACAATCCATGGCCGGGTCGGCGGCAGAAAACGCCTTGAGCATCTGCCCGTGACCCAGACCGCACGCGAGCCCGCTGAACAGGATGAAGCTGCACAGCATCCAGGCAAGGAGGGATCGATGGGTTCGGGCGAAATTCATGGCCGGGGAATTTAGCACTGTCGGGCCCGACGAGACACTGCGAAATGGTCGCAGAACAGGCAAGCATACCGCCCGGTGTCGGCCAACGCCTTGCCTGACTGAGCCGCGCGACCGGGTGCGACAAAATCGCACAGGTTGATCCGGCTCACTTGCAGAGACCTGGCAGTGTCCATGTTGTCGTAGCGAGACCAGCACTGATCGTCATAACAATAAAAACAATAAAATTCATAAGGTTACGACTTGTCAGGCAATTGCAGCGCAAGAGCCTGTCCTGGTCTTTGTTTCATCACTAAGTGCGCCCCTACTCCCCCGCCGTCTTGAGTTGCGGCACATCGTCTACTTGCGTCTCAAGACTGTCGTCGTACGACCGATACTTATTAAAATTTTTCATCTTTCTCCCCGCTCGCACGGAATGCGCCCCACTCCCCTGGAAAAAACTATGTCCCTTCGATCCATGAACATTGCCCCTCGCGCATTCCTGGGCTTCTCTCTGATCGGCGCACTCATGCTGATTCTTGGCATCTTCGCCTTGTCGCAAATGAGCAAAATCCGCGACGCCGGCGATCAGGTCGCAAAAAACAGTGTGCCAAGTATCCAGAACCTGGATGCACTTACCGTGACCGGCATCCGCCTGCGGGTACTGTCCTATCGCCTGCTGACCAACCGCGATGCGGCGGTACAGGACAACACCATCGCCTTGTTCGCCACTCGCAACAAGCAGATCAGCGACGCCCAGGCGGTCTACGAAAAACTCATCGCATCCCCGGAAGAACAGACGGCCTACGCCGACTATGTGCGGCTGCTGGGTGAGTACCGACAGATCGAGGCACGTCTTATCAGCCTTAGCCGCGCGGGCAATGTCGAGGAAATGACCAAGCTGCTCAATGGCGAATCCTCAAGCAACTCTGACCAGATGAATACCGTGCTGGCCAGGCTGAACGAGATCAACAGCAAGCAGTTGAAGACCACCAATGACAATGCCGCCGACCAGTATTCTTCGGCATTCAACCTGGTGGTGGGCCTGCTGATCGTTGCCACGGTACTGACCATGCTGTTCGCCTGGCTGCTGACCAACAGCATCACCCGGCCGATTGCCTCGGCCCTTGAAGCGGCAGAGACCATTGCCGAGGGCAACCTGACCCGTGCGATCAAGGTCGACGGCCGTGATGAAGCCGGTCGCCTGTTGCTGGCGATGGACAAGATGCAGGAGAAACTGCGCGATACCTTGATGCGCATATCCGGCTCGGCAACGCAGCTGGCGTCGGCGGCCGAAGAGCTCAATGCGGTTACTGAGGAGGGTGCACGGGGCATGGCCCGGCAGAACAACGAAATCGAACAGGCAGCCACCGCTGTCAACGAAATGACCAGTGCCGTGGAAGAAGTGGCGCGCAACGCGGTGAGCACCTCCGAAGCCTCAAAGCACGCCACCACCTCGGCAGGCGACGGCCGTGATCTGGTCCAGGAAACCGTCACGGCCATCGAACGCATGAGTGCTGATGTGCAGAGCACGGCCAACCTGGTCGGCAATCTGGCGGATGAATCCCGGGATATCGGCAAGGTGCTGGATGTGATCCGCGGCCTGGCCGATCAGACCAACCTGCTGGCGCTCAACGCGGCCATCGAGGCGGCACGCGCCGGTGAAGCCGGGCGCGGTTTTGCCGTGGTGGCCGATGAAGTGCGGGCCCTGGCCCATCGCACCCAGCAGTCCACCAGTGAAATCGAACGCATGATCGGCAGCATCCAGGGCGGCACCGAGCAGGCCGTTAACTCGATGCGCAACAGCACCGAACGCGCCGAGTCGACCCTGAGCATCGCCAAGGGCGCAGGCCTGGCGTTGGACACCATCAACACGGCGATCGTTGAAATCAACGAGCGCAACCTGGTCATCGCCAGCGCCGCCGAAGAACAGGCGCAAGTCGCCCGCGAGGTGGATCGCAACCTGGTCAATATCCGCGACCTGTCCGCGCAATCGTCGGACGGCGCATCCCAGACCAGCGCCGCCAGCAGCGAGCTGACCCGCCTCGCCGTTGATCTCAATGGCATGGTTTCACGCTTCAGTCTGTAAGCGGCATCGATTGACGCGATCTGCCAGCACCTGCGTTTGAGCGTGCAACTTGAACAACCGGCTCGACTGCCGCTGCGCAGCACCAGCGAGACAGTCTTGCCCGGTTGTGCCACAAGTCCTGTTCACAATGATGACGTGCAAGGCTGCGCGGTTTCGACTGCGGCGTGCCGGGCTTCACCGGGCAGCATCAGCGTCAGCACGACAAGCATCACCGCCACCACACCAATCACCCCGTAGACCCCGGCAAAGCTGCCGCTATGACTGGCCAGCAGGCCCGCGCCATAGTTGCCGAGCATGCCGCCAGTGCCCTGCATCACGTTGGCGATGGCAAAGATGGCCACGGCCATAGAGGCGGATGTCGCGAGCTTGGATACATAGGCCGGAATCAAGCCGAAGATCGGGTAGAACGCCGCCGAGAACAACACCCCCGCCACCAACGGCCAGTAACCAGCGGGCTGGAACACAAAAATCAGCGCCGCCAGCAGCACACTGATAAACACCAGCACCATGGTCGTACGCAGGCCGATACGGTCCGAGAGCATGCCCACCGCCAGGCCGGCAAACATGCCGACAAAGCCTATGGCCGCCCAGATTTGCGCGGTGTAGGACACATCGAAACCCAGCTCGCTGCGCAGGTAGGACGACAGGTAGTTCTGAAACGGAAAGGTGGAAAAACCCATGAGGAAATTCATGCCCCAGACGATCAGCACCCACGGTTTGATCCAGTCAAGAAACCCCAGGCGCTTGAAGGAAGCAGGGGCAATCGTCACAGGCGCAGGCTCGACAACCTCATTGCCGAACAGCCCGCTGCGCTTGAACGTCCACAGCACCATAACGCTCATGACCACGGTCAACACCCCGACCCACCACCAGACCATCCGCCATTCACCCTGAGGCGCATAAACCGGCACCAACAGGCTGTTGACGAACACGCCATAACTGGTACCACTGGAAACCAGGCCCATGGCCATACCCCGATAGCGCCAGCTCACCACTTTCGAGACCACATCGACCATGGGCACGAAGATGGTAGCCGCAGTGGCCGCCAGCAGGGTCAGCAGCGCGCCGATCAACAGGATATTGTCAGTCAGTGGAATCAACATCAGCGCAACGGCGCAGACCACTCCCGAGACAAAGATCACCCGACCGCCGCCAATTCGCGGCGTCAGCCATGCCGCCAGCAGCGCCGCGGCCAGATAGCCGCACTGCCCCGACGCTGTAATGGCGCCGACCCAGGACAGATCAAAGCCCAGGCTGGCGCGCATGTCCGGGACGAGTTGGGCAAACAGGTAGATACCAAAACCGAAGGTGGCGCCGACCAGGCCCGTCAACAACACCACGATTGCAGCGTTCATGCGCATCACAGCCTCCTTTGCAGGTACGTGTCTGATTCAGTGGGAAGCGTTGTTGATCAACTCACTGGCCAACTGACGGGCCACATCGAAAACGCCGTCATCGTTTTCCAGTGCGCCGGTCAGAAAGGCGCCTTCGAGCAGCAGGAACAGGCGCTGAGCAACGAGTTGGGGATCGTTCAGACCCGCTGCCGTAGCCAGGTTCAACAAATGCGCCCTGACACTCTGTTTGTGCCGGGCCACAGCCTGGCGCACCGGATGATCGCGCTCGGGAAACTCGGCGGCGCAATTGACGTAGGCACAGCCTCGGGCATTGCCCTTGAGCAGCCACTCCCGGTACAGATCGAACAGCCCTAGCAGTTTTTCTGCTGGCCCGGCAATGTTGTCGAGGCTGGCATCCACCGCCGCGTTCCAGGCTTCGTTGCGCTGGTCGAGGTAGGCGACGATCAGTTCGTCCTTGGAAGCGAAGTGTGCATAGAGCGTCATTTTCGACACTCCAGCGTACTCGGCGACGGCGGCAATGCCGGTGGCATGGATACCGTCGCGCAGAAACAGTTCGGCGGCTGCATTGACCAGGCGTTGATTGTTGTCGGCAGATTTACTGTTCATTCGGATTCACCTCTGGGCAGAACTATACTGACCGGTAAACCTAATAACAGCATAAAAACGTTTCCTGCGCACCTTTCGGCGATATTCATCCGATAAACGTCATTGGCGAGCAAGGACCTGTCAGCCGGGCACTACCGACTCCTGATAACAGTTCGCCTTATGAAAGGTGCCATCTACTGGCGGCTTTTTTCGTTGATAAGCTCATAAAGCTGCTGTGCCGCCGCCGACAACACCCGACCACGTCGCCGAATCAGTCCTACCGTACGGCTGACCACCGGATCGACCAGCTGCACGCTGACCAATAACGGGTGATCGTCTTCCGGCATGGCCAAACGCGGAACCGCGGCAATGCCCACTCCCGCCTCGACCAGGCTGACCACGCTCATGACATGCCGCACCTCGCAGAACGCTCGCGGCAGATCCGGGATATCCGCCAGGGCCAGGTCCAGCAGGAAACGGTTGCCGCTGGCCTTGGCCACGCTCATGTAATCGTACTGCCCCAGCTCGCTCCAGCTGACATGCTCGCGACTGGCCAACACATGATCACGGCGACAGGCCACCACGAAGGCCTCTTTCAGCACCGGCTGAAACTCGATATTGGCCTCCTGCACGCCGATGTAGTTCAGGCCGAAATCGGCTTCACTGCGAACCACGCTGGACAGCACCTCACTGGCGCCTTCATCCATTACCCGGATGAGGATGCGCGGGTATTTTTCATGAAACTCGCGCAATACCTGCGGCATGAAATAGCGCACCACTGACGGTACGCAAGCCACCGTGACCTCGCCGTTCATGCGCCCCGCCACCTCGCCCAGGCCGAGCAATGACTCGTCCAGGCTATTGAGGATATCCCGAGCCTTGCGCGCGAAATCCCGACCAAAAGCCGTCAGGTCGACCCGCCGCGTGGTGCGTTCGAGCAAGCGCACACCGAGCTTGGATTCCAGCTTGGCGATGCGTCGTGACAGGGCCGGTTGCGACAAATGCAAATCGTGGGCAGCAGCGCTGAAAGTGCCCAGTTCGGCGACCGCGACAAAGGCCCGCAGGTCGCTCATTTCCAGATTCATGTTCGCCATGCATAGATCCATAAGATTATTGCAATTCTCATGCTAGCACCGTGACGCCATGATTGGCCCGTGCTGCCCTGCGAGCACGTGCAAACAGACAATCATAAATAATGGAGCACACCTTCCCATGAGCACGATCAATCGCCGCGGCCTGCTGAAAGCGGGCGCATTTGCCTCGATTGCCGCAACCGCTTCGGGCATTTCCCTGTCCGCCCTGGCGCAAGGAGAAACCATCAACAATCCTGCCCAAGCCCCCGCCGCGCCGGAACCGGTGACCCGTATCCTCGCGCACTACCTGGTCAACGCCCGTTATGAGGATCTGCCAGCCAATGTCCGTAAGGAAGGCACTCGCACTCTGCTCAACTGGGTTGGCGTGGCCGTGGGCGGTTCCCGTCACGAGACCGTCGAGCGGGCACTGTCTGCCCTCAAACCCTTCTCCGGGCCCGCCCAGGCCAGCCTGCTGGGCCGCTCGGAACGCCTGGACATCATGAACACCGCGTTCCTCAATGGCGTGGCCAGCCATATCTTCGATTTCGACGACACGCACCTGAAAACCATCATCCATCCCGCTGGCCCCGTGGTCTCGGCAATTCTGGCGCTGTCCGAATACCATCCGGTGTCCGGCAAGGATTTTCTCAATGCCCTGATACTGGGCGTGGAAACCGAATGCCGCATCGGCAACTCGGTATACCCGAACCACTACGACGTCGGCTGGCATATCACCGGCACCGCCGGGGTGTTCGGCGCAGCGGCAGCAGCCGGGAAGATTCTCGGCCTGAGCGAGCAACAGATGGTCTGGGCCCTGGGCCTGGCCGCATCGCAACCGGTGGGCCTGCGCGAATCCTTCGGCTCGATGAACAAGAGCTTCAACCCCGGCCGGGCTGCCAGCAACGGCCTGTTCGCCGCACTGCTGGCGGCGAAGGACTACACCAGCTCGGACGGCATGATCGAAGCCAAGCGCGGCTGGGCCAATACCATCAGTACCAAGCAGGATTACCGGGAAATCACCGAAGGCCTGGGCCAGCGCTACGAAGCGGCGCTTAACACCTACAAGCCGTTCGCCTGCGGCATCGTCATTCACCCGGCACTGGATGCGGCGATCCAGTTGCGCAATGAGTACAACCTGAGCGAGGACCAGATCGCCCGCATCGACCTCAAGGTTCACCCGCTGGTCATCGAACTGACTGGCAAGAAAACCCCGAAAATCGGCCTGGAAGGCAAGTTCAGCATCTACCATTCGGTGGCCGTGGCCATCATCGAAGGCGCCGCCGGGGAGCGCCAGTACAGCGACCGCGCGGTCAACGACCCCAAGGTCGTCGCCCTGCGCGAACGAGTCGTCGCAACGATCGATCCGGCTATCAAGCCGGAGCAGGTCGATATGACCATCACTCTGAAAGACGGACGCACGCTGCATAAATATATTGAGCATGCGATGGGCAGTCTCGAAGTGCCAATGAGCGATCAGCAACTGGAAGCCAAATTCAGCGACCTGGCCAAAGGCATCCTGCCCGACGCCCAGGTGCGCAAGCTGATCGACACTTGCTGGTCGGTGGAAAAACTCGAGAGTGCAGCACAGATTGCCAAGGCGGCGGTGGTGTAGTTTTTTCCTCTTATGGCCTGTAGGAATTGCTTTTGCGGGACCGGCTTTAGCCGGGAAGGCGATGTGACAGATGATGGAAATATCTAGTTTCTGCCTGCGCTTTCCCGGCTGAAGCCGCTCCCACCAAAAGCCATCGATTCAGACCCAAGCCAGCGAGGTGGTGACTCATCTGGCGTTCTACGTCGGCTGGCCGAAAGCGATGTCTGCCGTGCCGGTACTCAGGGAAGTCTTCGCGGCCCGGGCGATCAAGGACTAACGTCCAACACTTGCAACTACCGACGAAAGGTACGACCGCTGGGCACGCTCGGCAGAACGAGCAATGGCGGATCCCCTCCAACAAGCACGCCCGACATCTGGCGGGCACAGGAGGTGATCATGATTGCTCCAACGCTCACGAAGATTCATATGAATGGCTATGAAGTGATAAGTGCCAGTAGCGGTGATTGGCGAGTCTGTACCAAGTCTGACCGGCTGGGTTCTTTCGGTTCTCGAGAGGAAGCCCTGGCCTTCGCCGCATCGTTGCCTGGCTACAAGGAAAAACCGGCGCAAACGCCACACGCGCAACAGCCGTCGCAGCTGCATTGACCCCGGCCTGCCGGCCGCCGTAACAGAATGGCCGCGAGCAGTGCTCGCGGCCATTGTTCAACGGGTTATAGCTCTGCTCACGCCTGCACACGCTCCTGGATGGTGAGCCGCCCGAGCCGCAACTCTTCCTTGAGTTCGGCCACAAGGGCAGCGATGGAGCGGCTGCTGGCCAGCGATGCGGAATCGATACCCGTTACGGTAAGTTGCTCCTCGGCGTTCTCCGGGCTGGTCAATTGAATCGTCATGCTGCCGTCGGAACTGATGGTACAGGCGCATTTTGTCGGTAGAAACGCCGCTTCAATGATGTGACGTAACTCCAGGCTGGAGATCATTTCGGGCCTCGCTTTTTATTGAATGGATGCCTGAGGTATCAGTCCGAAAATTATAATCACATCAATGCGGTTTGTTGACGCCGGAAATACGTCAATAACGTTCACTCTTTGACCTGCTGTCGCCTCACTCCATACCTTCGAAGATGTCCGGATACGCAAAGCTCGCCCCCTGCGCGATCCGCTCCAGACCGGCGAGGGTATCAGTCGGACACAGGCGCCTGACCGGTTACAGGGCCCGACGCCCGATGGTTCACCCCCTTCACCGCCAGCACCACTACCGCCATCCCTACTCCACAAACGGCGGCCGAAATGACGAAAGCGACGTTGTAACCGCCACCGTACTGCACCACCAATCCGGTCAAGGTCGGCGCAATGATGCCGGCAAGATTGGCCAGCAGGTGAACGAAGCCTCCGGTGCCGCCGACACGGTTCTTCGGCACGATATCCTGAATGAGCCCCCAGCAAATCTGCGGGGTCACAAACAGGAAAATACTGGACACGGTGATACAGGCAACCGCCATCCCCAACGAAGCCACCTGTGTGGTAATCAGTACACAGGCCGCCGCAACACCCAGGCCTACTGTGAGCATGATTTTGCGGGCGCGAATCACGTTGTCCAGCTTCCTGCCCAATACATCGGTGACATAGCCACCGCCCAGAAAGCCCACTGCCGCGCCCAGCCAGGGGATCACCCCGATGATGCTCATGCTTTTGATATCCAGATGCTGATAATCCATGAAATAGCTGGGCAACCAGGTCAGGAAAAAGTACAGCACGTAGTTGAAGCAGAAGAACGCAGTCGCCACTGCCAACACCGGTGCCGAGAAAATGTAGCTGAACAGGCTGCGGCCCTCTGCGACACTTTCCACCAGCACTTCTTCGCGGCTGACCCTGATCAACTCGCGCTCGGCAGGGGACACTTTCGGATGCTGCTCGGGCGAGTCCTTGAAAATCGTCAGCCAGGCCAATAGCCATAAGATCCCAAGCACCGCGATGACGATGAAGGACACACGCCAGCCATAGTTGTACGCAACCAGGCCTACCACCGGGCCGGCCACCGCCGCACCCAGAGGTTGACCGCAGTTGGTAAGCCCCAGCGCCAGCCCCGCTTCTTCCCGGGGAAACCAGTTAGTAATGGCTTTATTGGTGGTGGTGCCCATGGGCCCCTCGCCCATGCCGAACAACACCCGGAAAATCAGCAACTGCACGTAGCCGGTAATGACTGCAGTCAAACCACAAAAGACCGACCAGCCGCCCGCCGCCCAGGCGAACACCTTTTTCGGCCCGTACCTGTCGGCCGCCCATCCACCAATAAAGCACAGCGCGCAATAACCGATGAAAAAGGCGCTGAAGATAAAGCCCATCTGCGCATCATCAATGTGCAATTCGCTCTTGAGCAGCGGCGCGACCACTGAGAGCGCTGCACGATCCAGGTAATTGAGCATGCCCGCAAAGAACAGCAGGCCGGCGATGTACCACCGATAGTTGCCTTTCATTTTTCTATGGCCTTTTTTATCAAGAGAAACAGCAGCGCGGACTTACACGATCAGAGCACGCTCGACGCAATAGTCCTCGATCACCTGTACATCAGGAGCAAAACCCAGACCGGGGACAGAAGGCAGATCCATGCGCGGCGTGAATGCCAGCGCCGGATACAGCAGGCGCTCGAATTCAATGAATGGCACTTCCACTGCCACTTCTTGAGGCAGCAGAGTGCACAGGTGCGCCACCGCCAGCAGCCCGGGTCCAAAGTAGAAACAGTGCGGCACTACCTTCACACCGTGCTCCCTGGCCAGGGCAAAGACCTGGAGCATTGCCCCTATGCCGCCGATTTTCGCCACGCTGGGCTGCAGGACATCGACCGCCTGTTGCTCAAGCAATGCTTTGATGCCTTGCACTCCGGGAGCATTTTCGCCGGCGGACAACGGCACGCCTTCACGGCGCACCAGGGCCAGGCCGGCGACATCATCGGGTGGCCAGACGGGCTCTTCCAGCCAGGTTAATTCCAGAGACTTGAGTTGCCGGGCGATATCCCTGGCTTCGGGCACCGACCATGGGCAATTGACGTCGACCATCAACTCACCCGCCGCTACGGGCAGCGCCGAGCGGGCCGCAGCAATGGCGTCGACCCGGGTTTCGTGAAGTTTGATCTTGCGAAAACCCAGCTCCCGGGCACGGCTGACCTGGCGATGCACCTCGGCCGGATCATTGCCATAACTGACCAGGCTGGCATACAGCTCCAGCGTACGCGCCGTCCCACCCAACAGTTGATAGAGCGGCACACCGGCCTGCTGAGCGGCGAGGTCCCATAGCGCAACATCGATACCAGAAAGTGCGTAGACCATGGCCCCGGTTGAGCCGAAACCGTGTAGCGCGCGCCTGGCCTTTTCAAGGGTCTGTTCACGCTCGGCAAGCCGCGTACCGATAAACATCGGCCCGACGACATCAGACAAGGCTTTGAAAGTGACAGGATTGGAACCATGCCCGAACGCCTCACCCCACCCCACCATTCCGGTATCAGTGGTGACTTTGAGCATCAGGCTTTCCATCCTGCGGTGAGTCGGCGAAGCAGCGTTGAACGCATCGTCGTCCTTGGCCTGACCATGGTTATGGCGCTGTACGGCACCGGCAGTGAACGGCATGCTGATACGGATGATTTCGATACTATGAATGATCACAGCTCGCTCTCCCCCAGTGTTATTGGATTTGTGGGCGTGAAAAAGAACTCATACGTTATCGTACAACTATATAGAGAACCATGAAACATTTTGAAATCTTCGCGCGGCAAGCGCGTTACTCACAGTCGCGCCGGGGCAACAGGATCTTCCGCCGACTCACGTCATTCAGCCTCGCCTCGCTGCGCCCGACTCGTTCAAGCAGGACAAGCCAGGCGGCTGATCGTCGCCTGGGCGTGAGTCAGGATTCTCCGCTTAGCGTCAGCATGTAATTGCCAGGGTCGCCGTAGTAGCTACTGCTCGCTGAGCCCAAAGGACGGGCCACCCGACGCAGTCGTTGGCGGTTATGATCATGATCTCGCCGATTGTCAGGTGCCTGTTTGAAGCAAGCATCCACAGCACTGCGGCGAGTTGCACGAGGAGAAAGGCTGGTAGCGCAAGCCCTTGAAGAATGGTGTCCCAGGGCAGGTTCGAACTGCCAACCTTCCCCTTAGGAGGGGGATGCTCTATCCAATTGAGCTACTGAGACACTGAGCGCTGGACTGACACACGAATGGCATCAGTCAGAACGGCGTGCATCTTAGCGATAAGGGCCGGTTTTGTCATGTTGTCATTGGCCTGCAGCGCTGTAGTACCTGTCTGAAAGACAGGGCTGCATGACAGCATCGTGCAATTTGCAACACAGCAAAAAGCTATCATTGCAAAACGCAATGCACAGCCGCCCATAAAACAATGCAACCATTTGATTTATATAGATATTTATCTCAAAAAAAATTGGCATGCAGACTGCACTGTTTATCCTCGTGGACACCCCCCCCAAAAAATACAGCATGAAGCGGAGGTACTCGAAATGAACATGCTCCTTTGCGCACTCAACGTCGCAGCCCTGGCTACCTTGGCAACACTGCACTTCTCGGGCACCGACGACCGGAGTGAGCAGGTCATTGTTCAATCGCAACCGCACTTGACGCAACCAGCGACTCGCCTGGCGCTTCGCACTGCGCCTGCAAGCACGCTGCTGGCCAACGATAGCGAGAAGACCACACCTGGCACCACCCAACGCTGGGTTTTCTAGCGTTTTGCCGTCCACGAAGGAGCCTGGGTCATGTCGAAATCCGCCTTGTCGTTCGCGATCCTGACTGCGATAGCCGTCATGGTCAGTTACCTGCTTTCCGATCAGGCACCCGCCATCGTCACCCTGTCCAGAATCATCGCCGGCGTTTTGTTCACTTTGTTTATCCTCGCGTTGATCGTCGGGCGCCGTTTCAAGTTTGATCCGGTCCTGCGCTGAACGGTGCAGGTCCCACACCTTCTTGCCGCGTTTGTCGGCAAATCCTCGTAATTGCCCCGCAACCTTCTACGCTGAAGACACATAGCCATCATCCGTCAAAATGTCTGGCGATTTAAACGGCTGTCAGATGAGCGTTGCTGAGGGTGCTTTGCAAAACCGCTCGCAATTCTGATAATTGGTGCTGGCAAATCGCCGTTACCTGAGTCAATATTTGGTCACAGAATTGACGCCAAGGATCTGGCAGTTTGGGGCATGATGCCGACCTCAATTGACAATCCAGGTTGAACATTTTGCCAATGTGGCTGTCTGAACATGACACCTTGCGGCCAATTGCGAGAACCGCTCCTCTGAACTCACCGGTTAACTATATGCGCCCAATAAAACAGGCTGTTTATTCCAGCCGCACGGCTGACAAGTTCGTTGTACGTCTGCCAGACGGCATGCGTGAACACATAGCTGAAGTGGCGAAAAACCACCACCGCAGCATGAACTCCGAAATCATCGCTCGACTCGAACAGAGCCTGGTTCAGGAAGGCGCCTTTGGCCAAGAGCCAAGCATGCGCCTTGACAGCCCTGAGTTGTCCTTGCACGAACGCGAGTTGCTGCAACGTTTTCGGCAACTGGCCCACCGCCAACAGAACGCTCTGCTTGCATTGATCGCTCACGATACCGAAATGGCTGCAGCAGAAGCCGAAGCCTGATATGCAGAGCTACAACAAAAAGCCAGCAGCGATTGCTGGCTTTTTTGTGCCCGACGCAAACCAACCGCAGCTCAAATAAAAATGCCCCGCATCAAAGGATGCGGGGCATTTTTTGGACCGGGATTAGAGATCCGGTTACATCAGGAAAATCGTCGCCAGGCCCAGGAAGATAAAGAAGCCGCCACTGTCGGTTACCGCCGTGATCATCACGCTCG
Source organism: Pseudomonas sp. Pseusp88 (assembly GCF_047303955.1). NCBI lineage: Bacteria > Pseudomonadati > Pseudomonadota > Gammaproteobacteria > Pseudomonadales > Pseudomonadaceae > Pseudomonas > Pseudomonas sp. Pseusp88. The sequence goes on along the minus strand of NZ_JBGLYM010000010.1, from coordinate 2,505 downwards.
AACCCATGGCCGGGTCGCGTCCCAGGCGGGCCAGGCCCATGGGTATGGTCACACCCATGAATGCCGCCAGCAGCAGGTTCAGGGTCATCGCCGCAGTCATCACTACACCCAGCGACCAACTGTTATAGAGCAGGTAGGAAACAATACCGATCACCCCGCCCCAAATCACACCATTGATCAGGGAAACCGCCAACTCCTTGCGCAACAAGCGGCTGGTATTACCGGTGCTGACCTGGTCCAGCGCCATGGCGCGCACGATCATGGTAATGGTCTGATTCCCGGAGTTACCGCCAATACCGGCCACAATCGGCATCAGCGCCGCCAGCGCCACCAGCTTCTCAATGGAGCCTTCGAACAGGCCGATGACCCGCGAAGCAATAAACGCAGTGATCAGGTTGACTGCCAGCCACGCCCAACGGTTGCGCAGGGAGCGCCAGACCGAGGCGAAGATATCCTCTTCTTCGCGCAGACCGGCCATGCTCAACACTTCGCTCTCGCTCTCCTCACGGATCAGGTCGACCATTTCATCGATGGTCAGACGACCGATCAGCTTGCCGTTCTTGTCCACCACCGGGGACGAAATCAAGTCGTAACGCTCGAAGGCCTGGGCCGCATCGTAGGCGTCTTCGTCCGGGTGGAAGCTCACAGGATCGTTGGCCATGACCTCGCCAACCTGCTTGTCAGGATCGTTGACCAGCAGGCGCTTGATCGGCAGCACACCTTTGAGAATGCCGTCGTAGTCGACAACGAACAGCTTGTCCGTGTGGCTCGGCAGTTCTTTAAGACGACGCAGATAGCGCAAAACCACTTCGAGGCTGACATCTTCGCGGATGGTCACCATCTCGAAGTCCATCAGTGCACCGATCTGATCCTCTTCATAGGACAGCGCCGAACGCACACGCTCGCGTTGCTGTACGTCCAGAGCTTCCATCAGCTCATGGACAACGTCGCGAGGCAGCTCGGGGGCAAGGTCGGCCAGTTCGTCGGCGTCCATTTCCTTGGCCGCCGCCAACAGCTCGTGATCGTCCATATCGGCGATCAGGGTTTCACGAACCGAATCGGATACTTCGAGGAGAATATCGCCGTCGCGCTCGGCCTTGACCAGTTGCCAGACCGTCAGACGCTCTTCGAGGGGCAACGCTTCGAGGATATAGGCAACGTCAGCAGAGTGCAGGTCATCAAGCTTGCGTTGCAGCTCGACAAGATTTTGCCGGTGTACCAGGTTTTCCACACGATCCTGGTTCTGACCTTCCTGGCGATGAGTCAGGTCTTCGACAACACGCTGGCGCTGCAGCAGCTCGACGACTTGAGCCAGACGATCCTGCAAGCTTTCCTGCGTTTTTTTTACTTCGATTTCGGTCATAGGCGAACTCCACCCCCAGCGGAGGAGCACGCCGGGGGATCAATCAGTTAGTGCATGATTGTTGAATCGTAAGGTCAAGTAACTACTGGGTAAGTCCATGGAGGTTTTCCACAAGCCCCGGCGGGGCTGACGGGCGCAATGATACACCGCTTGGGCATGCCGGAGGCGACAAAATTCAACCTGAAACAAATGCTTGCAACACACACTTGAGTCAACGAAGAAACATTAATAGTGCGACGTTACATTCAGCCAACAAAACACGCTCGCCGGAAAAAAAGCTGTTGGCTAGGCTGTTGCTCTGTCGTCAAGGAGGACGTCGAATGCCAGCCTACAGCCCAGGATTGCTGCTTGCCACCCTGCTTTGCCTGCCTGCCCTGTCCCCAGCCACCACAGTCAATCGTTGCGAAGATGCTCAAGGCCATATCACTTTCACTACCTTGTCCTGCCCTATCAACCACGAACGAACCGTGCAGCATGCCTACAATCCGCCCCCTGGAGGCGGCCTCGCCTTACTGCCACCTGCCGAAAGGCACGAGCGATATAGCAGCAGGAGCATTGGCAGGCCGGCCAGGGAAGAGGAAATTCTGGTTGTCGGCGAATGGCAGGATGGCTGCGGGAACCGCCTGAGCGCCGAACAACGGCGCAAGGCGATCATGAATCGACAGACGCCGCCAGGCATGACCCGCCGCGACGTGGAAAATATGCTGGGCAGGCCCGATACCATTGCCAACCGCAATGGCGAGCTGCACTACACCTACAAGAGCAAGGAAGGCCGCAGCAATAGAGTGGCGTTTGATCAGGATGGGTGCGTGAAGGGTAAGAAATAGCTACAGCAGCTCCTACAAAATCTCATTTCAAATTAAAAAGATGCAAAAAGCAAAAAGCCCATATCTTTCGATATGGGCTTTTTGGTGTATGGTGCACTCGACAGGATTCGAACCTGTGACCGCTCGGTTCGTAGCCGAGTACTCTATCCAGCTGAGCTACGAGTGCAGGTGGTACTTGATAAACCAGATTACCCCTGGTTGAAGCCAGTTATCTACATTACTGTAAACAACCTTGTAAATGGTGCACTCGACAGGATTCGAACCTGTGACCGCTCGGTTCGTAGCCGAGTACTCTATCCAGCTGAGCTACGAGTG
>NZ_JBGLYM010000109.1:0-339 GCF_047303955.1 Pseudomonas sp. Pseusp88 | reverse complement strand
CTGGTAGAACACATAGACAAAGCCGGGCCGGGCCAGCACCGGCGTGCCGTGATCGTCAGCGCTCTTGGCTCCGGGCAGCGAAACAAAGGGCAGCACCGGCACCAACTGATTCCACTGGGCGTCGACCTGGCGGGGTGTCACGCGCAGGTCCACGGGCAAGGGCAGGCGGATCGGCTCGCCCTCGATGGTGGCAATCTCCAGCCAGAGTTGGAGGTTGGGGTGGGAGTAGTAATTCCAGAGGTGCAGAACGCTGCTGCACAGCTCCCTGTTCATTTTGTCACGAGTGCCCTTGACCAGGTGATTGTCGGCCGTGTGTACCACCACTTTTTGCTCTGCCGG
>NZ_JBGLYM010000108.1:0-363 GCF_047303955.1 Pseudomonas sp. Pseusp88 | reverse complement strand
CACGCCATGGCCACCCTGATCAAAGTCGCCAACGATCAGGCCCGAGACGCCTGGCACGGGTTGAGCGCCCTGCTGCTGCCGGGCATGAAACCCGAGAACGCACTGACCCTGGCGGCGCCTCAAGTGTTGTTCTCCATCGAAATCTCCCTGGCCACCCAACTGCTGTTCGACCCGTACTGGGAGCAGAGTTACCAGAAATGGCTGGCCAACATCGCCACTGTCAATAAACAAATAGTCGCCGCCAAAGCCGTCCTCAGCCGCCCCGGCAATGCCTACGACCAACGCGCCGCCCGCCTTGCCCTGCAAGGCCATGAAGATGAGCTGAAAAGACTGTCGCTCATGCGCCCCATGCGCATCATCGGC
>NZ_JBGLYM010000107.1:0-378 GCF_047303955.1 Pseudomonas sp. Pseusp88 | reverse complement strand
TCGGCTATTGGTACGGCTTTGCCTGGGTAATGTCCACGCCGGTAGCGATCATCCTGGCGGTGCTCGGCATCGCCTATTTAATGACCACCATGGCCGCCAACCGCTACAAGCGCGAAGGGCTGCGCCTGTGGCTATACCGTTGCAACTGGGGCCGCGGCTCAACCGGTCAGGGCCATGCCGTACAGATGCGAGATCTGCTTAGAATCCTGCAACGCCCCAGTGTGGTGGGCAGGGCCGTGCAGTACTCCGGTCACCGCAACCCGAGAGCCTCGTCAGGTTTCTGGGTACAGATCCAGTTACCCGCCGGCCTGGCGGGCATGGCCGTGGGCCTGCAAGCGGCGATATTCGAAAACATGCATTTATCCCGGCAGGATTGGC
>NZ_JBGLYM010000106.1:0-398 GCF_047303955.1 Pseudomonas sp. Pseusp88 | reverse complement strand
CGCCAGGGCCGACTTCACCACAACCCATCGGCCGTTCTGGGCCGACGAACTCACCCATAAGGCGCAGTAATGTCTACCCCGGTCGAATCACAGTCTTACTACGCGCCAGAGGCCTACCATCCGGATCGGATTCCCGAGCAGCCTGACGCCTTGCCGCGCAAGTTACTCTTTAAATTGATAGGGACCCGGCTACCCTGGGGTAATACCCAGGAGGTGCTCCCGGACAACATCATGCAAGATCCAAGTCCCGAAAAAATGCGCTACGGAGAAAAGTTCGAAAAGGAAAAGGCCGAACAGAAAGCGAATGGCACTTACGTAACGCGCCCATTTGAACATCTGGAGCTGCATTATCGACACGATCATGAAGTGATTCGTCATGCGCAATTTCCTTTCAAGAC
>NZ_JBGLYM010000105.1:0-426 GCF_047303955.1 Pseudomonas sp. Pseusp88 | reverse complement strand
ATAGGCGATGCCGAGCACCGCCAGGATGATCGCTACCGGCGTGGACATTACCCAGGCAAAGCCGTACCAATAGCCGAAGGCTGCGCCAACAAGCTGGCCTGTAGCCACAAAAGACATTCCGCCAGTTACGCCAAACTTCGCCCAAAGCAGTACTTTTTCTTCCGGACTTGTGGCACGACTGGTGTCCTCGGATAACTGCCAAGCCTCAACCCCCGCCGCAACGGCCCCCAAGGTCGCCCACGTCATGGTACGCAAGATCAAACCCTTCGAAAACGTGGCAAACTCGTTAGCGATGGTTGCCTGGGTACTGCCCCTGGAGGCGGCCTTAGCTTCTCCCAACCATTCCAAGTATCCAGCCTGTGCCACCTTCAGGGTTTTACCACCGACTTCGGCATACATCCCCCCCGCCTTATGCCACGCCGGCCC
>NZ_JBGLYM010000104.1:0-426 GCF_047303955.1 Pseudomonas sp. Pseusp88 | reverse complement strand
CGAAAACGAGCAGACCGAAACATTGGTCAGCGAGATGCACTACAACGCCTTCGATCAGGTTGAGCAGGAAACTGCGGGCAATGGCGTCATCAGCCACTATAAATACGATCTGCGGGATGGCCGACTGATCGAACTCAAAGCCGGACTTGTCAACGCAGAACCTTTGCAGCAGCTGAAGTACGACCACGACCCGGTCGGCAATATCCTGTCCATCGAAGACAGCGCCCAACCGGTGCGCTTCTTCGCCAATCAACGGATCAAACCGATCAACCGCTATTGCTACGACAGCCTGTATCAACTGATCGAAGCCACCGGCCGCGAAGTGAAAACCGGCAGCAGCCACGGCCCGGCCCTGCCCGATTTGCAAAACCTGCCGCCTGATCCGAACCAGATCGCCAACTACACGCAAAGCTACGACTACGATGC
>NZ_JBGLYM010000103.1:0-433 GCF_047303955.1 Pseudomonas sp. Pseusp88 | reverse complement strand
GAATCACAGTCTTACTACGCACCAGAGGCCTACCACCCGGATCGGATTCCCGAACAGCCTGACGCCTTGCCGCGCAACCTATTATTCAAGCTGATCGGAACGCGACTGCCTTGGGGCAACACCCAGGAGGTGCTCCCGGACAACATCATGACGGATCCAGATCCGGAAGGGATGCGCTTCTGGGAAAAGTTCAGGAAAGAAAAGGCCGAACAGAAAGCGAACGGCACTTATGTGCCACGTCCATTCGAACATCTTGAACTGCATGTCAAGCACGATCATGAAGTGATTCGACATGCGAAATTCCCCTTGCGCTCTCAATTTTGGTTATTTCTAAAAAAGGGGGGGGGGGGGGTTTTTTTAAAGTTTTTTTTTTTTTTTTTTTTTGTTGATACAAAATTTTTTTGTATTTAAAAGCTAAGGTGACCGGGGGGGG
>NZ_JBGLYM010000102.1:0-442 GCF_047303955.1 Pseudomonas sp. Pseusp88 | reverse complement strand
ATTGTTCGAGGGCTTTTTGCCATTTGCTTCTGTCGGGCAGGTGACCCCAGCGGGCCTTGAACGGTGCTTCGGCATTGGTCAGCGCCGACGCGGCGGCCAGATCGACCATGCCCGCCTGATCGCCCGGCACCAATTCCTGGCTTCGCGCGATGTCATCGTGGACATTGAGCAGGGTGTACAGGTCATCGGTGTAGGCCTGGCGCTGGAATGGATCTTTCAGCGAGGCCGGCATAAAAGTGGCGACATCGAAGCCGCACAGGTCAAGCACGGCGGATGCACTTTGCAGACGCTCCTGGTGCAGCATTTCAAACTGGCTTTGCTCCATGAGACGGCCGGCGAGGTTCATGCTCAGGTCGTCGACCATGGCCAGTGGATCATCCAGGGCCACGAACAGCGCGGTGTCCTGCTCCGGGACCCGTCCCCGTACCAGCGCCTCTTCAAA
>NZ_JBGLYM010000101.1:0-449 GCF_047303955.1 Pseudomonas sp. Pseusp88 | reverse complement strand
TGTGGGACCGGCTTCAGCCGGGAAGGCGGCGGTGACTTCAATGACCTATTCCCGGCGAAAACCCCCACTCAATATCAATCCTTCAGCGCACTGAACGGCGCAATAAATCTCTCAAGAAAATTCCCTCATGTATTAAAGAAATGCCCTACAGCGCCATTTGTAGTTTGCATTTTAGTATCCGCTGTTTCGTATCGAAGTTGAGTGAGTAATTGCGTTTTGCCTTTGCGCACAACTGCTTGCGCACTTCTTTCAATGCGCGTGTCGTGAATATCATTTTTTAGAGGAACAGCGGATGTTCGCTCCTGCCAGCCAGGCTTATTTCAGCCTTACCACCAATGATCTTGAGCACGATCTGCGAGCGCTGTCGTTCATCGACACCGAAGGCACTAACCAACCCTATCGCTTCGACCTGGAACTGGTCAGCGAGCGCCGCAACCTCACACATAACC
>NZ_JBGLYM010000100.1:0-455 GCF_047303955.1 Pseudomonas sp. Pseusp88 | reverse complement strand
GGACGCTACCTGCAAATCGCTGGCAAAGCCCTCGATGGTCAAAGAGAAGTGAGTTTGATTGGCTGGCGCGAACATCCGGTGTTCCTTGTTGATTATGACGGACAGATCGGCTGACTTGGTTGTTCCGGTATTCATCTCACTTTAAAAGTGCGCAAGAAGTTGCGCATAACAGCAACGCCGTTAGTTGAAAAACTTCAATGTGAGGTGTGAGAAGTGGCGCGATATAACCGAGTCAATGCGGAGTAGCGGATGCTAAAGACCAATTACAAATGGCGCTGTAGGGAAAATCTTCAAAGTGAGCGGGAATTTTCTTGAATGGTTTTAGCAGGGTGCTTACAACGCCAAATACCCGCGGCGCCGCGTCGCTGGTTGGCAATTGGAACCGGCTTGCTGGCGATCGAGTGCGCAGCGCTCGCACTAGCTTCAGCGTCTGGTCTGACGCCATCGCCAGCAAG